>JAWWBX010000225.1:0-7242 GCA_033720735.1 Saprospiraceae bacterium
AACGGCCTTCTCGCCAAACCTACGCACGGCAATATCATCCGCTTCGCACCGCCGCTGATCATGACCCGGGAGCAAATGGAGGAGTGCTGCGCCATCATCGAGACCACGGTGACGGAGTTTAAGAAGTAGGCAGTCATCAGTCTACAGTCGCCAGTCATCAGTCTACAGTCGCCAGTCATCAGTCTACAGTCGCCAGTCACCAGTCTGCTGTCACCAGTCACCAGTCACGTGAACCCTGAACGACTCCGCTACGCTACGCGTTCAGGGTAAACACATGAACACTACTTTTAATTTATAAGTTATTCATACCTTAGCAGTTGTGCTAAAATGTGCGTTAATCTTTGATTAAATTGCATGGGAGCACAATGCACGCATATGAAAATGCATTTAAGTGTTGATTGATCAATCCGGGCCTTATGCGCTACCTGATACTTTTCCTCATTCTGGCCCTCGCCCCGCTGTTGGCCGTCGCACAACGCACGGCCGTTGATGCCGACCCACACGGCATGTACATGGAAGGCCAGGCGTACTTTGACGCCGGTCTGTATGGTCAGGCATTCGAGGCCTTTGAAGAGGTGCTGAACCTCGACCTGCCGATCAACGAACCAGAATTTGCCTTACTCCGTACCAGGGCACAACTCAACCGCGCCAAATCCGCCGTCCGCCACGGGCTGCCGGAGGCCGAGTTGATGGTCCTCGATTTTATCCAGTCGACCCGCCCGGATCCGATCGCCACAGAAGCCACACTGGAGATCGCGCACTATTATTTCGACAAAAACAACTACGAAAAGGCGCTGACCTACTACGCGCTGATCGATCACCGGGAGCTCACTCAGGCTCAATCGTCCGAAGTCACCTTCCGGCAGGGTTACAGCCATTTCGTCAAACAGGAGTTTGCAGAAGCAGAGTCTGCCTTCGCCCGCATCAAGGAGCAACGTGACGCCTTTTTCTATCCGGCAAACTACTACTACGGGATGTGCCGCTTCTTCGAGGCGGACTACGAAGCCGCGCTGCTCAGCTTCGAGCGGGTGCTTCCTTCCCAGAAATACGAAGCCTACGTTCCCTACTACATTACGCAAATCTACTTTGCGCAGGGGCGTTATGATGACGTGGTGACCTACGGAGAGCGCGTATTGAATGGCCCGCGTGTCAACAATCTGCAGGACATTCACCATCTGGTGGGACAGGCCCACTTCGAACAGGGCAACTATGCCGCTGCCCTGCCCCACCTCGAGTACTATGAGTCCCGCTCGGGCAAAATGCGCGCCGAGGATTTCTTTCAGCTGGCATTTGTCCAATACGATCAGGGCCAGTGCGACAAGGCCATCGACAACTTCCTCAACATCGCGCAGGAAGCCACGATCTTGGGTCAACGCGCCAACTTCTATCTCGCCGATTGTTATCTGAAGCAAGGGGATACAAGAAGTGCGCGCAACGCGTTCTGGTCGGTCTCGAAAATGCACTTTGACCCCGCCCTGCGCGAAGAGGCGCGCTTCAACTACGGCAAACTGTCGGCCGAGCTCGACTACGACTTTGAGGCCATCCAGGCTCTCGACCCGATCACCTCGGCCTCGCCGTACTACGCCGAAGCCCAACGCATCCTGCGCGACGTCTTTGAGAACACGCGCGATTATGCGTCCGCTCTGGAAACGCTCCGGTCGATCCCCAGCCTCTCACCAACATTGAAGGAAGCATATCAGCGCCTGAGCCTCCTGCGCGGCATGCAACTGCTGATTGATGGTGATCCGGCCGCTGCGGATCGTTCGCTGGCCGAGGTACAGACATATCCGCTCAACCCGGCTTATTCCGCACAGGGTTTGTTCTGGCGCGCCGAGATCGCCCATGCCGACGGGCGGTTTCAGGAGAGCATCAACTTCTACAGCCAGTACTTCACGCTCGCCCGCAACCGGCAGGATCTGCCCGTGGAAAGCTCCGAGCCGGTCGCCAACTACAACCAGGGCTATAACTATTTGAAACTCAAGAACTACGCCACAGCACTTGGACATTTTCAGGAGGCCATCGCCGGCATCAGGCAAAATCGCGCAGACTTTTCGGATCCCTATTACATGCATCAGGTCCTGCCGGATGCCCAACTGCGTGCGGGTGATTGTTTGTACAAGCGCAACCGGTACCAAGAGGCGGTGCGGTTCTACCAGGCCTCCATCGATCTGCAGAAGTACGGCTACGTCTACGGCAAATTTCAGAAGGCAATGATCCAGGGTTTACTCGGCAACCCGCTGGACAAGATCCTCCAGCTCGAAGACCTCGTGCGCCAGCATCCGAGTTCGCAGTTTGCCGACGACGCCTTATTCAATGCTGCGGTCACCTATCAGCAAATGGGCAGTGCCGACAAAGCGCTGGTAGCACTCAACCGGTTGGTCAAGACCTATCCTTCTTCGGATCTGGTAAACGCATCCCATCTGCGGCTGGGTCTCATCAGTTACAACAACGGGGACCTCAATGCGAGCATCGCATACTACAAAAAGGTGCTCGGCAGCAATCCCGACGCATCCGAAGCGCAAGAAGCACTGAGCGCCCTGGAAGAGATCTATGTGCAGGACCTGGCACGCCCAACCGAATACTTTGCCTATGTGGAGTCTCTCCCTGGCTACCAGGTCTCGGAGATCAAGAAAGACAGCGTGAGTTTCAGAGCCGCCGAGATCGGCTATGAGAATGGCAACTATCAGCGTGCCATCAATCTCTTCAACGCCTATCTGCAGCAATATCCGAACGGGATCAATGTCATTGCTGCGCACTATCTGCGCGGCGAATCCCATGCAATCCTCAAACAGTACGATGCGGCAGTGGCTGATTATGATCAGGTCGTTCGCCGCGGCAACAGCAACTATTACCAAAAAGCACTGCAGAAAGCTGCGTCCCTCAGCTATCACCACCAGGCCGATTTTGCTGCGGCCTATCAGTACTACCAACGCCTGGTTGAGATCACCAACGACCCGGCCGAACGATACCAGGCACAACTGGGGCTGATGCGGAGTGCCTATCGGACGAATCAGGCTGCGGCCACCCGCAGTGCGGCGTCGGCGGTGGCCGAGTATAGCGGTGCGTCGGGAGAAGAGCGATCAGAAGCCCTGTTCTATCTCGGTAAGACGGCTTACTCCGCACGCGCATACGACGAAGCGCTTCAGCGGCTGAATGAAGTCGTCCGGACCAGCAACAACGTGCTCACTGCAGAAGCGCGCTATCTCATCGCGCATATCTACTATCTCCGCCGCCAACTCGATATCGCCGAACGCCTTTGTCATAGCGCCAACCGCGAGAGCTCCAACTATCCGTTCTGGGTGGCCAAGAGCCTGCTGTTGCTTTCCGACATCTACGTGGACCGCAATGACCTGTTTAATGCACGTGCACCGCTGGAGGCTTTGATCGAAAACTTCAAAGGTGACAGCAGCATTGTTGAGGAAGCGCGACGCAAGCTCGACGCCATTGAAAAGCTGCAGGCTGAACAAAGTCGCATCAAGCCGACGCTCAAGGATTCCATCGAACTTGACACGACACAACATGAAAAGAACCAATAGCCGATACACCGTCATCGCATGTATCCTCTCACTGATCGCTACACCGATCATGGGTCAGACCGAACTCGAAGGCCAGGAAGTGGAGGTCATCAAGAATTTCGATGCACGCCTTGCCGATGCCCGCAAGCTGCGCATCATCCCGCAATTGCCCGAACTTGATACCACCCTGCGGACCTACACATATCGTGTGTCAGTAGATAATCCGGCCATCAGCTATCCGGCTCCGTCGATCCGCCCCCTGGCCATTCGCCCGGAAAAACCCGAGCCATCCTATCAGGGATTCGTGCGTGCCGGCTATGGTATCCCCAACGCCCTGCTGGTGGATGGTTCCTATTTCTTCAACCCGGCCGATGGCCTGGAAATGGGCGTCGGACTCAGGCATCGCAGCGCCAACGACACGGATACCCCTTTGAAACACTACATCGACAATGACATCATGGTGACGGGCAACTACTTTTCGTCGCCAGCCATGTCCGTCAGTGGCGATCTGTCTTACAGCTTCGATGATTACTATCTGTATGGTATTGACCCGACTGATCTCAGATTGTATGTCGACAACAAACGCAAGTACAAAACATTCCGTGGTCGGGCCGGGATCAGCAACAACGAGCGGTTGCAAGGGGACATCAACTACAGCGCTGAGGTCGCCGTTTACAATCACAAGGATGACCAGGCCACACGTGAGAATGGCTTCCAGTTGGACGTATTCGGCGAAAAATGGATCTCCACCAAAACACCCGTCTCACTCCGCATTATCACCGACTTCAGTACCCTGAAGGACACTGCCAAGCGAGATTTGCACAATTTCTTCCTGCAGCCGGCCTTCTCATTGCGCGACCAGCGCTACAGGGTGCAAGTAGGCGCCAACATCGCTTCAAGTGACGACGAGTTCTATTTCTTCCCGCAGATCGAGGCGTCGGGCAAGCTGTCCGGCAATCAGCTCATCGCGTTTATCGGGGCAGAAGGCAGTCTGCGCAAAAACAATTTTCTGGCTTTGTCGGACTACAACCCATACATCAGCGAACGCATCCGGGACATTCGCAACACCCGCTACACAAGATACTACGGCGGCTTCAAGGGTAGGCTCAAGGTCTTTGAATATGAAGGGCGCCTCAATGTGTCTGATACCAAAGACCTGGCACTTTACCTGACGGATCCCAACGACAGCCGCAAATTCCAACCTGTCTACGACGACGGGACTGTGGTGCGCGTCGAAGGTGTGTTGCGCGCCCAGCCCTCTGAACAACTGGAAGTTGGCGCGATCGGGGCCTGGCTCCACTATGATCTTGACCAACAGGAAAAGGCCTGGCACCTGCCCGAGTTGGAGTTCCGGCTGTATGCCAACTATCTGACCACTGACCGCAGACTCCGCCTCAAGGCCGATCTCTTTGTGGCTGACGGAGTGCCATATCTCAATGAAGACGAGGAAGTCGTCAATCTCAACACGCTGTTTGATGTAAGTCTGGGTGCGGACTACTACATCACCGAGGCTATCGGGGTCTTCGCGCGTGTCAACAACCTCGCCGACAACAACCGGCAGCGCTGGCTGCGCTACGACAGCTTCGGGCTGAATGCCGTGGGCGGGGTGATGGTCAGGTTGTGATCATTGATTCATTCATTGATTGATTCATTCATTGATTGTACCGCGCAGAATCGGTGCAGGACAATGAGTAGGCAGTAGTCAGTAGGTCGTAGACAATATCACTACACAGAACTCGGAACGCTCAACACAAAACCGCAAGTAGTCTGGTATCTGAATCACGGACGCCCGGACGCACTAACACTCCGAGTTACGTTGAAAGCAGTATCATTGCGCGCTGATTCAACCGCATGAACGTCAAACACATCTTCTTCTTTCTATGCTTTTCCTGGGTATCAACAACCTTTGCGCAGACCAAAGTCTGGGATGGCGGAGCCGGTACCAACGCGTTTGGAGATGCTGCCAACTGGAATCCTGACGGGATCCCGGGTGTCAGTGACGATCTTGAGATCGGTTTCGGCAACCTCGTTGATCTTTTGGCCGGCAACTACACCGTCAGAAACATCAAGATCTCGGGCTACGATGCCGTCTTTACCATTCACGAGGGTGCCACATTGACGATCGCCAATAGTACCGGTACCGCCTTCGACGCAGCAGGAAGTTCCAGCCAGGTGATCAATCGTGGCTCATTGGAGATCACCAACAGCGGATTCTATGGGCTTCTGATCTACGGAGTGTTCACCAACGATACGACCGGCGTCATCACCATCACCAATGCCGGGGACTACGGTATTGTGACGGGAACCAATGACACCTTGTATAACCACGGAAACATCATCATCGACGGATCGTCCAATCACAGTGTGTACAATACCGGGACCGTCACGAATTATAATACGGGCACCATTCAGATCAGCAATTCTGCGAGCTATGGATTTCGCAACGGATCCAACGACTTCCTCAACAATTACGGCAATCTCGTCATCAACGGGGCGGTCAACTTCAGCCTGGAGAACTCGGGGATTGCCACCAACTACTCCGGCGGTCATATTTCCATCATTGGTGGCAGCGAGATCGGTCTGAATAACAGGAACAAGTTTTGGAATCAATCCGGGGCGACGATCGAAATCCTCTCGCCCGGAGATGGATTTGGGGACTACGGCATCAATAACGATCTGAATGACAGCGTGTTCAATGCCGGGCTCATCCATGTCAGCCAGGCGTCGGATGACGGTATTTACAATAATGGATATATTCTGAACGAGGCGTCAGGCGTGATTGTAGTAGACACTTCCGGGGTGGATCATCCCGGATATGGTATTTACGTGCGCGCGGGACATCCTCTCACAAATGCAGGAAGTATTACGATCAACGGGGCATCCGATCACGGGTTGTACAATGATGCAACTTTCAGTAATCTGTCCGGTGCGTCAATGATCATCTTGAATGTGTCGGGCAGCGGAATCTTTAATGGTGCAGCTGATCTGTTAGACAATGCCGGGACTCTGCTCGTCTCCAGCGCGGAGCAGTACGGCCTCAGGAATTTCGGCCACGTCCTAAACGCGGCGAACGGAACCCTGACGATACAACAGTCAGTACTGGAAAACCTGAGGAATGAGTTCCAGGACCTCATAGAAAACTACGGCACGATCCATCTGCACAACGCCGGTACGACGGGCGTCTGGAACACCGGTGCAATCTTGTTGAAGACCGGAGGCGCCATTCTGGTTGATTAGTCTGGCGTCTATTTACCGCAGAGAGCGCAGATTAGGGCGTAGGGAGTAGTGTGGTAGCGTCAACGCGAAACACGAAACTCTGAACCCGAAACCGTAAGCAGTCTGGCATCTGAGTCACCGAGTCACCGACACACCGACGCACTGAATCACCGACACACCGACGCACTGAATCACCGAGTCACCGACGCACCGATCACTCACTCGCGAGCTTGTCCTTGTTGGCAGCCACCCAGGTTCTGAAGTCCTGCAGTTCGGGATTGAGTTTGCCCGCAAATTCCACATTCCGGATCTCACAACAATCCTCCTCAAAGTCCCGGTAAAACTGGAACATATTGCCAAGATCATCCGCACCCGGGAAGCCAAAACTCCGGTATTGAGCGGGCGTGACCTCCTGATAGATGACTTGCTCACCAAGTGCCTCACTGAGAATATCTGCCATTTGCCCACAGGTAGGCTCATCACCTGCCACGCCAATGCGCTTGCCGACCAG
>JAWWBX010000226.1:0-7171 GCA_033720735.1 Saprospiraceae bacterium
CGATTGAAGATGGTTTGTTCTTTTCCATGCGGCACGTGCACAACGATCCTGATCTGCTCGCTCTTGCCAGCCACAATTCCTATGAGCTCGTGATCCATCCGCTTCGGGACTAACAACAGCAAGGTTATGAAGAGCGATGGTTGGACATCGCCAGCAAGGCACTGATCAGGACCACGTTCTTGATGATGTACTGGCCGGTGAGCGTCAACCCGAATGGTGCGTCAGTAAAGATCTGATCAGAGAACATGAGCACCGGGGTAAAGGTGCAGATCAGGTGCAGGATACCCAGGCGTGCCATCCACATTCTCCTGATGTTGAAGATAAGACCGAGGCCTAAACCCGTCTCGAACCCTGCCAGCAGTCTCAGACAGGTATCCGGCGCTACGATCCCGAGTGTAAGGCGCGACATGGTCGCCCTTGCAAGCTCCTCGGCGGGGCTGAGTTGCGGGAAGAACTTGAGCGCTCCAAACCAGAGAAATACCAGGCCCACCGAGATCGCCAGCCAATTGACGCGGCGCAGTGTTCCCTGCAGGCGCTGCCACACCGAGGTCGCCGGCAGTGCGGTTGAAACAGCAATGAGGTCTTGCATGGCCTTCATGATCGTTGATTTCATCTGCAATACGCCTGCAAAGTGCAGGAGTCTCACATGCCATACCCAGGTAGATGAGTAGTCTGCGGGGGCATTTGAGCAACCCGTATCTTGAGCGTACATGATCAAGGAGAGTGTATTTCACATCACCAGGATGGATTGCGCCGCCGAGGAGCAGGCAATCCGCTTCAAACTGGATATGTTGCCCGGTGTTGCGGCCGTGCATTGCAACCTGGACGAGCGACTTCTGAGAGTATATCACGATGGACCGATCGAGGAAATTGCCAGTGCCCTGGCATCACTTGAATTAGGCGAAGCATATCTGACAACGCGTGAAGTCGTCAACCCGGAGATGCACGAGAAGGACAACGAACGCCGCGTACTGCGGATAGTGCTGGCCATCAACCTCATCTTCTTCGGTGTTGAGATGACTGCGGGGCTGATCTCCTGGTCTATGGGGCTGGTTGCCGACAGTCTCGACATGCTTGCCGACGCCTTTGTCTACGCATTGGCTCTTGTGGCAGTTGGCAGATCCGTGCTTTTCAAACGACGAGTCGCGAGTATTGCAGGGTACGTTCAACTAGCTTTGGCTGTACTTGGCTTGATGGAGGTCATCCGACGATTTCTTCGTCCCGATCATCTTCCGGACTTCGTTGTTATGATCGGCGTTTCAGTGCTTGCTTTCGGGGCAAACCTGCTATGTCTCTATCTCCTGCAAAAAATGCGCACGAAGGAAGTACACATCCGGGCCAGCATGATCTTCACTTCCAACGACATGATCATCAATGCCGGTGTCATCACTGCCGGACTGCTGGTCCTTCTCACACGGTCGCAAATCCCGGATCTGATCATCGGCACCCTGGTCTTTTTACTGGTTGTACGCGGAGCGAGCCGCATACTCAGCCTCGGACGCTGAACCGGGTTATTTCAAATGCTCCCTGAAGAATGTCACCGTGCGATCCCAGGCCAGTTTGGCCGCGTCCTGATCGTAGCGGGGTGTCGAATCATTGTGGAAACCGTGCCTGGCGCCCGGGTACATATGCGCGACATAATCTTTGCCGTGCTGCTTGAGGGCTGCCTCATACTCAGGCCATCCTGCATTCACACGTTCGTCGAGCTCGGCATAATGCAGAAGCAGCGGAGCCTGGATCGCAGCGACCTCATCCGTCGGTGCCTGCCCTCCGTAGAAAGGTACGGCGGCTTTCAATTCGGGCACGCGCGCGGCCATCATATTGGAGATCCAGCCTCCAAAACAAAATCCCACGACACCGACGTTGCCCGTGCAGGCCTCGTGCATGCGCAGATAGTGGAAACCCGCGATGAAGTCTTCCAGCATCTCGTTCCGGTCACGCTGACGCTGTAGCGCCCGCCCGTCATCATCATTGCCCGGATAGCCTCCCAGCGGACTCAGAGCATCGGGAGCCAGGGCGACAAACCCTGCCAGCGCGGCCCTGCGACAGACATCTTCGATATGCGGATTGAGCCCGCGGTTCTCATGTACGACCACAATGCCAGGCAGCTTGCCGTCGGCGTCAGCAGGACGGCTCAGCAAGCCCCGGATCGTTCCGCCACCCTTTGGAGAGGGATATTGGACATATTCTGATTTGAGACGCGGATCGTTGGCTGGTACTTGCAGTGTCTCCTGATAGCGGGGCAGCAGATAATTCATAATGGCTGGCACTGTGAGTCCGCCGACTGCATAGACGCTCAGCCGCTCCACAAACTCGCGACGTTCGATCTTACTGTGGACATACTTGTCAAACAGGTCATAGACCTCCGGGCTGAGGGATTGCATTTTCGGGTCTTCCATGGCTGCGTTTGATTTTCATGTTAAGATACATGATCCCGAACGACCACCGGCACTGCATTGGCGTCAAATGATGGCACGGGATCTCATCAGCCACCGGCCTTTACTATTTTCAAGCGATGACTGGTTTTGAAAGCATCACGTACATCCGTCCCCGGTTTGCTTTTTCTGTCCTGTACACCCCGGACCAGGTGCTCGCAAGGATCACCAGGCGCCTCAAGGACAGCCACGCCCCGGTGGTCGGTCATGTCATCGACAATCATGTCGTTCTGGATGTTCCGCAACGCGATCGTCACTACTGGTCACCTCAGCTCAACTTTCGGGTCGAACCCGATGAAGAGATGCCGCACCACAGTATGGTGAGAGGGTTGATCGGGCCAAGACCGGCAGTTTGGACCCTGTTCATGTTCATTTACTTTTCCGTCGGAGCTACCGGATTCTTTGTGTCGGCATTTGGTGTTTCGCGGTGGATGCTGGGCGAATTTTCATACCTGGTCCTGGCACTGCCGCTGGCCATCCTGATCATGCTGACAGCCTATCGCGCCGGCAAACTCGGTGAGCGACTGGGTGCCGATCAGGTTGATGTGCTCAAGGATTTTGTCCGTGAAGCTCTTGCGTCCAACCTGTGACAGGCGCCTGATAAAATTGCATCTTTGGCTGCATAACTGTCATCCAGGTGCACAACTCAAGACCCTTGCAAACGCTGCTCGGCATGGTCCTGGCCGGGATCATGATCCAGGTGGCATGCAGCCAAACACCGGCGCGACGCAGCCTGTCGAATGAGCTCAGCGCGCAACATATCGCTGTGACAGGCACTCAGGTCAGTCTCATCCCTCCGCCTGGATTTGTGCCCTCCAACAACTTCACCGGTTTTCAACAGGACTCGACCGGATCTTCGATCATGGTCATGGACATTCCGGGGAATTTCGGCACCCTGCTTGACGCCTTTACCCCGGAGGCGATGCGGACGCAGGGCATGCGCATGACGCGCAAGGAAAGTCTGGTCATCAACGGCCGTGATGCCTTTCTGATCGACGCCGAGCAGCCCGCGTACGGTTTGGTCTTCACCAAGTATATTCTCGGGCTTGACACCGACGACGGCGTGGTGATGATCAACGGCGTGCATCCCGATGACCTTTCCGGGCAGGAAGCGCAGGCGATCCGAGATGCAGTGCTCTCGGTGGTGCACGATCCGGCACGGAACGCGGACCCCCTGCAAGCGCTCAACTTCACGATCGATACCGGGCCGAGCAAGCTGCAGCTCGCCAATGTCCTGGCCAACACCATGATGTTTACCGTGGACGGGCAAGCTCCTACCCAGTCTACCGACAAGACGGCCCTGATGGTCGGCTCTTCGATTGCCGAAATGACCATTGAAGACCGTGCTGCATTCGCCGAATCGCGCCTGCGACAAATGCCGACCCTGGGCGACATCGTGATCGAAGAGACCCGAACGGTCGAGATCGATGGCATGCCCGGCATCGAGCTTGTGGCCTATGGCACCGACAGCAGGGCCCGCAGCCGCAAGCTTGTCTTTCAGACGATGCTTTTCGGCGAATCACTCTACTATCTCATCGTCGGTACCACCATCGATGCGTTCACCGAGAATCTTGCCATGTTCAGAACGGTGACGCAGACGTTTGCACGGAAGTCATAGCAAGGTCACAACTTGCCGGCCATGGCGATGAAGAAATCCATTGCTTCCGGATTACGCATCGCATCACGATTGAGGGACGTTGTCACCGGCTGTCCCGACAGGATCTTCTTGACCGGTGCCTCCATTTTCTTACCGCTGATCGTGTAGGGAATATCAGCAACGGCGATCATCTCATCCGGTACGTGCCGAGGCGAACAGCGTTGTCGCAGGGTTGCCTTGATCTCTTTGCGCAAGTCGGCATCGAGCGCGTAGCCCGGGTTCAAAACGACGAATAAGGGCATGTAGTCGCGTTCATCAAGGTGCACGATCAGTGCATCCCTGACCGCCTCGATGCCATGGAGTGCCCGGTAGATCTCGGCCGTACCGATCCGCACACCCTGCCGGTTGAGGGTGGCGTCGGAGCGGCCATACATCGTAAGCCCCCCATGTGGCGAGATCTCCACCCAGTCACCGTGACGCCAGATCCCGGGATAGTGGTCGAAGTAGCTGGCCCGATACCGTTGCTTGCCGGGATCATTCCAGAAAAACACCGGCATTGACGGCATCGGCCTGGTAATCACCATCTCGCCCACCTCACCCACAACCGGCTCGCCAGCCGGATTGTAGGCGTACAAGGCACATCCCAGGGCCCGGCACTGGATCTCGCCACGGTGCAATGGCAGCTCGGGACAACCGCCCACAAAGGCGGTGCACACATCGGTACCGCCGCTCATGCTCCACAGGCAGATATCGGAATCAACGTGCGCGAAGACCCAGTCAAAGGCTTCAGGCGGCAACGGCGCTCCGGTCGAACTGACGGATCGAAGCCTGCTGAAGTCAAAGCGCATCTTCGGCGATAAACCTGCTTTCATGCAAGCGATCAGGAAAGGGGCGCTCGTTCCAAAATGTTCCATACCGGTATCCTGAACAAGCCGCCATAACACATCCAGATCGGGATATCCGGGACTGCCATCATACAGCACGATCGTCGCCCCGTGCAACATGGCAGCCTGTACGTAATTCCACATCATCCAGCCGGTGGTCGAGAACCAAAAGAACCGCTCACCCCGATGCACATCGTTGTGAAAGGCCAGATACTTAAGGTGTTCGAGCAGCATGCCTCCGTGACTGTGGGTAATCGCTTTCGGTACGCCCGTGGTACCTGACGAGTACAGCACCCAGATCGGATGATCGAAAGGAACCTGCGCGTAGGCAAGTGGCTCCGGATCACCAGCCAGAGCGCGATCCCACAACTCTCCACCGTTGAGCGCGTCGGCTGTCGCTTCCGGATCGAGATACGGAATCAGCACGCTCTTTTCGACACTGGGCAGCTGTCGCGCGATCTGCCGCACCACATCCATTTTGTCAAACGATTTGCCGCCGTACTGATAGCCATCGACACAGATCAACACTTTCGGCTCGATCTGGGCAAACCGGTCGATCACACTGTCCGCACCAAAGTCCGGGGAGCAACTGGACCAGACCGCCCCCAGCGAGCAGGCCGCCAGAAAGCCAACGGTCGCCTCCGGGATGTTTGGCACGTATGCCGCGACCCGATCGCCCGGCTGCACACCGCACCGGCGCAGAAAGGTGCGCAGTCGCGCAACCTGATCTGTCAGCTCCTCCCAGCTGATCTCGGTGAGTGGATGACGTTCTGATTTGAACATGACAGCCGGGTGTGTGTCCGTTGCGTTGCGAAAAATATGTTGAGCATAATTGATCCTGGCCCCTGCAAACCACTGGGCATCCGGCATCTTACCCTGCAGCACATGATCATACGGTGCACTGCTGTCCACGCCAAAGTACTCCCAGATGGATTCCCAGAAGGTTTCGATATGCTCGACTGACCATTGCCACAAGTCATGATAGGTTTGGAAATGCATGCCGTGCCGTTCCTTCAGCCATGTGCGATAGCCGGTCAAGCGGGCGTTGGCGATCGTGGCCGGTGAGGGGCGCCAAATGATTTCTTCCGAGGGCATGGCGAAAAGTACTCAAACTGGCAGAATCACAGTGCATGATGACCGTCATGCCGTGCTACCCGGGCTGATGACCGGTGCCGCTTCCGACGTATAGCTGGGTCTGAAAGCCCACCATTTTGGGGCAGGCGGTGCGACCTAAGTTCAAAACATACGCCAATAAGCTCTCGGCAACACGATCAAGATTACTTATACATAATCTTCTGTTAATGTAACTCTTGACACTATCTACTGCCATCATCACTTTATGCATACGGCTTTGTGGAATGGCAATTGTGATCATGCTATGAGGTAGCGGGTTGACAAGCGCCTTCAAATCCGATAATTTGTAGATCATGCGTTGCGGGATACCAAGTTCGAACCGATCACTCTGGAAAACAGCCTTGTGCGTCACCTGCTCGATCTTTTGGCTGGGGCTGTCGGGCATGACTGACACGCTGCAGATCACCGGCGATACGACTTTTTGCTATGGCACGCACACCATTCTGACAGCTTCAAAAGGATTTGCAACTTATGCGTGGTCGACCGGTGCCACCACGCAGTCTCTGTTCGCCGTGGAGAGCGGATTCTACTGCGTCACCGCAACTGATCAATCCGGCACAAGCAGTGAGGCTTGCATCACGGTCAGCGAGCGTCCCGAACTCTTGCCTGGCTATGACGGGGCTGTATTTGAAGTATGCGCCGGAGATTCAATTTATCTCACCCCCCTTCCGAACGTAGACTCATTGATCATCGACGGGATAGAATACAATGGCCAAATCTTCGGCTTGCATCCCGGCAGTTACATGTTTGTGGCGTTCGATGCATTTGGCTGTTCGGATACGGCCGTTGTTACAGTTGTTGAACTGCCGTTGGCCATCACACATATGACGTATGAATTTTGTGAAAACGATCTGTGGTGTCCCTGGCCCGATTGTGTGTTTTCGGGTATTGATACGCTTATCGGCCAGAATGGCTGCGACTCCATCATCCATGTGAACGTTGTCGTAATACCGCACAAATATTTCAGTGTATTTCTCAGCCTTTGCCCTGGTGATTCTGTACAATTTGGTAATAAGTTTTATTCGGCTCCGGGATTCTATATGGACACGCTATGGTCCACTGCAGAGGAATGCGACACATTTCTGACCATCATTATCGAAGAACTACCACCGACAGAAATC
>JAWWBX010000227.1:0-7168 GCA_033720735.1 Saprospiraceae bacterium
AAGACACATCGATTAGTGAGTGGGCGCGCTTCGATGAGTGCAAAGACTCCGGACAGGTCCTCGGCGCCCTCCAGTCCTGTCTGAGATCCGGCGAGCAATTCAGGCAACGCAGATAAATCACTGTTCTCCAGCAGGGTAAGGACTTGCTGTGCGCTGGCTGCGGGGATACCGCGTCCCAGCATTTCTTCGCGGACTTTGTCCGGACCGATCTTGTCCAGTTTGTCAATAGCGATCGTCATGGCGGTCAGCTGGTCGCCGATACCGCATACCTGGGCGAGGCCAGCCAGCACTTTGCGGTGGTTGACACGGATGGTCACAGGGAGTCCGAGCCGTGCAAACACTTCGTCATAGATGCGCACCTGCTCGGCCTCGTACATGAGCGAAGTCGACCCCACCACATCCACGTCGCATTGGTAAAACTCCTGATAGCGCCCGCGTTGCGGGCGGTCGGCCCGCCAGACCGGTTGGATCTGGTAGCGCTTGAACGGCAAGGGCAGTTCATTGCGGTGCATCACCACGTAGCGTGCGAACGGGACCGTGAGGTCATAGCGTAGTCCGCGCTTCGAAATGGAGGGTACGAGCCGGTTGCTGTCACGCGCTGCCAGGGCCTCCTCGTCGGCCTTGCTGAGGAAATCCCCGTTGTTCAGGATCCGGAACAGCAGGCGGTCACCTTCCTCACCGTACTTGCCCGACAGTGTTTCAAGGCTTTCCATGGTCGGTGTCTCGATCGGTACGTACCCGTACTTCTTAAACACCTCCTCAATGACGGAAAACATATAGTTCCGCTTGACCACCTCGGCGGGGAGGAAGTCTCTGGTCCCTTTAGGCAATGATGGTTTCATAACGGGATCAGATCACGGCCGACTTGAACTGCCGCAAAAAGCGGATGTCGTTTTCAAAGAATGAGCGAATATCGGTGATCCGGTACTTGAGCATGGCCTGTCGCTCAATGCCCATGCCGAAGGCAAAGCCGGTGTACTTGTCAGCATCAATCCCGCAATTGGTCAGCACTTGCGGGTCGACCATTCCGCAACCCATGATCTCGAGCCAGCCCGTCCCCTTGGTGATGCGATAGTCATCTTCATTGTTGAGACCCCAGTATACATCCATTTCGGCACTGGGCTCGGTAAACGGGAAGTAGCTCGGCCGCAGCCGGATGCGCACGTCGTCTCCGTACATGGCACGTGCGTAGTAGTAAAGCGTTTGCTTCATATCGGCAAAGGACACCCCTTCATCGACATAGAGGCCTTCCACCTGGTGAAACTGGCAATGTGATCTTGCTGACACCGTTTCGTTGCGGTAGACCCGGCCCGGTGCGATAATACGGATGGGTGGTGGCTGGGTGGTCATGACCCGGGCCTGTACCGAGGACGTATGGGTGCGCAGCAGCATGCCCGGATCGTGGCTCAGGTAGAACGTATCCTGCATGTCGCGGGCCGGATGATTTTCCGGCGTGTTCATCGCGGTAAAGTTGTGCCACTCATCCTCCACCTCGCGCTCTTCGGCGACGACAAAGCCAATGCGGTTGAAGATCTCAATGATCTCATGCATCACAATGCTGATCGGATGGCGTGCGCCAAGGCGGTAGGGGTCGCCCGGCGCAGTCAGATCAAGATCCGGTGCGCCCGTATCCTGCTCGCCGGCGGCGATCCCGTTCTTGAGCGCATCGTACCGCTCCTGAGCAGCCGCCCGCAATGCGTTGAGCCGCTGACCGTAATTCCGTTTTTCATCCGCAGGTACGTTGCGCATCTCACCGAAGAACGGTTTGATGACGTTCTTTGAGCCCAGGAAACGAATGCGGAACTGCTCCAGATCTTCGGCCGAAGTCACTTTGGCTTCGCGGATTTCCGCGTGCAGTGCGTCAAGTTTATCGTACAGTGTATCGATCATGCCCTCAGGCAATTTTGAGCCGGCAAAGGTACGGATTTTGTGCGTGAACCTATTGCTGCTCCAGGTGTTGCACTAAAGCGATCCCGGGGCAGAGGCGATCGCGCATACCGTACAATTTGCGCCCCCGGATTACAGTTATTACAGCGATTTTAGGTATATTTAGTAAGAACGTGATGTGCGCCCATCCTGGGTTCCCATGATCATTTCACAATATCAATATCATTCAAGTGGATTTGCTGACGAGTGAGCGCGTTGACCTGCAGGGCGCGTTGAGAGAACACTTCGGTTTCGACGGGTTCAAAGATCAACAAGAAAAGATTATTCGCAGTGTCCTTGAGGGACACGACACCTTTGTGATCATGCCTACCGGTGGCGGCAAGTCACTGTGCTATCAGTTGCCCGCATTGATCTCTGAAGGAACGGCCATTGTCATCTCACCTCTGATCGCCCTGATGAAAAACCAGGTGGATTCGATCCGGGGTTACCATGAGGATGACAGCGTGGCGCATTTCCTCAATTCATCGCTGAACAAAACGGAGATCAAACGGGTCAAAGAAGATATTGCGGCAGGACGTACCAAGCTGCTGTATATCGCGCCAGAGACCCTCACCAAGGACGAAAATCTGGAGTTCTTCCAGAGCTGTGATATCTCATTCGTTGCGGTCGATGAGGCCCATTGTATTTCCGAATGGGGCCATGATTTCAGACCTGAATACCGTCGCATCCGTACCATGATCGATATGATCGGCGAGGAGATCCCGGTGATCGCCCTTACGGCCACCGCTACGGAAAAGGTGCGGAGTGATATCGTCAAGAACCTCAACATGGACGAGGTCAACAATTTCGTTTCCTCGTTCAACCGGCACAACCTGTTCTATGAGGTGCGACCCAAACGCTCCAAGGACCAGGCCGTCCGTGAAATCGTACAACTGGTCAAATCAATGGAGGGCCAGTCAGGTATCGTCTATGTCCAGGCGCGCAAGTCGACCGAAAAGATCGCCCAGGCGCTCCAGGTCAACGGGATCAAGGCCTCCCCGTATCACGCCGGGCTCGATGCCAAGACCCGATCCAGGGTGCAGGATGATTTCCTGATGGAAGAGATCGACGTGATCTGTGCCACCATTGCCTTCGGCATGGGGATCGACAAGCCCGACGTCCGGTTCGTCATCCACTACGACATTCCCAAAAGCATCGAAAATTATTACCAGGAAACCGGTCGCGCCGGTCGTGACGGTATGGAAGGCAGGTGTGTGGCTTTCTTCTCGCACAAGGATGTGCTGCGCCTTGAGAAATTCCTGCGGGACAAGCCGGTGGCGGAGAGAGAGATGGGCGCACAGCTCCTCGAAGAGATCACCTCATACGCCGAGACCGGCGGCTGTCGCCGGAAGTATCTGCTCCATTATTTCGGTGAAGAGTACAACGATGATGCCTGCGAAGCCATGTGCGACAACTGCAAACATCCGCGCGAAAAGGTGGATGTGCAGGAGCAAATGGTCCTCGCCCTCAAGGCGGTCGTGGCCCTTAAAGAGCAGTTCACCATCGACCCCCTGGTCGACTTCCTGATCGGCAAGAAGGGGAAGCAAAAGAAGGACTTCGGGTTTGACCAGCACGAACTCTTCGGACAGGGTGCAGAGCACGATGACATTTTCTGGCACTCGGTGTTCCGGCAGGCGATCGTTCACAAACTCCTCAAGAAGGAGATCGAGAAATATGGCACGCTCACCGTCACCAAACGTGGCAAGGAGTACCTGAAGAAACCAAGACCCGCACTCATCCCGATCAATCGCGACTTTTCCGAAGAGGCGATCAGCGACGAGCCGGCTCCGAGCAAAGCCGTCGCTCTCGACAAGACCCTGATGAAAATGCTGCAGGACCTGCGCCGCAAGATGGCCAGGCAAAAGAACATCCCGCCCTGGGTGATCTTTCAGGATCCCTCGCTGAGCGAAATGGCCACACAGTATCCGGTGACGATGGAAGAGATGGCCAATATCAGCGGCGTAAGTATCGGCAAAGCTCAGAAATTCGCGCGTCCGTTCATTGAGCTGATCAGCGAGTATGTCGAGGAGAACCAGATCGAACGTCCCACGGATTTTGTGGTCAAGCAGGTCGCCAACAAATCCAAGATCAAGGTGTCGATCATTCAGGGTGTGGACCGGAAGATCCCCCTTGAGGATATCGCCTACACCAACCACATCTCTCTCGACCAGCTCCTCAAGGAAATGGACATGATCGTGTCCTCAGGCACCAAACTCGATATTGACTACTACATCGAGGAGAATGTCGATGACGCGGTGCAGGAAGACATCTATGACTACCTGATGGAAGCTGAAACAGACGGAATCGAAGAGGCATTCAGGGAGTTGAAGGACGACGACATCACCATGGAAGAGATCCAGTTGATCCGGATCAAGTTCCTCTCAGAGGTGGCCAACTAGCGGCGCTGCATGTCCGTACGCATCGCCATTATCAACGGCCCCAACCTCAACCTGGTCGGTACCCGAGAGCCGGAGATCTACGGCAACCGGACGTTCGATGAGATTCTTGATGATCTGAGGAAGGACTTTTCCGAGATCACCCTTGAGTACTATCAGTCCAATCACGAGGGCCAGCTGATCGACTGGTTGCACATGCTGGGATTTTTGGTGGATGGGATCGTTCTGAACCCAGGTGGCTACAGCCACACTTCGATTGCTCTGCGGGATGCCGTTGCTGCGGTCACCTCGCCGGTGGTCGAGGTCCACATCTCAGACATCAAGGCACGTGAGCCGTTTCGACACCACAGCTACCTCGAGGACGTCTGTGCGACGAGTATCATCGGACGCGGGGTTCAGGGATATGCCGAGGCGATCCAGTTCTTGCTTGGTGAGCAGGACCGTGATTGAGTGATCCTGCGTCTAGTTGAGGGGCTCGGAATAGTAGCCCATTTTAGTCCCCGTGATCCGGCACGAAACCTTTACCAGGGTGAGGCTGTCAACCGTCAGCGGGAATTGGGGATGGGTGGTAAACAGCGAGTCATAGAACAGGGTATCGCTGCCGAGTCCCGGTACGCGTGTGCCGGATGCTGTGTACGTGAACAATCGCGCATCGTCCAAAGTGACATGCCAGTCGAGCAGCGCAAAGCGATTCAGGTTGTGCATGACCAGCGCCTCGTCGCCAAATTCGAACTTCATCCGGATCCGCACAAAATCCTCATGGTAGCCATAGCTGGTGGCGAGCGCACTTATCACGAATACGGTCAGCGTACAAGCTGCGACGAGATGGGAAATGATGCCGGATGGACGATGCACGGTTGCGTGTCGCGAGCGCCGATGGCGGTACAGTGCGCACAGCCCGCCCGCACAGTATACCAGGATATCTGCGGGATCTGCGTGTCCGGGTAGCAGAGTCTGCCATTGCAAGAATTCAAACACCGGCCCGGCAAACAGGGCACATGTCACCCAGAATGCCGAAAGCTTTCGCCCGCGAGCGTGCCAGATCAGTCCCAGGGCCGACATCAGGGCAAAGGCCCAAATTGCATCGGGCACGTACCACCGGATCCATTGCGGGATCGCATCCGGCCAGGAAGCGTGCAGCACATAGATCATGCCGCCCACTGCCAGCGGAAACCCGACATGCCTGATCCAGAAATGGAAGTGCATCGTCTCATAGACGCGCGCAGTACACAGATTGCTGCCTGGTCTGGTCAGAAGTCAGGATTTGTTGGGTATGGGGGCGCTGAAGTTGAGGTCCAGCAACCGCAAGCGTTTGCGTTTGCCGGGTTTGAAGCGCTTGGAGGCAAACAGGCTGCGCAATGCCGTTCCCACCGCGATGTTGGCCACGCCGGAAAGGATGGTCGACCAGTCGGCGTCATAGTCCCGAAATACCGAGTAGTAGGCTGAAAACAGGATCATGTTGATGCCTCCGACCTGCAGCGCACCCCCGACAATTTGCATCGCCTTGGTGCGCGGCAGCCGGATCATGGAGATCGAATCAAGCGGTAGCTCATGACCCTGAACGAGGATGAGATTGTTTTCCAGGTCGAAGTCGTAGATCAGGCGCGTATACCAGCCGGTGTCGTCGTTCTTCAACCGAAAGGTGAGTTCATCACCCGGGTAGAATCGTGTGGATTTGAGGGAACCGGATTTTTCGAGCTGCAGAAACTTCTGGCTGTGGGCAGGCCACGCACACATCAAAGCCAGCAGGAAGATCAGGAGCTGCTTCACACGAGATGTTTGTGGATGATCAGGTCCAGTGCGCGTTGCAGTGCGCGTTCTATGGTATCAAACGTCTGGATCTCATCGCTCGTGTATATGATCATGAGGGCCAACTGACGCGAGGGATCGGGGATGGCTGCATAGAGGGTATGTTTGTTGTGGCGGTATGCCTCACGCATGCGCCGCTTGAGGAGGTTGCGGTCTACTGCGCGTTTGAAGCGTTTGCGCGGGACCGATATGGCGAGCTGCGCCGGATAGCGCCCCTGGCGCTCAACCAGTCTGAAGACAAGCCGCAGGGGAAAGACCTGCACTGAATTACCATGCGCAAACAGTGCTGAGATCGCTTTACGTCGTTTCAGTCGTTCGGATGGTCTGAGGCGGGAATCAGACATCCGTGCAAGATAGAGACTTTGCAGGGACAGGAAATGCGGGTGGGGGCCGGCGATTACTTCAGGCGCGATTCGTCGGCGACAGACAGTTTGGTGCGGCCTTTGGCACGGCGGCGTGCAAGCACCTTCCGGCCGCTTTTGGAGCTCATCCGCGCACGAAATCCGTGCTTGTTCGAACGCTTGCGTCGTGATGGTTGATACGTACGTTTCATGTCGTTACCGCTTTAAACTACGCCTCCTTTCAGAAGCGGGCGCCAAAGGTACATCTAAAATCTGATTTCGGGAAGACTTTCGAAGTCTCCCAGACTTCGAAAGTCTGTCTCCAAGCCATCGATCGTCTAGCTGTTCATCGAAACGAGAAACTCGTCGTTGGTCTTGGTGCCCAGCATGTGTCTGCGCAGGAACTCCATGGCCTCATCCGGCTTCATATCGGCCAGATGGTTGCGCAGGATGAACATCCGTTGCAGGGTGCTCTGGTCAAGAAGCAGCTCTTCGCGACGCGTACTGGTACGTGTCAGGTTGATGGCCGGATACAAGCGCTTGTTGGCCAGGTTGCGGTCGAGCTGCAGTTCCATATTACCGGTGCCCTTGAATTCCTCAAAGATCACGTCGTCCATCTTGGAACCGGTCTCTGTGAGGGCGGTGGCCAGGATGGTCAGTGAACCGCCATTCTCGATGTTCCGGGCAGCACCGAAG
>JAWWBX010000228.1:0-7120 GCA_033720735.1 Saprospiraceae bacterium
GCCCGCCTGCCGGCAGGCAGGGATAGTATAACGTTTCCGTCAGAGGAAATAACTTTGACATTTTGGCCCTGTAGTATAATGGATAGTATGTAGGTTTCCGGAACCTAAGGTCCAGGTTCGATCCCTGGCGGGGCTACTACGAGCGAAGTGAGACGGAGACGCGATCAAAGATCGAGGTTCATCCCGACACTTTCGGCGCGAATCCTGCCTGCCTGTTGTAAAGAATGCATGCGGGCCGTTGCTCGCCGAAACATCGTGAAGGCGAGGCTACTACCTCCCCATGGTGAGAAGCCTGCCCCGCCCGATAACGGCGGGGATCTCTGCTTTGCCCGCCGAAACGCAGTGCAGGCAGGGCGGGGCTAGCTCTCGTGTACAGCGATCCATCTCTACACACGGATGATGCACGGCTGCCTTACTCAAAGAACCCGTGCGAATAGATACGTTCGAAAAACTCTTCAAGATCTTCTCCCAACTTGATAATTGAGGACTCCTCGAACAAAAAAGAGATCAGGATGTACGCGTTGCTTCCTTCTCTTGAGTCGATGGCCAATGCTTCGCCTGACCCATTACTACCAATCAAATAAATACCTGGAACGTGCTCGTGCGCAGCATACTTTTCGTTGATCTGATTTAACTCCTCGGCTTTGAAAAGCTCAATATACTCTCCTCCAATAAAGCCGTTGCCGCCATTCAAGGTCCTCAGGAAGTCAAGGTATTCCTGGGGAACCCGTTTGCTTGGTTTTGCCTCTGCCAAATCCTCCGGTGTAATCCCAGGATTCCCGTTGAACTCTTTGAAGAATTTCTTTCTGTCCATTGACGTGCTGCGTTCTTTGGTGTGCAGACTCTTTATCCCTGTACATGCCTCACTCGACCCGTGCCGCGTTCGAAGGTATTTCAACGGATAATTTGCGATGTTACGTCATACTCCTTGCTAATGCAAGGCAATGGAGAACTACAGTGACTCTTACGTCGCGGTTTCATTCGCCTGTCGTTCGGAGTGTTGTCAAAATATCGCTCGAGTGTGTCCATCCGCAAACAGGCCATACTGGACTACTGGTCCCCTTTAGCTCACAAGAAGTTCCTTACCGAAGCCTTGCTTGAAGATCCTGATCAATGTCCTGAGCTGTACACGGGACCGCTTTTCTCTATGCGAGAGATAGAGCTTCGTTGTGCTGTATTCTGCGCATGCCCCTGCCCGAATGAGGACGGTGACTGCTCACTCTGGCTGTTGCGGAAGCAGGAATGCTCCTGCGGGGGGATTCACATCGTAAGTGGCACTTGTCCCCTGCTCATTTTACTGTACGTCTACCCGCTTTCCTTCCTCCTCTGTACTTTTACCCCATGGCAGAACCTGAAGTACAACAGGAACAGGAGGTGCTGCTCCCCTATGTCGAGCGCGATATCAGCTGGCTGGGCTTCAACTACCGTGTGCTGCAGGAGGCGAAAGACAAGTCGGTCCCGCTGCTCGAACGACTCAAGTTCCTCGCAATCTACTCTTCCAACCTCGACGAGTTCTTTCGGGTCCGTGCAGCACATCACCGCAACCTGATCCGGCTCGGCAAGAAGACGCGGAAGCAGTTGCGCGAGCACCCGAAGCAAGTCCTCAAGGGCATCCAGAAGATCGTCAACGAGCATCAGGAAGAGTTCAACCGGATCTTCCTCAACGAGATCGTCCCTGAACTGGCTGACAACGGGATCATTCTCAAGTCACGCCGTGCCCTGAGCCCGGAGCAAGCCACTTTCGTCGAGCAGTATTTCCAGGACAACATGCTGCCCTATGTACAACCTGTATTGCTGGTACAGGATATGATCCGGCCCTTTCTCAACAACGCAGCGATCTACCTGTGTCTCGACATGCGCGAAAAAGCGAATCCGGAGGAGACAGCCTACGCCATGGTCCAGGTACCTTCCGACTACCTGCCGCGGTTTGTCGTGCTCCCCTCGATCCAGGATGTGCACGAGATCATCATGCTCGACGACATTGTGCGCCACAACATCACCTGGTTGTTTCCAGGTTACGAGATCCTCAATTCCTACAGTGTCAAGTTGACCCGCGATGCGGAGCTGTACATCGACGATGAGTACTCGGGTGACCTTCTGGCCAAGATCAAGGCCGGCCTGAAGAAGCGTAACGTGGGACCGGCATCGCGCCTGGTGTACGATGGTTCGATGCCCGCAGAGATGCTGTCCTTCCTGGGGGAAATCCTGGAGGTGGAATCCATCGACCTGCTTCCGGAAGGCCGCTACCACAACAATTTCGACTTCTTCAAGTTCCCGAACTTCGGAAAGACCCACCTGCAGAATACGCCGATGCCGCCCTTGCCCTATCACCCGCTCGAGGATGCCGACAACCTGTTTACCGAGATCAGGGAGCGCGACCACCTGATCATGGTGCCATTTCACAGCTATGAATCCGTGATCCAGTTCTTCGAGCGGGCGGCGGCCGATCCGACGGTGACCCATATCAAGATCGTCCAGTACCGGGTCGCTTCGGAAAGCCGCATCATGGAGGCGCTGATGCGGGCAGTCAAGGCGGGAAAGCAGGTCTCCGCATTCATTGAGGTAAAGGCCCGCTTCGACGAAGAGGCCAACCTGCGTTGGGGTGAGCGGCTGGAGCAGGCAGGTGTGATCGTCAAGTACAGCTTCCCCGGACTGAAAGTGCACTCCAAGCTGGCCCTCGTGCGCCGTGTGGAAAGCGACGGACCGCGCATTTACTCTTACTTCAGCACTGGCAATTTCCACGAGGGTACAGCCAAGGTGTACTCGGACTTCGGCATGTTTACCGCGGACCCTCGGCTGACTTCAGAGTCAGCGCGGATTTTCGCGTTTTTGGAGACTGTACGGGTACCAGAGCAGGAATTTGAGCACCTGCTGGTCGGGCAATTCAACATGCGGCAGAAACTTGAAGCATGCATTGATTTCGAGATCGCCCAGGCGAAAAAGGGCAAACCTGCCAGGATCTTCCTTAAACTCAACAGCCTCGAAGACGACGACATGATCGAGAAACTCTACGAGGCCAGCCAGGCAGGTGTGGAGATCCGGCTGATCGTGCGGGGCATCTGCTGCCTGGTCCCCGGCAAGAAAGGGTTTTCCGAAAACATTCAGGCCATCAGTATCGTCGACCGCTACCTCGAGCACGCGCGCGTGTTCATTTTCCATCACAAGGGAGAAGAACTGATCTATCTGTCTTCGGCCGACTGGATGCGACGCAATCTGAGCTTCCGCATCGAAACGGTGGTGCCTGTCTACGATGCAGAACTGCGCAAACAGATCAAGGACATCATGCACATCCAGTGGAGTGATAATGTGAAAGCGCGCTACCTGCAGGACGGGCTCTACAACACCTACCGCCAGAATCATCAGGACCTGGCGATCCAGTCACAGGAAGAGACCTACTATTACTTCAAACGCAAGAACGAGGAATACCTCCTGCAGGAGGAGCTCGACCACGACGACCCGGAAGGCGAAATGCTGGATTAGCGTATTTTTGCTGTTCACCGCACCGCCATGCTGCAAGCCATTTCTCCAGTTGACGGCCGCTATGCCGGCAAGACGAAGGCGCTGATTCCCTACTTCTCGGAGTTTGCCCTCATCCGGGCACGTGTGCGCATCGAGATCGAATACCTGATCGCCCTGGCCGACCTCAACCTCGATCAGCTTGCACCGTTCGATCAGGCTACCAAGGCCCGCTTGCTCGCCATTCACCGCGACTTCTCCGAGGCTGACGCCCGGGTGGTGAAGGATATTGAGGCGACTACCAATCACGACGTCAAGGCCGTGGAGTACTTCCTGAAGGACCGGATGGAGGCAATCGGACTGGGTGCGCAGAAGGAGTGGGTGCACTTCGCGCTGACCTCGCAGGATGTCAATAATACCGCGACACCGTTGCTTTTGCAGGATGCGATGCAATCGGTGATCCTGCCAGCGGCTATCAGGGTCAATGCCATGCTGATGGAACTTGCCCGGTCCTGGCACGGGGTTCCCATGCTTGCACACACGCACGGACAGCCCGCCTCCCCGACCACGGTGGGTAAAGAGTTGCGGGTTTTCATCGAACGGATCGACGCCCAACTCTCGACGCTGGGCAGCCAATCCTACTACGGCAAGTTTGGCGGGGCCACCGGCAATTTCAATGCACACAAGGTCGCCTACCCGCAAATTGACTGGCGGGCCTTCGGCGATCGCCTGATGAATGCATTGCGCCTGGAGCGCATCCAGACCACAACACAAATTGATCATTATGATCATCTGGCCGAGGTCATGCACGCCATGATCCGGCTTTCAACCATCCTGGTTGATCTCTGCCGTGACATCTGGAGCTACATTTCGATGGATTATTTCCGGCAAAACATCGTGGCGGGCGAAGTAGGCTCGTCAACCATGCCTCATAAGGTCAATCCCATCGACTTCGAGAACGCAGAAGGCAACCTCGGGGTCGCCATTGCCCTGTTCAATCACCTGGCAATCAAATTGCCGGTATCGCGATTGCAAAGAGACTTGACCGACAGCACCGTTTTGCGCAACCTCGGCGTGCCTTTCGCACACTTCCTCATCGCGGCGGGGTCGATCGACAAAGGACTTCGAAAACTGGAACTGAACCGTGCGCGGCTTGACGCGGACCTGGAACGCAATTGGATCGTGACTGCCGAGGCGATCCAGACCATCCTCAGGCGGGAGGGCGTACCGCAACCGTACGAGTTGCTCAAGCAACTGACACGGGGCAAAGGCAATGTGGACCAGAAGGCCATGTTCGCCTTTATCGAGGGGCTTGATATTTCCGAGGACGTCAAGCGCGAATTGAAGGAAATCACACCATTCAACTATGTCGGTTACGCTTAGCACGGTGGATTGCGTAACTTCAGATGCGATTCTCATTTCACAATCAACAAAACAAAGATCATGATCCTGGATTTTTTCAAACGGCTCTTTGGGAATGCCAAGGAAACCGGAGCCAAAGCAGCTGACAAAGCGGATGATGTGGCCGATAATGTGGCAGACAAAGCCAAGGACGTTTTTGACGATGTCAAGGAGTTTGCGGGCAAAGCCGTAGACAAGGCCGAAGACATTGCTGAAGCTGTGGCCGACAAGGCCGAGGATGTCTTCGATGATGCCAAGGAATTTGCGGGCAAGGCAGCTGACAAGATCGAGGACGTGGCCGAAGATGCCGTCGATGCCGGCAAGAAAGCGGGCAAATCCGTAGCCGGCGCTGCCGAGCGCCTGTTTGATCGGCAAAAGGACAAAGCCGAAGAGGTGGCATCCGAGGTTGCGGACCAGGCCGGCGAGGCGACTGATACCGCCTCTGAAGCTGTCGCAGATGCCGCAGCGTCGGTATCAGAACAGGCAGAGGAAAAAGCGGAGCAGGCGATGGAGAAAGCACAAGATACCGTCGAGGAAACCGCTGATGCCGCCTCAACGGAAGCCGGGAAAGCAGTCGAATCCACGAAAGAATCTGTCACAGACGCCACAGCATCTGTTGCGGAACGCGTGGAGGAAGAGGCACAGAACGCCATGACAACTGCCCGCGAGACGATCGAAGAAACGGCCGATGCAGCAACTGCCACAGCTAAAGAAGCGGTAGACCACGGCGTTGAAACGGTAGAATCCAAAACGGAAGAGGTCGTTGAACGGTCAGAAGCAGCAATTGACCAGGCACGTGAAGAGGCACGCGAAACGGCTGAGGCCGGCGCCGATTCACTGGCGTCCGCCGCCGAAGAGACTGCTGAAGATGCTGAAGACGTCGGCAGGGCGGTGGTCGCTGATGCTGCCCATACTGTGAGCGCAGCAAGTCAGGATGTGCACGCAGCAGTGACGTCCGAAGAAGAAGAGTAATCAGTACCGCAGGACGGCTCCGGAGGCATGCACCTCAACAGCATGTCCGGCGCGTGGCTGTACCCGGCCGATGACCTTCGCGTCGATACCGAAGTCACGCGCAATGTTGATGGCCCCCGGAGCATGTGCTTCCGGCAGGTAGATCTCCATTCTGATCCCCATATTGAAGACCTGGTACATCTCTTTCCAGTCCGCACCCGATTCCTGTTGGATCAGCTGGAAAACGGGTGGCACTTCGGGCAGGGCATCTTTTTTCGCCATCAATGGCTCTGGCAAAAACTTGGAGACCTTGGTTTGCCCCCCTCCCGTGCAGTGGATCAGTCCGTGCACGTGATCCCCGATCTCGGCAAACACCCTGGTCAGCACTGGAAGGTAGGTCCTCGTCGGTGACAGCAGGAGTTTGCCAATCGTAACCGGCATCCCGTCGATTTCGATACGTTCATCGACACGCCGCGATCCGGAATAGACATACGCAGCTGGTGTGGACGGATCGAAACTCTCGGGATACAAAGCAGCATAGTGTTTGCTCAGGACATCGTGCCGTGCCGAGGTCAACCCATTGCTGCCAATACCGCTATTGTATGTATGCTCATAGGTCGCCTGTCCGTACGAAGCCAGGCCTACGATCACATCACCTTCCTGGATATCATTGACCAGGACGGCCTGCCGGGGCATGCGTCCAAACGCCGTAAATCCGACATCCACTGTGCGCACGATGTCTCCGACGTCAGCGGTTTCCCCACCGGCATGATCGATGGAAATACCCAGATCGCGCATGCGATCGCAGAATTCGACAGCCCCTTCGATAATGGCTGATAGCACTTCTCCCGGGATGCAGTGTTTGTTGCGCGTGATGGTATTCGAGATGAGAAAGGCATCGGTACAACCTACACAGCCCATATCGTCCAGATTCATCACGATCGCGTCCTGGGCAATGCCCTTCCAGACGCTGGTATCACCGGTCTCTCGCCAGTAGACATAGGCCAGGCTTGCCTTGGTACCTGCAGTATCCGCGTGCAGAATGGTGCAGTAGTCGGGATCTCCGGCACCAATGTCCGGCAGGATCTTGCAGAAGGCATTGGGGAACAAGCCTTTATCGAGGTGTTTGATCGCGCTGTGCACTTCATCCTTGGTGGCGCTGACCCCTCTGGCTGAGTAGCGTTGACTGTCTGACAAAACCGTGACGTTTAGTTGCGCACAAAGCTAGTTGGTCTCCGAGGAAATTCTCTATGAAACACTCCATTTATCCCACCCAAACGGCAATTCCTTTCATATCACACCAACCTGAACA
>JAWWBX010000229.1:0-7098 GCA_033720735.1 Saprospiraceae bacterium
CCTGGTGCAGGAAACAGAGCAACAGGGTGATCGTGGTGAGGAGTTTGAGGTGTTTCATTGGGTTTATTTTCTGTCAATGTAAGAGGTTGATGCCGGTGCTAAGTTGGAACGAGGAACCTGTCTTCGGAATGCCAAAGACGACTCCTTCTGTCTTGAAATCCGCGCCGATGCTCCATTCAAGGCGCTTGCTGATCGCCGTATCGTAGGTGCATTTCAAAGCGAATCCGCCTTGTCCGCGGTTATCAAAAAAGCGCTGATTTTCGGGCTGGATCCAGACATCAAGCCCCCCGGAAATGAACCCTTTGTTGAGCGGATAACGGATCAATTCAGCACCGAGGCCGGGCCAGTAATTGTTCTGGTTGTTGTAGTTGTGGATCGTAAAGAACCAGTTGTACTTGCCTTCCTGGACCATAAAGTTGACGTCGATGATGTAGCCAAACGAGGTGACGTTGTGCGATACATTGAAGTTGAAATAAAGCGGCCGGCCGTTGAACGGATTCTTCGATTTGAACTTCCGGATGCCGAACATCTGCGGTGAGATCAGGTTGAGCAACACCAGGTTTTGCTGCTTGCCCAGGTAATCGATCATTTCCTGAGTGAGGTCCTCGTTACCGATGTAGCGGTCGATGCCGTCGTAGTAGGGATGCGCACCCCCATTGGTGCCACGCTGGTCATACGGTTCGTCGGGCAGGAAGAGATCGTACACCCACGGCGTCATTTCCACGCCGGAGATATCGCGTTCCTCGATGGTGGTTTCGTCAAAGTTGCGCTCGTCGATCTTCTGATCGTAGTCATCGTCCTTGGATTCGCGCACCAGCCGGATCACGATGAAGGCATTGAACCACATCGGCACCAGATCCCGGTACAACGGGGTGTGATAGTAGAAGGCGTCCTTCTTCAGGGCCAGCGTCATTTCCATTTGTGCCTCGTGCCCGGCGCCGCGGTTCCGGTTGAAGTCCGCGTAGTTGTCGGCCTTGAAGTCCACCATAGCCTGGTCCAGGACGTCGAACGTAGCCAGCCGCCGCGAGAAGAACGGTGCCGGCCGGTGGACCGAATTACAGAAGTTGCAGATCTTGTTGTACGACTCGTTCTCGCTGGAGATCCCGTTGGCGCGCAGGATCGCCCGGTGCGCTTCCTGGTGCTGCCAGCCCAGTCCGGTCGGCAGGAAGGTATGCAGCACGTTGAAGCCCAGCGAGGCGCCGGCGGTGAGCACCTTGCCCCAGAGCGGATCGACCGGCTCCAGCCAGTTGGCGAGGCCCTTGTTGACGGTCTGGTGGATGTTCTTGGTGAGGTTGATCGACTGCTGCCAGCTCGGGTAGTAGATGCCGTCCTTGAAATTGAGCGGCAGGTCCAGGATGGGAAAGCGCAACGCCCGGTCGTCGGGTGTCAGGGACGAAACGGGATCGGGCACCGTGTCCTGGTCGGCAGGCAAGGCCTGCATGCCAAACCCGCAAGAGATGAGCAAAATCGCAAATACGAGACGCAGCCACAGAAGGCGCGCCCGATCATTAGTGACGTTTGAAGGGATCCGCATGATCGAGTGGATTTTTCAGTGGACGTGAGATTTAAAAGTTACGACATATTCATGGATTGACGCAAACAATTTGTTCTACAGGAATGATCCGGTGATCCGGCACCAGACCGTCCGATAGAAGTGTACCCGGCGGCTGGGCCTGTGACCGCCGTCAGTGCGTCACGGTGACCCGGACGACAGCGACCTGGCCGCCTCGGCTTTCTGCTTCTTGCTCTGCCAGGCTTCTGTGCCCAGCATCCCGTTGTCAGCGAGCATCTTGCGCAGGTCCTTTTCAGCGTTGACCGAGATGGCTTCCTGCTGGATGCGGTGGGTGAGTTCATTAAAGGTCTTTTCGTCGGGAATGTCGTTGATCTGGTGCGCCAGCACGCGGGCCACCTTCTGGTATTTGCGTCGCTGATTCCAGATATAGGCAATGATGCCGAGCGCCAGCAGGGCGATCAGGATGAGCAACTCCTCGGCCTGTTTCTTGAAGAAGCTGAGCGGCTCCTTGGCGCCTTCGGTGATCTCCGGGATGCGCCGGGAGACGGTCATCAGCAGAGAGTCCACCAGGGTTTGCAGGCCAATTGTCAGCGAATCATTGAGGATATTCGAGGTCAGGTCAAGCGCGCCCTGGCGCGTCAGCACGCTGTCCAGGATGCCCGTCAGGCTGGCCTGCAACCGGTTGCCCAGGTTCTCATTGATGATACCCGCGATGAAGGCATTGATCTGCTGCTGGTTGGCCCGGCTGGTGGCGCTGCCGATCACCTGGTTGATGAGTTCCTCAAGGTTATTTCCGACCGAATTGAAGACCCCGTTCAAGGCCTGTTGCAGCGTGTCATTCTCGAGGTAGCCGATCAGGCTGTAGTAGAGCTTGTTGGTGACGGTATCGATGTTGAGGTTGGGCAGCAGCTGTTCATTGAGTGAGGCATCGACGGCGGCGAGCACCTCGGTGACCAGGTCTTTCAGCTCGTTCTTGAGCGAGTCCTCCGCCAGGCCCTGGTTGACCCCGCCGATGACGTTGCGGCCGATATCGGAGGCGTTAGTGCTCACACCCTCCGAAAGCCCCGAGCCCAGGTTCTTCCCGAATTTATAGCCGCAGGAGGAGATGAGTACGATGCTGAGGAGGAGCAGGAGTGGTTTCAAGGGTTGCATAGTGAGGTCGTTTGAGGACAGTGAAATCGATCCCTCTCAAGTTAGGGATTAATCGGACGCCCCGGGCCAGGCACGCCTGTCGTTAGTATGTCGGGAAGGATGGTTGTAACCGCTGAGGGGTTGGCAGTTGGCAAGTGGCAAGTGGCAATGAAGAATGGAATTCAACATTAAACATTGAACTCGAAACCCGAAACCAACAATGCGAATTCTTCAATCTCCGTGGTTGCCATTGATCCCGGCCCTGCGTTCCAGCCAGGGCAGGACGGTGTAGAGCCACAAGCCGATCACGCCGGCAAGAATGCTGATAAGACCGAGGATCCAGAATTTGGCTTTGAAAAACAGGCCGTCGGTGGCCAAGTAGATGATCTCGCACACAAACCCGAAGGCGATCAGCGCGAGGGAGAACAGAGTGGATTTTTTCATGGCCGTCCGTTTAAGTGCCCGGTGCCGACAGGGTGTATATAAAAGACGCAAAAACAGGGCGATAAGTTCACGGATGTCTGTGGAGACAATGAACGATCCGGGCACTGGCGGCAGCCGCACGGCCTGTCGATTCAGCCGTGCAATAACGGCAGGTGAGAAGACCTGTGCACTGGGGCCCTAAAAAAGCCCGACCTGGGCAACGCCGGACGGGCAACGGAACGGGAAAGCACCATACAACCTTTTCAGCGCTTTCAATATATGTGAGAGGTTAGGCAGGTGTCTGCGGCGAAGATGGGGGGCTTGCGGGCCAATTGCCAAACATGGGGCGCAACGAAATGGGTAAAAGATTGTAAAGGGGGATTGAGTGAGGCCCGGCCAAATTCATGGCAGATTCCTTTCATTGTCAAAGACGAATCCCAGGGTTCAGTTTTCGCAAAACCATGAACCCTTAGTGCTCCCGCAAGTACCCTTGCACCCACGCCTCAAACCGCCGCATCAGATCCTTCGTCACCGGACCTGCTTTTCCGTTGCCAACCACCAGGTCATCGATCTGGCGCACCGGCATGACGCCCTTGGTGGTACTGGTGATGAAGGCTTCGTGCATGTCCGGGAGCTCATCAAGGTGGACCGGCCGCAGGTCTACCACATACTCCTGGTGGGCCAGCTCCAGGACTTGCTTGCGGGTGACCCCCTTGAGCATCCCGTGCTTGGGGGTGATGATGGTATCGTCCGCGTCGACAAAGAAGATATTGGAGCGTGAGCATTCGGCGAGATTGCCCTGCCAGTGGTAGAGCACTTCGACCGCGCCAGCCTCCTGCATGCGTTTCTTGTACTGGATCGACTGGATGTAGATGGTCGTCTTGACCGATGGCATATCACGCATGTACGGTGTCGAGATCACCCTGGCGCCTGCGGAGTAGAGTGATTCGTCATATTGCGGCAGGGTGTGCAGCATCATGTAGATGTTGGGTCGGGTGGGGGTATAGCCGTCCTCGGCGTATCCTCCGGTGACCACCACGCGCATCCCGGCGTCGACCGCCTGGTTCTTTGCCACGAGAGCACGGCACATGCCGTCGATCTCCCCTTTATCCCACGGCAATGCCAGGTCCATCACCTCGGCGGAATACCAAAGCCGATCGATGTGATCTTCAATAAATAAAGGCTTGCCTTCCAGCACACGGAAGAAATCAAAAATGCTGTAGCTGCGCAGCAATCCCAGGTCGTTGAGCGGGATCCTGGCGTCGTCCCGGGGGAAGATCTCCCCGTTGATCAGCTGATAGTTGAAGGACATGGGCGTGTGTCGTTATAGAAGTAGAGCATGAATGTCCTTAGTAGGAGGAGTCCCCATCCCAACGGACCTCCCCTGAGTATCATATAACCTGTTAAATCTATGCATCATTCCCCTCCTTGGCTGCCAAGGAGGGGGCAAGTTATCAGAATTTGAGAAGTTAGCGATTGGCTGGGGGAGGTTCCACATTGAGGGCTTGTCTACCGCACCACCACACGCGCTCCATCGGCCAGTCGCACCTGTATAAAGGTGGGCGCTAATCCGAATCTCTCGCGGTAGGCCGAGATCACTTGTTCCTGGAAAGCTTCGTCGGGTGGCCGCTGAGCGAGGCATAGTACACAGCCACCAAACCCGCCGCCCATCATGCGGGCGCCGTGGATCCATGATTGCGCATTGGTCAGTTGCGCAAGGGAATCGAGTTCAGGACAACTCACTTCATATTGTGTCTGCAGCCCGTCATGGCTTTCTTGCAGCAGTCGGCCAATGGCCTCCCAATTCTGCTGTCCCAGGAAGGCGATCGTCTGCAGTACCCGGCGGTTCTCCGCCAGCACAAAGCGCACCCGCCTGGTAAGCACCGGACCCAGTGTTTCTGACAGCTGATCCACTTGCTGCTCGTCCACATCGCGCAGGCTTTCCACTGGATGGTGCTGTGCAATGATCTCCACGGCCTGCCGGCATTCGTCGGCCCGCGTGTTGTAGTCGGTCTCGGTCAGGTTGTGCTTGACGTTGGTATTGATCAGAAAGAGTGTCATGTCTTCCGTGGCAAACGGAATCTGCTCAAAGGAGCGGTCGCGACAATCGAGGAGCAACAGATGCCCGGCCTTACCCAGCATACACGCATGCTGATCCATAATGCCACCCTGCAAACCGACAAACTCCCGCTCCACCTGGTGGGCCATCCAGGCGATGTCTGCCCTTTCCAGAGAGAGCCCCAACATCTGTTGCAGTCCGAACAACATCCCGCAGGTGAGTGCGGACGACGAACTGAGTCCGGCGCCTTCCGGCAGGTCGGCAGAGAACACGGCATTGACGAGGGGAGGGTTGGGAAGCTGCCGTCCGATGGCCAGCCAGGCACCGAGCAGGTAGTCGGTCCAGTCGCCGCGCTGCTGGGTCACACCCGCTCCCGACAGCACCACCTCCTGCCGTTTGTCCATCGCGATCCAGGTATGCCGGTTCTGCACATTCGGACCCAGCGCAAAACAGACCCCGTATTGCACCGCCCCCGGCAGGACGTAGCCCAGGTTGTAGTCGGTATGCTCACCGATCAGGTTGATCCGGCCCGGAGCCATGATGATGATTTCCGGCTCGCTGTCGAAGCGGTTGAGGTAGGCCCGCCTGACCTTCCTGGCGAGTGGCGGGAGTGGTGACCCGGTCATGCCTGCATCAGGTCTTCGATCTCGTCGGGCTCGATAGGGATGTCAGCCATCAGGTCCTCGTTGCCATCTCCCGTGATCAGGATGTCATTTTCGAGGCGAATGCCGATCCCCTCCGCCGGGATGTAGATCCCCGGCTCGCAGGTGAAGACCATGCCCGGTTCAAACGCCCGGTACCGGTCGCCCACATCGTGGACATCAAGGCCGATGGCATGGGCGGTCTTGTGCATGAAGTATTTCTTGAGCACCGGTTGCTTCGGGTCCTGGTCGCGGATCTCCTCCATGGTGATCAGGCCGAGGTCGACCAGTTCTTTTTCAACCAGCAGCTCGACGTGCTCATCGTAATCCATAGGCAGGGTCCCGGCCTTGAGCAGGTCACGGGCTCCCTTGAAGCACCGTAGGACGGCTTCGTACACCGCGCGCTGCCGTGCGGTAAACCGTCCGTTGACCGGGATGGTGCGTGTCATGTCGGACGCGTAATTAGCATAGCAGGCGCCGACATCCATCAGCAGCACCTGACCGTCCTGGCACTGCTGGTTGTTGGCGACGTAGTGGAGGACGCAGGAGTTGTCACCGGCACCGATGATCGGCTCGTACGCAAACCCGCGTGCCCGGCGACGGATGAAGGCGTGGGCATACTCCGCTTCGATCTCGTATTCCCATACGCCAGGCTTGACGAACGACAGCACCCGCCGGAAACCGGCTTCGGTGATCTCGCAGGCTGTACGGATCAGGTCGATCTCGATCGGCGATTTGACCAGTCGGAGGTTGTGCACGATCGGTGCCGCATTGCGATACTGGTGGAGCGGAAAGTGTTCCTTGCACCAGTGTACAAACCGGTGATTGCGGTCCGGCACCTCGATGCTTTGCTTGGCATGATAGGAGGTCGACAGGAAGACCAGGTCGGTCTCGCTCATCAGCTTTTTCAGCAGTGACTCGAAGGACGAAAGCCAGTGCACGCTTTGGATCCCCGAGGTCGCGGTCGCTTCTTCTTTCGTGTATTTGTGGCCTTCCCAGATCGCGATCTGCTTATTCGTCTTGCGGACGAACAGCATTTCGCGTTGTTCCGGTACCGGAGCATCCGGGAACAACATCAGGATGGTCTCCTCCTGATCGATCCCGGTCAGCCAGAAGAGATTGCTGTTTTGCACAAACGGACCCGTTCCGTCGGCATTGGTGGGCGGGATGTCGTTGGAGTGGAAAATGGCCAGTGCGCCAGGCGGCATTGCTTCGGTCAGCCGGGCGCGGTTATGGATGAAGAGGGACGGATCGATCGGGTGGTCGCGCATGGGGAGTACATATCAAATGTCAAACGCTAAATGTCAAATGTCGAAGGAAGGAGGGCAGAC
>JAWWBX010000230.1:0-7089 GCA_033720735.1 Saprospiraceae bacterium
AGTCGTGGTCGTGGTGACATCAATGGTCGGGGTCATCGCCCCTGTGGACCAGTTGTAGGTATCAAAGCTGCCGACGCTCAACGTCGCCGTCTGACCTTCGCAGATCACCTGGTCCTGCACATTCAGTACAAGCTCAGAGGACTCGGTGACCATCAGGCTCGTCGTGCCCGTGCATCCATTGCCATCCGTCACCGTGACGGAGTAAGTCCCGGAGGACGTCACAACCAAAGTCTGTCCTGTGCTGCCACCTGTCCAGCTGTAACTGGCGTAGTTGCCTCCGGCATCCAGTGTGGTCTGGCTTCCGGTACAGAACGTCGCCGAACCGGTGATGTTGGGTGTGGGGTTGGCATTGACAGTAAAGTCAAACACGGCTGTCCCCGTACAGCCCAGCGCATCGGTCACGGTTACGATATAGCTATCAGAAGCGTTGACCGAAATGGTCGGCGTGGAAGCCCCGGTAGACCAGTTATAACTGCTGAAACCGGCAGAAGCCGTAAGGATCTCACTGCCTCCCGCACACACGTCTTCGTTGCCTGTGATCTGCGGATCCGGATCTCCTGCTTGCACGACGATCTGATCGGTCCCGGTACACCCTTCGCTGTCGGTGACAGTCACAGTGTACGTATTACCAGCGGACACCGAGATGACCTGGGTATCTCCTCCATTCGACCACGCATATTCGGCAAATCCGCCACCCGCGTCCAGATCGACCGGCACTGCGTTACAGACTACGCTGTCACCGGTAATGGCCGGTGACAAGGCCGCGGCCTCATTGACCGAGATCGTGTCATATCCTTCACACCCTCCTGCATTGGTCACGGTGAGATAGATCGTGCCAGAACTCGTCGGGTTGATGGTCTGGCTGGATTCGCCCGTAGACCATGCATAGGTACTGAACCCGGCGCCAGCATCAAGGAATGCGGAATCCCCTTCGCAGAAATCAGTTGTGCCCGTGATGTCGGGGTCAGGCGGTGCGACGATGGTGATCGCCATACTGGTGCTGTTCTGGCACCCGTATTGATCCGTGACCGTCACGAAATAGGTACCAGAAGTATCCACAAAAATCGTTGGTGTCGTTTCTCCGGTCGACCATTCGACCGCACTCCATGCGCCTACGTCCAGAAGGATCGAGTCGCCCTCACAGACCGCGGGCAGCCCGGTGATGCCAGGACTGGGGGCCGCATCCAGGATCAGGACTGAATCCTGTCCGAAGCAACCGTCTCCATCAGAGACCGTTACAAAATACCATCCTCCGGTATCGACCGTGATGGTCTGGTCGGTCGAACCTGTCGACCATTCGTAGGTCGCAAAGCCCGAGTTGGCCATTACATCCACGGGCACGCCGTTGCAGATGACGGAGTCCCCGAGAATTTCCGGTACCAGGAATTGCGCCTCTACGACCTGGATCTCATCGGTGTAGGTGCATCCGTTAAAGTCCGTGACCGTTATGAAGATCAGTTCTTCCTGGAAGACAAAGATCTCCTGGAAGTCATCACCGGTCGACCATTCGTAGCTATCCCAGCCCGGCCCGGCATCGATGACCCCGAAGTTGCCTGCACAGAACGCGAAGGTATCCGGGAGGTCGAATGTTTCTTGTTCGTACAAGTCGACAGAGTACTCTGCAGTTCCCGTACAGCCGCCATTATTCGTCACGGTGACCGTGTAGGTCCCAACCTGGTTGACAATGATCGAAGGATCCTCGCTCCCGGTTGACCATTCATAGAACAGATATGACGGATCGAACGGTACTTCAACCACAATCCCTGAGAATAATTCAATCGGACAAACGGTGGCCGGCTCGCCGAGGTCTACCTGCGGCGAGGGTGCCTCAAACACTTCAAAATCAAGCTCTGCGGTACATCCGTTGTTGTCCGTGATCAGAATATTGTAATTGCCTGCCTGCTCGACCAGGAGGAAGCTGGTCACGACCGTGCCGAGTGGTGTGGTCCACTCGTACAGATACGGTGGCTGACCGCCAAACACATTGGCATTCATCTGGGTGGCAAACTGGTTGTCAGGACATACGGCCACGTTGTCGGGAAAGACCTCGACGGTAGGCGACTCCCAAAACTCGATTTCCACCGAGTCTGCGCCCACACAACCTTCGGAGTCGGTCGCGATGACCAGCCACTCACCGGATTCGTCGGCGGTGATCCCGGATCCCGAGACATTGCCGCCGGTCGGCGTGGTCCATTCGTAGGTGTAGCCCGGCATGCCGCCGGTCGCCTCCGCATTCAGATCGATGGTGCCATCCACAGCACATTGTCCCAGGACAGGTGCGTCGATATCAACCGGGAACGTGGTGTATACATCCAGCACGACCGAAGCGGTCCCGCTACAGCCAACCGCATCCGTCACAGTCACGACATACTGCTGACCAGCCGTTGGGTTGGTCACCATGAAGGTGGGATTGGTACTGCCGTCATGCCACTGGTAGCTGTAGGAGGCTGGATCACCACCTTCGACTTGCGGAATGATCTCATAAGGATTGGTCGGCGTCGAACAGACGGTGAACGGTTCCATGTCCACCGTGATCTCTGCAAACACCTCGACCTCTACCTCAAGGATGATTGAAGGGCAATCACCTCCGTCAAACCCTGCAAAACTGTACACGACGATCTCTGAAGTCGTTCCGGTATTGGTCAGGTTGTCAATGACCACGGTACCGCTCGGACCGTTGCCACCCGAGGCACCAATGATGGAGGGCGGCGCATTGACCGTCCACTCCCAGAAATCGGCTGCCGGGTTGTCAAGTACCCAGGTGAAGACCCCTCCGTCACAGAATGGGGGGTGTTCTTCATTGAGGAATTGCAACTCTGTACAACAGCCGGGTAATTTTTCAAAGACGGGTTCGTCCTGTCCGCAGATACTCGGGCCGCCGGTCCAGGTCCCCGTTTCGCCATCGGCAAAGGTGACAAAGCCGATGGTGAGATCCTGCGTTGTCAGGTCGGTTTCGCAATCCGGGTAAGGTCGTACCGTAAGGTCAAAACAAAACTCCCAGGGTCCCATTGTGCAGTTGCAACAGGCACCGTCACCCCAGTCCACATTCGGGTGTCCGATCTGCGGACATGCACCCTGGATGTTGTAGTGGAACCACCCGGGCGGCAACTGATCGCCATCGCCAGGGATCCCTCCCCAGCATGGGCCGGAGCTTCCACCCTGCAAACCTGGTCCTACACAGTTCTGGTCGTAGAGACCATTGCACATGTCCAGGCTTCCGTTGCCATCAAAGTCACCAATGTTATAGAAGCAATGCGGGTAGTGATAGTTGGCATCGGAAAACCAGTCCCAGATCCCCGCCGGACTGCCGCTCTGCCCTTGTGCAGGGAACGGATTGCCGTTAAGGGTCGCATTGACCGGTGGTGTGCCGAGGCCGCCTTCAAATGAAAGCGACGGATCCCAGCCGTTCCCGAACACAGGAACGATCCCCTGAAACCACTGGCAGTTGTTTCCCGACGAGGTATATGTATTCACATTGAGGCACACAGAAACGGTCTCGCCAGGAAAGAAAGGTCCTGTGAGCGGCCCTGAAAACGTGCGCGCCGTCACTTCTACGTTGGCATCGAGTACACACGCGGAGCCTTCCTCGATCGCGGTGAGACACAACTCAAAATTCCCGCCGGCGGTATTCACCCCGGCGACAGACAGATAATAGGTGGTCCCGGCCCCGACATCGGTCGAGTTGGCAACCAATTCGCCACCGGAACCGGTCACGCAAGCCAGATTCGCCTGTGTCAGCCCGATCGGTCCGATCAGATTGCCGCAGCCTCCATTGTCCTGCCACAGCATGATTGCCGGAGATTCAAATTCCTGGCTGGTGATGTTGATGTTGACGATATTGGCCTGGTTGTCGGTGGTGAACGTATACCACACGGTTGGCGCAGCCTGCACGCCCAGGCAACCCATCATGTCCGGATCGGCATCGGCAAACTCGTTGCAGCCCATCACACAGACGAAGGTGCTGTCCGGTGGCCCGGTCGGCGGGCATGCTGCCGTCAACGTCGTCAGCGTCCCCAGATCAATTGCGGAACTGACCCCAAGCGGATCTTCGCAAAAGTTGTTGTCAAAACACGGCGGGATCTCCGAGATACAGAGATTGAACTCACCTTGCCCTCCTTCTGAAGAGCCGATCATGAGGTAGTAGTTGACCGTTTCGTCGACAGGGCCAAACTGGATGGTGTCCACCGGCGGCAATGGTCCGCAATAGAAGTCGAAGATGCTGAACGCACCATCGCATTGTGTGGCCTCAAACAGCACCACGGAAACATCTCCCATTTGCGTCAATTGCTGGATCTCGATCTCAAAACCAACATTGCTCGGATCGGTCAGCTGCAGCGTGTACCAGACGGTATTCTCAACAACGCCCTGGCAAGCGCCCGGGAAGTTATTGGCAGGGAACTCGGGATTCGCATAGGTGGTGGTTTGGTTTGGCTCACACACCTGCGAGGTGCCCGCGAGCGGAAACGGGATCGCCGCACACGCCGTATCGTTGACGGGCGGCTCCGGATTAAAGACATTGATACAATAGTCCCCGACCCCGTTGTTCGAAAAGCCCACGGCAACGTAGTACGTGGTTCCGGGATCGAGCTGGTTGTTGATCTCCAGATCGCCACCATTCGCGCAGTCCCAGATCACCCAGGCTGCCGGATCACATGGTGCTCCCGTAAATTCAATGAGCGCGATCTGCTCGACCTGCCCGAAGGTTGGGTCAACATTGATATCCACATCCGGACCTTGCGCGACAAACTGGAACCAGACATTGTAGGTGGAGTTGGCATCCCAGCATCCATAGGTCTGGCCGATGTCGGTGGAAGGCCAGTCATTGTTCAGATCGTTGCCTGCGATATTGGTCAGGCAGTTGAGTGAATCATTGAGCTCAGCCGGCGGATACACCGGTGCGTTCATACAGTCGTCGTTGAACGCCGGAACGGGGTTGTCAAGGCACAGGTCGAAATCCCCGACAGCATTGTTGTCGAAGGTGACCTGAATGTAATATTCGTTGCCAATCGTCAGCTGGTTGTCCAGAACGATCGGATTGTTGAAGTCGACGTTTTGCTGGCAGGCAAGTGCCGTGGTCGGGAAGGTGCACGCAGGACCGCCCGAGAAATCATATACAGCCACATTGGCCGCATCCGGGCCGTTCTCGATGTGCAGGTCGGCGATACTGACACCTTGTGCAACAAACTTGTACCATACCGAATAGGTGTTGGGCGCAACGATACAACCCGAGACGAGCACGTCGGTAGACGGATAATAGTTGTTATAGCCCGTGTTGCAATTCCCATCGAGATTGTTGATGGTAATGGCATTCATACACTGGTCATTGGGCGCCGGAACCGGATTGAAGACACAGATGTCAAAATTGCCCATGGCATTGCCGGCAAATCCTACCGCGATGTAGTAGGTCGCTCCGATGGTCAGCTGGTTGTCGAACATCACCGGTGCATCCACGGCGCAACCGACCTCGATGGCTGTAGCGGGATCACAACTGGTGAGCACTGCAATGTGTGGCATGCCCGGTCCATTGGTCACTTCTACGGAGCCGCTCACGCCCTGGGCGGTAAATGAGTAGAACACCAGGCTGTCGATGGCACCGCCCCAACAGTTAGCGGTATAGTAAAGGTTTGGAGGCGTGATCAGCCAGCCGGTGGCACCCACGTTGCTCTCCCCCGCCAGGGGAGTACAGTTGCCGTTGCCGTCGTCAAGATTCCCGGCGGGAATGGCGGTGGCGGTGTTGCAGTTGTCATTGGAGGGCTGTGAAAATGAAATCACGGCAAACAACATGCTTGCCGCAAGGACTAAAATTCTTTTCATACGCCTTTACGTGCGTTTGCGTTTTGATCAAAAAGCAGTATCCAAGTCCCTTCTCTTCTTGGCCGGAAAAGAATGTCCGAAGTTACGGATTAATCTACAAATCCGGCCGGGGCGAGGTCTGGTGAGGTTATTGGACGATGATCCTGTAAACTCCAGTTAATTGTTCTATACGCGCCTCAAGATAGTATACCCCGGGCACAGAGCCAATTGCCACGTTGCGAATCGCCCCATCCTCAAGGACAACGTCCCGGGCCATGTATACGATGCGACCATAGACGTCGCGTACCCGAAGATTTGCCGATCCGGTTATATCCCCAAACCGCACATGCAACAGACCATTACCAGGATTGGGGTAACATTCGAAGTCTAATACGTCACGGGCAGGATGGCGGGTGCTGGTGGTCATGACATCGATCACCATGGAAGAAGTGTCCGTCCCGCATTCATTTGTGACAATGAGGGTAACTGTGTATTGGCCCGCTCCCTGATAGACATGCGTCGGGTTGGTTGCCACAGAGGTGTCTCCGTCGCCAAAATGCCACAGGTATGTACCACCTCCGGTAGACTGGTTTTCGGTTGTCAGAACAAGCCCTTGCACCTCGGTGGTAAACTGTGCTACCGGCGCTGTCGCACAACATAACTCGAACCTAGCAAAAGCGGGTGCTCCCTGTCCACAGTTGCTTGGCCCTCCGGTCCAGGTACCCGTTTCTCCGTCAGCAAATGTGAAAAACCCGACCGAAAGATCAGAGGTCGAATCGGTGTCGCAAACCGGCACAGGGCGGACGGTCAGCTCAAAACAAAACTGCCAGGGGCCCATGCTACAACTGCAACAGGCACCATCGCCCCAGTCCACATTCGGATGCCCGATTTCAGGACATGCTCCCTGGATATTGTAGTGAAACCAGCCTGGCGGCAGCACATCGCCATCCCCGGGGATGCCCCCCCAGCACGGTCCACTGCTGCCACCCTGAAAGGTGTTGCCTGAGCATTGGCTGTCGTACAGCACGTTGCACAACGTGTAGTTTGCGGTATCGCCAGACCATCCGGTACGATAAAAGCAATGCGGATAGTGATAATTGGCGTCTGTGATCCAGTCCCAGATCCCGCTCGCGCTGCCACTCTGCCCATTGGCGGGAAAAGGGCTGCCATTCAGGGTTGCCTGCATGGGCGGAGTACCCCATCCATCTTCAAATGACAGGGCGGGATCCCAGCCATTCCCAAAGACCGGCACGATCCCCTGAAACCATTGGCAGTTGTTTTCGCTTGAAGAGAAGG
>JAWWBX010000231.1:0-7080 GCA_033720735.1 Saprospiraceae bacterium
CGATCGGGCCGATCTCCCAGTGTTCGGTTTCTGCATTCCATTTGAGGTCTGGGTCGGGAATCTCGAGCCCGAGGAAGTGCGCCTGTGGCACGGTCATGTCGACAAACTTCTGGCGGAGCTCGTCGTTGGTAAACCGTTTGATCTTCCACTTCATCGATTGCTCGGTATGCTTGGAGTCCTTGTCGTGCGGCCCAAACATCATGAGGCTGGGCCACCACCAGCGGTTGAGCGCATCCTGGGCCATGGCCCGTTGTTCATCCGTGCCACGGCAGAGAGTGAGCATGATCTCAAAGCCCTGGCGCTGGTGGAAGCTCTCTTCCTTGCAGATGCGTACCATCGCCCGGGCGTACGGTCCATAGGAGCAACGGCACAAGGGGATCTGGTTCTGGATCGCCGCGCCATCGACCAGCCATCCGATCGCCCCGATATCGGCCCAGGTCAGCGTAGGGTAATTGAAAATACTGGAGTACTTGGCCTTGCCTGTGTGCAGGTCGTCGATCAGTTCCTCCCGGGACACACCGAGCGTTTCACAGGCGCTGTAGAGATACAGGCCGTGGCCCGCCTCGTCCTGGATCTTGGCCAGCAGGGCAACCTTCCGCCGCAGACTGGGTGCCCTGGAGATCCAGTTGCCCTCCGGCAACATCCCGACGATCTCGGAGTGGGCGTGCTGCGAGATCTGCCTGACCAGGGTCTGCCGGTATTTGTCGGGCATCCAGTCTCTTGGCTCAATTCTGATCTCGGCGTCGACCCGTTCCTGAAAGCGTGTTTCCAGACCTGTATTTGTGGTTGTACTCATGACTTGGTATTTAATCCGTTGAGAAGCATCTCCGCGATGCCGGCGGCGATACGCTCAACCTCGTCGCCGTTGATTTGCTTTTTGCGGTAGACCCATTGTACTGCACTCAACAACGTATTGAGAGCCATCTTCGGTTCAAGTTGCCGGAATTGCCCGGTTTGCATCCCTTCTGTCACGACCAACTCAAACTGCTCCTCATAGCCGCGGCGCATCCTCAGGAAATCGTCCAGTTCAGGCTGTTCCAGATGTCGCCACTCATCGTTAAACACGGTGATCGCCGTGACATCTTCAGATGCAATGGTGACATGCAGACGAATCAGTTGCTCTAATGCCTCGGTCGGACTTTCGGCCGTCTGCAACACCTCTTCCATCCCGCTGAGGAACCGCTGCCCGCAATCAAAGCAGATCTTGTGCAGCAACTCCTGCTTTGAACTGATGTGGCTGTACAGGCTCGACGGCTCGAGGCCCACCGAGTCGGCCAGGTCGCGCATGCTCGTGGCCCGGTAACCCTTGTCCCGGAACAGGCGGGCGGCCTCCTGATAGATCCGTTCCTTGCGTGTCAGTCGTGTCGTGGTTTCCATCATCGCATATCAAAGTCTACAAAAAGGCGCTCAGTGCGCGGATGCGCCTGACAGGTCAGGATAAATCCGTCCTCGATCTCATCCGGTTCGAGGCCGTACACCATGTCCATATCCACTTCACCTTCGACCAGCTTGGCTTTGCAGGTACAACACACACCGCCCTTGCAGCTGAACGGCGCATCCGCTCCATTGGCAACAGCGGCATCCAGGATGCTCTTGCCACCGTACGCCAACGAGAAATCCATGGCTGCTCCGTCGATCCTGACCGTCACGAGGCTTTCTGCCGCCGGGTCAATATCGAGATGCTTCTTTTGTGGACGTGACCGGCGCTCCACACCTGTGGTAAACAGTTCAAATCCGATGCGTTCACGCTCCACGCCTTGCTGCCCCAGCCAGTCGCGCAACGCGCGGATCATGCCTTCGGGCCCGCAAATCATGAACTTCCTGACGTCAGGAACCGAAAAGAACACCCGGCTATATGCGTCACATTTGTCTGCATCAATGCGACCATTAAACAGGTCGCTGCTTTGCCGTTCACGTGACAGGACATGATGGATGCTCAGTCGACCGAGAAACGTGTTTTTCATAGCCTCAAGCTCTTCACGAAACATGATCGTGTCAAGGGCCTGGTTTCCGTAAAACAGAATCACTTGCGACCGGGACTCAGTCTCGAGGATGTAGCGCATCAGGGCGATCACCGGCGTGATACCGCTACCTGCTGCGAAGAAGACATATTGGTGCGTATGACCGTCTTCACACATGATCGTGAACTTTCCCTGGGGAGGCATGACTTCGACCGTATCGCCGGCCTGCAACACCTGGTTGGCGTACGTCGAAAACTTGCCGTCGGGGACCTGTTTGACGGCAATCCGGAGCATGTTTTCACTGGGGCTGGCACAGATCGAATAGGACCTGCGCACCTCTTCACCATCAATCTGTGTGCGCACGTTGAGAAACTGCCCCGCCTGAAAGGCAAAGGCCGCCCGATGCTCGGCAGGCACATCGAATGCGATCGTCACCGATGTGTCGGTGAGCCGATGCACTTCCCTGACCCGAAGGGCTACGTATTCTTTCATATATAAAAAACAAAAATACGAATGAACGTTCGTTTGCAAACATAATGGAATTGCAGGAAAGATTGTTCAAAGTGTCCTTGAAAAGTCGTTGCATTAAATGCCTTGATCAGCATTCTGACCTCCTTTCCGGACGGGATGTGACCAGATTTGTCCGGAAGCACACATCACCGCGTGATTGGAGCTTTGGCGATTGCGTAACTTAACGATGATGAACGTTATCATTTCATGAAGCTCTGGTTTCTTTACTTGGTTGGTTCAGTGTTGATCTGCGTGTCGTGCGGCCAGGAGTCGCTGCAACCACCCGTGCCACCCACTGACCCTGCCGTTTTTAGTATTACGGTCATCGAGGATGAAGTCAACGGCGTGCCGGTGGTCGTCGCCGGGAGCCGTGGCCATGAGTTCATGGTCTCGTACCAACCGCGCACTACCACAGGAGAGGCGATCCACCTGGTGGCTGTCCAGGACAGCCTGCCGGTGATCATGCGCAGCCAGGACGGAACTCTTTGGGATATTTTCGGCATTGCGGTCAGTGGTCCCCGCTTTGGCGACACGCTGGAATTGTTGCATTCCTTCAACGGTTACTGGTTTGCTTTTGGCGCTATGTTTCCAGGTCTGGAGATCTATGACGGTGAAATACGGGATGTCCAGATCGACTCCGAACCGGCGGATGGCTGGCTGATCCCGACCGATCATGTATTTCAGTCCGCTGGATTTAACACGATCCCCGCGCTCGATTTTCCCCAGACCATCAGCACCAATTTTTCAGAGAGCTTCGAATTTTATGTTGACGATGGCGATCTCGTCATCGGGGTGCCCGGGCCTGACCATCACCGGGCGTATCCGCACAACTTGCTCGACTGGCATGAAGTGGCCAATGATCAGCTGGGCACCCAGGAATATGCCGTCACCTATTGCCCGCTGACGGGCACTGCGACCGTTTGGGACCGCCAAACGCATGACGGCACCCGTATGTTTGGCGTCTCTGGCCTTTTGTACAACAGGAATCTCGTCCCATATGACCGGGATACTGAGAGCCTGTGGAGTCAGATCAATGAGTTGTGTGTCAACGGCCCGCTGATCGGAGAGCGTCCGCGGCGCCTGCGGTTTGTGGAAACCACCTGGCGCACATGGCTTTACATGTACCAGTCAGCCGATGTAATTTCTGGCGAAACAGGCTTCGACAGGGATTATTCGGTGTACCCATATGGGGACTACAAGACGGATGATAGCTTCATCGGGCTCCCGGTTGCCTACGAGGACGACCGGCTTCCGGCGAAGGAGCGCGTACACTGTATTGTCGTTGACGGAAAAGCCAAAGCGTACCGACTAATGAGCTTTTAATGTGCAGATCGGCGTGCACTCAACTTTGAACGAACCCGGATCAAATGCATCCGGCAGTCTTGTCAGGAAGGAATTGTCGGGTGAGCTTACAGCTCGGCAACGAAACGCGTGAGCTTGCTCTTCAGATTGGCAGCTTTATTCTTGTGCCATGAATTACGCTTGACCAGTCGGTCGATCATGCTCACCACTTTCGGAAGGAACTTGGTGGCCTCGTCCTTGTCGGTCATTTCACGCAATTTGCGGATGGCTGTGCGCGTCGATTTCTGGTAGTATCGGTTGGCCTCATTCCGCTTGGCGGTCTGGCGAATGCGTTTCTTTGCTGACTGATGATTTGCCATACAGCTGTTAGTTAATCAAATCGGGCTGCAAATGTAAGGATTTCTCCCGGAATGCACCATGATCCTGTGTTGAGGCAGGACAAGAAAAAAGCCCGGTGAAGGACCGGGCTTTTTTCTGTCACAAAGTGCAGGATCACTCGTTCTCCAGCACGGGGCGTGGAAACTGTACGTGGACCACGTCACCAGGACGGTCCAGCGGGACTTCGTCGAGCCGGTTGAATCTTCGCAGGTCGACCCAGCGGTGGCCTTCGCCAAAGAGCGAATAACGCCTCTGGTGCAGGATCTCGTCGATGAGCGACGCGTTGTCGGTGGCACCTTGGTACTCGCCAATATCAGCAGCGTTGCGGACAGCATTGATTGCCGCCAATGCCTCGTTCATGTCCTGACCAACCTGTGCTTCGGCGTAGATCAGGATCAGCTCCTCGTTGCGGATCATTGGGAACGGGTCCGTATTCGAAGAGAAGATCGTGACCTGCACATCTCCGGACAGCCCGTCGAGGGTCACCGGGAGGGTCAGCTCGTCCGGATCCAGAGGTGTCGTCTTGGCGTCTACTCGCAGATCCCCGGGCTCAGCGTCGGCGAGCCATGAGGGATGTACGGTAAACAGGTCCGAATTGGGCACATTGAACATCGGGTTGCGTTGATCATTCCCCCCGGTGCCGAATGCGTGATAGACGCCCGTGTTCATGCTGCCATTGATGTTGAAGAACGATCCGGAGATAGCCGAGAGCGCAGCGCTGCTGTTGCCCTGGTAGAGAGCGACGCGTGCAGCAATGGCCCTGTTGAATTGCCTGAACGTTGCCGGTGTGTTGAAGCCGGCAAATCCCGAAGACAGGTTAAACACGAACTTGCTACCGGCATTGCTCAGCATCGAGGCAGCCTCGTCAAGCAGGCTGGCAATGCCTGCCAGGCCGTCCTCAAAGCTCACAAAAGAACCGAGGTTGTCAGGATCCTCTACATCCAGACGGATGCCATTCTGGTACTGGCGCAACAGTTCATGAAGCAGTTTGTAGGCCTGCAAGGTCTTGGCATAGCCGACAATACCATTGGTCTCCTCGGCGCTGAGTGACGCCGATGAATTCTGTGTCGCGGTAATGAGGTTGATGGCATTCCGCACCACGCGGTAAGCCGATGCAAAGGCGCGGGTGGTCAGAAAGCCATTGTTGTCCAGCGTAGCGCCCTGGGCGCCAAGCAATTCACCTGTGTACCGCGGATCGGTACCGTTCAGGTCGTAATACTCGCGGGCGACCATACTGGTCGTCCAGTAGTGAAACTGCATGTCATTGCGCAGCAAGGCCTCAAGACCGTGCGCCATCAGGCGCAAGTCGGCCAGCGAGGCTCCGTCGAGCAGACTTTCTGCTGTAGGGCCGTTAGGGTTTTCGATGGTGTCGATATCGCAGGACTGCACCGCGAAGATCAACGCCAGGACGAAACAACTTTTATATAAGAATTTCATGATTGCGTGTTTATCGGTCATTTAGAAGTTGGCTTTGATATGGAAGTTCACCTGCTTGGCGTAGGGGAACGGTGTCACCTCGATGGTGTTGGCCAGAACATTCCCTCCGAAATTGGACACTTCCGGATCGTAGCTGTTGTAGTCGAAGATGTTGATCAGATTCCGTCCTGAGACACCGACTCTCACGTCGGCCGCACCATTCAATACGCCGTCGGGAATGTTGTAGTACAATCCGACTTCGCGCAGGCGGATGTAACCGGAATCTTCGATCCACGGTCCGGCATTGCCAGCAAACCACTGGTTTTTCCGGTAATCGCCATTGACTTCCTGGCCAGCAGGATCAAGCGTGAGGTCATCGTAGTCCCAGGTCAGGTTGCCAAGATCCCAGAGCAATGTGCTCAGGTTGACACCTTCGCCACCTTGTTTCCAGTGCCACAGGAATGACAGTTCGAAGTCACCGAAGCTCACAAAATTGGACCAGGACAGGTTGAAGTCTGGCTCGGCATCACCGTAGACGCGGAAACCATCACCTTCCGGATCGAGGTCGCTGCAGTCCGAAGTCTCGCAGTCATCCGGATTGTACGTACCCACGATCTGCGTGGCGGATTTGCCCTCCTGGATGCGGTATTGACCAAGACTGGCGGCAAAACCTCCCAGGTTGAACGCGGGAATGTCCAGACGGGTGATCTCCGATGTGTTGGTCCAGAAGTTTAGCGTAGTACTCCAGGAGACATCAGCTGTCCGGATGACGTTGGCGTTGACCCCCACCTCAATGCCTTTGTTCTCCAGCTCACCGGCGTTGACCACCTTCCGGGTATATCCGGAGGAAGTCGGCACCTGCGCCCTCAGGAGCAGGTCGTCCACACTCTTGATGTAGTAAGTCACGTCAAGAATGATCCGGTTGGTAAACAGACCGATATCGGTTCCGAACTCCAGCTCTTTCTGGCGCTCGGGCCCTACCGTCGTGTTGCCACGCAACGTATTGGTGACCAGCCCCGAGTTCAGACCGATCAGCGTTCCGTCATAGGCGTTAAAGCGATCGGGGAAGTTGGCAAACCGGCCAGCTTCACCATACGCAACACGGAGCTTCAGATTGTCGATCAATGTCGAGCTCCAGAAATCAAAGTTGTGCAGGTTCAGGGCTACGTTAGCTTTGGGGTAGGTGTAGAGTTCGTTGGCGTCACCATTGTTCGATGATTTGTCGAGACGCACACCAACCGTGGTGATGATCTTGTCACCCCAGTTGAACTCACCCTGGGCAAAGAAGCCTTTGTCCTGCTGGATCTCACGATTCTGAAATCCTGAGACACTGGCGGCCTGGTCAATATTGGTCTGTGAACCATTGAGGCCGGTGGCCGTGGTGATCACGGTATTCTGATCAAAGTCTTCCTGCGTCACACCGAGTTGCGTGCGCACTGTGACATCCTGGCTCGGATACCACGAGTGCACCAGGAATGCCGAGAGATTCGTGTTGGTGTTGACCGTCGTTCCG
>JAWWBX010000232.1:0-7068 GCA_033720735.1 Saprospiraceae bacterium
AGCTGCCAGACCTTCATTGTGATGGATGATAATCAGGGGGTCTGTGGTGCCAGCAGCGGTGGTGATTGTAATGGCCCGATCGGTGGGAAGATCGAAACATGGGAAGGCGAGCCTGTGAGCAATGTAGAAGTGACTTTGAGGCGGAACGATACCATTCTTGAGTCTCGCACGACGTTCGTCAACGGCACCTATCAGATGGGGTGGTCAGATCTGGACACGCCATATGCCTATACCCTCGAGGCGTTTCGCAACGACAACCACAGGAACGGCGTGAGTACCCTGGATCTGATCAAGATCCAGAAGCATCTACTGGGCCTGGAGTTTCTGGACGGTCCCTACCGACGGATCGCCGCTGATGCCAACGGAAACGAAAGTATCACCGCAGTAGATCTGCTGGAGATCCGGAAGGTGATCCTTGGACTCAACACGGAGTTCCCGGACAACCTGAGCTGGCGTTTTGTCCCCGAGACGTTCAACTTTGCCGACCCTGAACACCCATGGCCGTTTGCCGAGACGATCGCAGTGGTCAGCTTTATGGAACACAACTTCATTGGCATCAAGATCGGCGATGTCAACGGCACAGTAGATGCACATGCAGCGGACGTTGCGCTCCGGTCGGGCGAAACGTTCACCCTCGAAATCTCAAATCGCCGGGTTGAGGCAGGGGAGGAGCTCTTCATTGATGTGCGCGGGGCGCCTCACTCACCCATTCTTGGCATCCAAACTGCTTTCCGCTTCGATGACTTGACGTTCAATGGGATCAATCCCGGCACACTCGATGTCGGATCAGGCCATGTGGGCGACCTGGACCCCATACTTACCCTGAGTTGGGCGAGCGGCCACCCGGTCCCGGCCGACGGGACATTGTTCACTTTGCACCTTACCGCGCAGCGCAGCGGATGGCTGCGTGACCTCATCAGCCTTGACCATCAGCAACTGACAGGTGAGGCGTATGACCAGGAAGAGCAGATCATGGACCTGGCCTTGCACTTTGCGGAATCGGCTGTACCGGGAACACACTTGTCCCTCTCAGCAACACCCAATCCTTTCTCCAATACCGTTGACCTGTGGCTCCGCGCTTCGGAAGCTGGGCCGGTCGAGATCTCCATCCGCAATGTGGCAGGCCAGGTCGTATACCAGCACATCATGACCTGTGATGGCGTACCGGGGCCTGTCGCGGTGGCTGCCGCTGCGTTGGGGCCGCCCGGGCTGTATGTTGTCTCCGCCGTCAGTGCGGATGCCTCAGCGACCTTGAAGCTGGTGCGGAGGTAGGGAAGTCTGCGCCGGGCTAGTCAAACAGGTTGTCGTACCGCTCCTCGGACGACCTCTCCTGCAGATCCGCTTCTTTGCCAGGCGTGTTGAGGTCGAGCGTATCATTGGCCTTTTCGCCGCCCATCAGCAAGAGGGTGCTTTGCTTCTCCCACTGCTCAAGCATCTCGAGGCCTTTCTCCTCGAAAATGCCCTGCTGCAGGTCAATGGTATCCATGAAACTGCTCGACATCTCCATGAACTGCTCCATTTCACCCACCTTGGCGGCGACATCGTCGGCGATCTCCTCGAGCGCCATGTCGAATAATGCCCGCTTGTCGGCATCCCCGCTGATGACGCTCATGGCCGACTTCATTGCTGAGTGCGAGGCGCGGATGGCCTTGCGCTCTTCTTCCTTCAGTTTGACCTGGTCCTTGGTGTCCTCGAGCAGGATCTCCGAATTCTGGTACATCTTGGTGAGGACCCGGTACAGGATCTGCAGCTTGTTGTGCAGTGCCCGGTACTTCTCGTTGGTCTCCTTGAGCCGGGCCGCCTTGCGGCTGGCCAGCACCATCTGATTCTGGATCCCTTTTTCCTTGGCTTTGGAGGCCAAACGCATATTGTTGTCGATCTCTTTCTCGTTTTCCTCCATCAGCGTCGCCAACTTGCGCATTTGCCCGCGGATGTTGCCGATCTGCTCGCTCATCTTGCGCAGGTTCTTCTCGAGGTCGTCGACGTAGTTCTTGAGGATGCCGATGGGATCGATGGTGACGAACATGCTGGTCAGCTTGCGCATGATGCTTTTGTACATATAGCTGACCAGGGTGCGCATTTTGGGGTCGAGCACCATGTAAATGATCGCTCCGATCACCAGGATCATCAACGCCAGGGTCAGTACGTTGGAGGCCAGGCCGACCAGCCACCCGATGTTGGTCACCAGCAGATACCCCAGGCCCGCCAGAATGGCGATGAGGAAGATGGCGCCGGTCACCCCTTCGGGGCGTTGCCAGAATGATTTTTTCGGTTTCGGGGGCTCGAAGCTGCTGCCTGCCATAGTCTGATATTTAGAGATATTCTTTTGCGTTCTCGATATCCTCGTTAATGATCGCGACGAACGCGTCGAAGGTAGATTCAAATTTTTCCTTGGTCTGACGGATCTTGGCCTTGGCCTGCTCGACCTCTTCGTCGGCGGAGTCGATCTTGCTCTGGAATTCAGCGATCCGTTTCTTCATTTCCTCGATCTTCTTGCGCATCTCCTCGATCCCGGACTGGTACTTGAGCACCTGGTCCTTTTTGGACGCGACCCGTTCCTTGACCTGGTTGTTGAGTGCTTCGTCAAACTGGCTTTTCTCATTCATGAGCACCTGCAGGTAGTGCTTGGCTGAATTGATCAGGCCGGTCTTGGTGACACCCATCGTTTTGGCGGTGGCAAACGCGGATTTGAATGCGATCGCCTCCTCCAGGTCCATGCTGGCCATGGCATTGAGAGCCTGCTTGTACTTGATGTAGTCAAAGCCATCCTGGGCATGTTTGGCGATGGCTGCCGACAGGAAATCCGCAGACTTTTTGTCAAACTCTGTTCCGATGTTCAGGGTCTTCTTGATCTCAGTGCTCATGTGCGCATAGTCGGTTGAAACAAAGATATAAATCGCATGGCGTGTACGGTGGAATTTAGTCCTCGCTGCCCGGCAGCTGCAACAGATCGATATTCGGTACCGAGGCACCGGCAAGTCCTTTGATCGCACCAAACATGCTTGAGGTGTTCTCCAGGACTTTCTGGATCTGCTTCTCGCGCTGGTTCCAGATGCGCGTCATGGCATTCTTCTCCCGCAAGAGGTCTTCCTGCATCTGGGTAAACCCTTCGACGATCGCTTCCACGTACATTTTAAACTCATTACTCGTCAAATATGCGTAGACCAACTCCATTTTTTCGCCCTTGTTCTCCTGAGCATCGACAGCCTGCCGCAATTTGACGACCATGTCGCGGAGAACATGGCTCAATCCTTTAAACTCCTCGTAGGTGCAAACCCAGACGCCATTGATCATACCCATGCGATCCAGGTCTTTTGGCATTGCTTGTGTGACCAGTACTCCCACATCGGCCGATTTGCGGCGCATGTCGGCTTTGAACTTCTCGATCCAGGCGGGTTGAAACTCTTTGGTCCGCTTGCTTTCGTAATAGATCGTGCCGCAGTGCCGGTGTTCGCGCGTGCGCACATGCTGCAGGCAGTCGGCGCCACGGGCACCCTTGCGGACTTCCTCGATGGTGTCGAGCGGGAAGTTGTGGATTAGCCAGGACTCAATGGCCATTTCCTGCACTTCACCCTGCAATTGCCCTGATCCCTGCTCCGACTTGCGCCGCAGCTCCTCGATGAGCTTGCGTTGGTCTTCGAGCTGTTTCTCCTTTTCCCTGAGCGTCATTTCGATGCGGTTGCGCTCCCGTTCAGAGATCTGATTCTCCATGTTGCGCAGGCGTTCGGTCAGTTTGGTCTCGAAAGCCAGCTCGAGTTCTTGCTGCTGTTGCGACAAGGTGCGCTTGAGCCGGGCATTTTCGATCTCGGCCTGTTTGAGGGCGAGCAGCTGTTGCTCAACATCCTTGAGTTCTTTGTTCTTCTGTTGCAGCACCTCGTCAAAGTCCTGCTGAAACTGCAGCTTGAGCTGTGATTTCATGAGCTGCTTTTCCCGCTCAAGTTTTTGCAGGAACATTTCATTTTCGCGTTGTTTCTTGAGTTCGAGGGCCAGTTCGCGCTCACGGAGCGAGGCCTCTTTCTTTTCAAGTTGTTCGAGCAACTTTGCCCGTTCGGCAATGAGTTCCTCCTGCAGCTCGGACCTGAACTGGGTGGTCAGTGCGGTTTCGATGTTAAAATGATGCCCGCAATTGGGGCATGAGATTGCGACACCAGATGCATTCTGCTCCATATCCTTCGGTTTTTTAGATAAAGTCCACATCGCGCGCATACGGGTAGCGCATGAGGTAGTCCAACGCGGTTTCAAATGGGTATTGTTCGTAGATGACCTTGTATAGCATGGTGGTGATCGGTACCTGCAGGCGGTAGTGCTCAGCCAGTTTCATGGCGATCTTGAGCGTGCGCACGCCTTCGGCAACCTCATCGATTGACTGCTGAATGGCTTCAAGCCGCTCACCCTTGCCAAGCCGGTAGCCAAAGCGGAAGTTGCGGCTGTCCTCGCTGGTGGCGGTGGCGATCAGGTCACCGATACCGGCCGTGCCGAGGAAGGCGTCTGTTCGTGCGCCCATGGCCTTTCCGAAATACACGATCTCGTGCAACCCCCGGGTGATGAGCATCGACTGGATGTTCTTGCCCAGACCGAGCCCGGCCAGAAAACCAGACCCCAGCGCAAACACATTCTTGAGAGCGCCGGCGATCTCGGCTCCGAGGATATCATGCGAGCCGAAGACGAAGAACTGGCCACTGCTCAGCAATTCACGGCCTTCATTGATCACCTCGGTAAATTCACTGGCGATGACGGTGGCAGTCGGCTGGCCGTCGATGATCTCCCGGGCGAGGTTGGGACCCGACAGACAACCGATGCGCAGGACCGCACTTTCCTCGGCGATCACCTCGCTCATGGTATGGATCTGGCTACGCGAAATGTCGTTCAGGTTGTCGACATCTTCGAGGATATCGAAGCCCTTGGTACAGTGGATCACGAAGTGTGTCGGGCGCAGGCAAGGCGCGAGTGACCGCATCATTTCACGGAAATTGTCGGAGGGAACCACCGGAAACAATGTCCGGCATGCCGACGTTAATTCTTCTACCGAAAGGGTGGCCCTGATGTTGGGCGACAGGGAGATCCCGCGCAATTGGTGTGACTGATTGATCATGTCAACCGTACGCTGCGAGCGGCAGAGCATCATCACGGGGATATTGATCGCCAGCAATTTGGACATCGCAATACCAAAACTGCCGGATCCGATCACGCCTGCCGAACGCCCTGTTTCCATAGAAGTGCTAAGATGCATTGACTGACAACTCATATGCAAACAATCCGTTATCTTTTTCCATTTCAGCATCAGGCGGGACGATGCCGTTCTCTGCTCCGGTATCTCACATGCGTCGCGCTGACACTTGGCATCGTGGGAGGTACGGGGGCACAACCAATCGACGACCTCCTAACGGATACGATTGGCCAGGTGGTCCGGATCGACCGCTATGAGGATGCGCAGGGATACGATGTGTATCTCCCAGCACATCGATCTCCGGATTCTCTCGACCTGGTGGTGTTTCTGCACGGCTATGGGGCGCTCAACCCGATGATCTTTGGCAAGTGGATCGAGCACCTCGTAGTCGAAAGGCAGCATTGTGTCGTCTATCCGCGGTACCAGATGTCGCTCTTTCAACCCTCATCCCAGGAATTTGTGCCCAACACGGTCGAGGCGTTGCATCAATTCCTGAAAGAAGCAAGGCAGCATCTTCCTGTGCGAACCGAAAGCATGTACCTGGTCGGGCACTCATATGGCGGGGTCATCGCCGCCAACCTGTCGGCCCGTTACCAGCAATACGGCCTGCCGCGTCCATTGGCCGCGTTGATCTGTCAGCCTGGCACGGGACCCTTCAACGGTGGCGTCATGGAGTCCTACGCGGAGATCGACCCGGACTTGTACCTGGCAGTGATGGTGGGCACCAATGACCAGACTGTCGGTCAGGAATTTGGTCGCAGGATCTTTGTCGAAGCGCGCAATACCCCCAACCGCATGCTGATCCGCCATTTTCCCGACAACCACCAGGGCCGGGAGATCGATGCCAGCCATTATGAGCCGTACAGCATTGACGAACGCTTCGACAATGGCATCAGCAACTTTACCTCCAACAAGGCACGGCGTGTGAGCCGATTCGACCAGCTTGATGTCCGGGGCTACTGGAAGATGTTCGATTACCTCGTCGACGTAGCGAGGGGAGCCCAGGCGTTCAACGGCTCTCAGGAAATGCTCGAAGATCTGGGGGAGTGGCCCGATGGACAGCCAGTCCGCAAACTGGAGATCACCATGCCGGAAGAATAAGGTGAACGCGTATCTTGAACGAAATCAAATATCGACGCATATGTTGACCCCTGCATCTGACCAGTTTCGCCTGATTCTGTACAGCCTGACCTGCCTGGTGTGCGCGGCACTCGTCGCTTGTTCTTCAAAGGAAAGCCTGTTTGAACAAGGACGTTGGGTCGACCTGAGCTACGCGTTTGATGCGCAGACCATCTATTGGCCGACTGCCGAGGGATTTCGCCTTGACACGGTTTCCGAAGGACTGACACCCGGTGGCTATTATTATTCTGCATTCTCCTTTGAGACTGCGGAACATGGCGGTACCCACATCGACGCGCCGGTGCATTTTGCCGAGGGCAAAGAGTCGGTCGATCAGATCGCACTGGACAAATTGATCGGCGAGGCCATCGTCATCGACGTGCGCGATTCTGCCAACGCAGATATCGATTATCTCATCACGGTCAAGGATCTGCAAAACTGGGAAAGCACGCACGGGGAGATTCCAGAGGGTGCCATCGTTTTACTGCATACCGGCTTCGGGCGCTTCTGGCCGGATCGTCTGCGCTACATGGGTACGGATCAACGGGGGCCTTCGGCGGCCCTCATGCTGCACTTTCCGGGCCTCAGCCCCGAGGCGGCGCGGTGGTTGGTCAGTGAGAGATCGATCAAAGCCATCGGGATCGATACGCCGAGTATCGATTTCGGCCGCTCGTCCGACTTCCTGACGCATCGCATTCTGTTTGAAAAAGAAATCCCGGCCTTCGAAAATGTGGCCAATCTGGAGCAAGTGCCGGTAAAGGGTGCATACATTGTAGCATTAC
>JAWWBX010000233.1:0-7035 GCA_033720735.1 Saprospiraceae bacterium
TACTTGAAAACGTTGCCTTCCCCGAGTGCGGGTGCCTCACCGACGCGCAGAGTGTCGCCGATCACACTGACACTCTCCGGGTGCATCTCCTGTCGCACCGAGATCGTTTTCCGCAGGGTCCGGAGGTCCTTCTGGATGAATAAAGCGGGCAGGTAGGCGTAGTACCCCCACGAATCCCCACCACCGGAGACATGGTCCTGCCATCCGGCATTCCGCAGAAAGAACAAACCGTAAACTCCAACGATGACCAGAACTGCCACCTGCCGCATGCTCCGAAGATAAGTGCTTGAGGAACGCAGGAAATGCCATGATTTGACATTTATGGTACTACCGGGGCTACGTTGTGTCCTTGGTGCTCGTAGTGGTGAATGAGAACGGTTGGATGCACCACAAATGTCACGGCGGACACGACGGCTATGCAGATGCACCTGGCGCTCATTGTGTCCTTGGTGGCCGTGGTGGTGAATGAGGACGGTTGGATGCACCACGGCGAGCACGGCGGACACGGTGAGGCTGAGGTGTGATCTGGGTGCTCGTTGTGTTCTTTGTGTTCGTGGTGGTGAATGAGAACGTTTGAATGCACCACAAATGTCACGGCGGACACGACGGCTATGCAGATGCACCTGGCACTCGTTGTGTCCTTGGTGTTCGTGGTGGTGAATGAGGACGGTTGGATGTACCACAAATGTCACGGCGGACACGACGGCTATGCAGCTGCACCTGGGTGCTCGTTGTGTTCTTGGTGCTCGTGGTGGTGAAAGAGACCAGTATTGCATATTACGCGAATCCTTATCTTGGTGGTACACATAAACCATCATTCAATGATCAAGGAAAATGAGTTGGGCAAGACTGCCCTCGACTGTGCGTTCAAGGTCCATCGAGCCCTTGGACCAGGCCTGCTGGAATCGACCTATGAGGCGTGCCTCGAATACGAATTGCTCAAGCTTGGACTGCACGTTACCAGACAGCACCCATTGCCAGTCATTTACGATGATGTCAAATTGGAAAATGGGTATCGCATCGACCTCTTTATTGAAAAGTGCGTCATTATTGAGGTGAAATCAATAGAGTTGATCAACCCCATTCATGTGGCACAGATCCTGACTTACCTCAAACTGAGCGGAGTAAGATTGGGCTACCTGATCAACTTCAATTCAGTACTGCTCAAACATGGAATCAGGCGACTGATTAACTAATAGGAGATACGTCGGTGCTCACGGACGATTGCGGTAAGGCTACGTTTCTGATTTTCGCGGGTGCGGTTGTGACGGTGCATGAGAGCACTCGTTTTGCACCACGTCACAAGGCGAGATGCAGACTACTTCTTCATATAATCCAATGCCGGCTTCCGGTCACCGAGCAGCGCCTCGTACCTGAAGTCGGCACCACGCCGGCGGATCAGTTCATCCTGTGCCTGCCGTACGATATCCGGATTGTTGATCAGGTCGATGGCACTCATCGCCATGGTTTTGGCGGCCACCAACATGCCCTTGATGCCGATACTCGTCCCGCCTGTTGCCACGGCCTGCCAGCTGTGACTGGCGGTTCCCGGCGTCCAGGTAGCCCCGCGCAGGCTGATGTAGGGTGCGACCCAGCTCACGTCGCCGGCATCAGTTGAGTAGTTGCCAGCTTGCTCCGAGACTTCAAGAGGCAGGACCCTGGCAGCATCCTCAGGTACCGAGGTGCCTGTCGGATACGTCTTCATGATCTCCCGGGCAAAGGCCAGTTCTATCGAATCATACTCAACCCCGCCCACCTTGACCAGGTTGTCGTGATACACGCGCGCAAGTGTTTCGTTGGGGAGGACATTGAAGGCGCCACCCGTGATCTCGTAATCCATGCGCGTCTGCGTACCCAAAGCGGCACCCTCCGCGGCGTTGACCAGACGTTCGAAAATCGCCTTGACCTCCCGCATGTCGGGATGCCGCACGAAGTAATACACCTCTGCAAACGCGGGTACCACATTCGGCGCCAGTCCGCCGTGCGTGATCACGTAGTGGATGCGTGACTTGTCAGACACGTGCTCGCGCATCAGGTTGACCATGTGGTTCATCGCCTCGACACCATCCAGGGCGCTGCGTCCGCGTTCGGGGAAACCAGCGGCGTGTGCTGACTCACCATAGAATCTGAATTTGACCGAGACGATCGCCAGGCAGGAGCGCGCCGTCACGTTGTTGCGATCACCGGCGTGCCAGCTCAGGACCACGTCCACATCGTCAAACAATCCTTCGCGGACCATGTAGACCTTGCCTGCGCCTCCTTCCTCGGCTGGTGTGCCATAGATACGCAGCGTGCCTTGTTTGCCAGACCGCCTCAGCCATTCCTTGGCCGCGATAGCTGCCGCGGCTGAACCTGTGCCGAACAAGTGGTGACCGCAGGCATGACCGTTGTTGTTCCCTGGTCGCTCCTGCCGGTATGGAACCGCCTCCTGGGAAACACCAGGCAGGGCATCGAACTCGGAGATGAAAGCAATGACCGGCTCGCCCTGGCCATAACTGGCCACAAAACCGGTCGGTAAACCGGCGACACCAGCTTCCACCTGAAACCCTTCGGTGCGCAGCCGCTCCTGTAACGCAGCGGTACTCTTCTCCTCCATGTACCCCAACTCGGCGTAGTCCCAGATCTGAAAGGCAAGGTCGGCAAACTCCGCTTTGCGGGACTCGAGCAAGTCCATCACCATTTGCTTGTCGGGGCTAACCTGCGCAATCATTGAACTGGTTAAGAAAACCACGAGAGAGATCGCAATGAAGTGTTGCATGGCGGATGACGTCTGGTACATGGTAAAGTTATCAACCAGCAGCTCATTGCCAAAGGTGACGGGCTAGTGCAGGGTGAGCCCGATCGGACAATGGTCACTCCCCATGATCCCGGAGTGCATGAAGCTGTCTCCGACACGCGGCATCAGATCTTCGCTGACCAGGAAGTAATCGATCCGCCAGCCCACATTCTTCTCCCGGGCATTTCGGAAATACGCCCACCAGGTATACGCCACGGTCTCGGGATACAACTGTCGGAAGGTGTCGACAAATCCGGCCTCCAGGTGCCGGGTGAAGCCATCGATCTCGAGTTGGGTGTAGCCGGCGGTCTTGTTGTAGTTGGGCTTGGGATGTGCGAGGTCGATGGGTTGATGTGCCACGTTAAGATCTCCGCAGAGGATCACCGGCTTGTGCTGCTTGAGATCAACGAGAAAGCGACGGAAGGCCTTGTCCCACCGCGCCCGGTAGTCATGCCGCACCAGCCCGCGTCCGGAATTGGGCACATAGGCCGTCACCAGATAGTAGTCATCATACTCCGCAGTGATGACACGCCCTTCCTGATCGTGTGCCTTGACGCCGATATCGTTGGCGACATTGATGGGCGCCCGCTTGCTCAAAATGGCCGTGCTCGAGTATCCCTTGCGCTCAGCCGAATTGGCAAAGATGTGGTAGCCATCGATTGCCTCCAGCGCCACGTGCACCTGGTCCTCCTGTGCTTTGGTCTCCTGCAGGCAAATGATGTCGGGATGCATGGACGCCAGGCTCTCCGCAAACCCCTTGTTCATGACGGCCCGGATCCCGTTGACATTCCATGAGACGATGTTCAATGCCATTTCCAGCGTGTTGTATGCAATGATACTTGTTTCAGTGGATGACGGCACAAAATCTCTGCGCGGATTGCAACCTTCCGGGGACTGCCAACGACTGTATGACACCGGTGGAGGGCTGGTCCGGTTAAATCGCTGTTAAAGGAACGTGGCCCAGGCAGCCTTCGTGTCCGGGGACTGTCGTTATAGGTACAAATTCCAAACTTCAAATCCTTTACTATGAAATCAGCACGCTTTAGCCTGGCAGCAGCCATCATCGCGGTGATTGCCAGCGGTTGTTATTTGGATGACGTCTTCGATTGCGAACGCGGCCGAGGCGATGTCATCACGGATACGTTGAATATTCCTGCATTCGATCGGATCCGGCTCGATATTCCGGCGACTGTGTACCTGACCCAGGGCGATTTTTTCGAAGTCGTCGTGGAGGGCAAACGCAATGTGATCGATGAGATCGAGCGGGATGTGCGCGATGGCGAGTGGGACATCGAATTTGATCGCTGTGTCCGCGAGATCGGTCGTCTCGACATCTTCATCACGCTGCCCTCTGTTGAACGGATCATTGTGCAAAGCTCTGGCGAGGTATACGGCCAAAACACCATTGTCGAAAATCAACTCGACCTGCTCCTCCGCGGATCGGGAATGATCGATGTCGCGCTGGATGTCCAGTATCTGGACTCAAAGATCCAGGGGAGCGGGGCGATCTATCTGGAGGGCGCCGTCCACAGTCACAACGTCGACATCAGTGCCTCCGGAGATCTTGCCGCCTTTGACCTGATCACCGGGGATACAGACGTACGGATCGATGGATCGGGCGATGCACAAGTGTTTGTCAACGACTATCTCAAAGTGCGCATCAGGGCGAGTGGCGATGTCTACTACAAGGGGAACCCGGAGTTGGATGTCAGCATTTCTGGCTCCGGCGATGTGTTTGACGCAAACTAGGGATATCGCAGCGTCTTCAGGGAGGCAGTCTAGAAGGTCAGGTCAAAATTCATTCTGTACACCCAGATCAACAGGAGTACAAAGAGAATGACAGCGATGAGAAACTTGATAAAACAACTTCCTTTCTTACCGTAGTTCTGGTCGTTCATTCAGCGTGACGTTCGGTTCAAATCACTGGCAAAGAAACGTTAAAATCCGGTGCTTTGCAAGGCAGTCACGACAGGGGCTGTGCCAGGTCTCGTCAACACCGGATCCGGGGTTGTTGAAAAATTAATATGACAATAAACTGTAATATGTAAACGATTCATATATATTTGCTTTAGCGACAGAATGTCGTATTTCAGAGATTCTGGACAGCGATCAAACTTAAAGTTCCCGATCTTTGTTGAATGCTGTAAGGATCGTTGCAAACAGCCAAATCCGGTACCTGTATGTTAAAGCAAAACCTTAGCCAAAAGATGCTTCAGAAGCTGTCTCCGCAGCAGATACAGCTTATGAAGCTCCTACAGATACCCACGGCGCGCATTGAAGAACGCATCAAGGAGGAGCTGGAAGCGAACCCTGCGCTGGAAGAAGGCGCTGAAGAGGAAACGGACCCGACGGGATTCGAAGAGGCCGAGACCGAGGACGGAGCAGCGGGAGAAGAGGATGTGCAGGAAGACGTCTTCGAGATGGAAGACTATATCAACGACTACATCGAGGAAGACCCGGTGTCGTATCGTGTCCAGGCAGATCTGGGCAGTCGCGACCATAAAGCCGAAACCCCGGTTGTCCTTTCCGATACCTTCCACGACTACCTGGAACGGCAGCTCGGGATGCTCGATTTGCCGGACGAACGCAGCGTCAAGATTGCGTTGCAAATCGTAGGCAGTATCGATGATGACGGCTACCTGCGGCGCCAGCCACTGGCGATCATCGATGACCTGCTCTTTGCACAAAACATCGAAGCAACAGAGGAAGATGTCCTTGATCTTCTGGAAAAGATCCAGCGCTTCGATCCGCCGGGTGTCGGTGCCCGTGATTTACGAGAATGTCTGCTGATCCAACTGAACCTCAAACGCGAACGCTGTCAACAAGCCGGCGAAGCCTTCAACAACCACCAGGAACTGGCCTACCAGATCCTCGAATTCTACTTCGACGAATTCTCCAAGAAACACTATCACAAACTCCAGAAATACCTCGAGGTGGACGAAGACGCGTTGCGCGCAGCCATCGACGAGATCCTGAAGCTCAATCCCAAACCCGCCAGCGCGTACAGCTCGTCAGGGGGGATCGAGTTCAATTACGTGGTGCCCGACTTTATCATCACCAACCGCGACGGTGAGCTGGAGCTGACGATCAACACCAAGAACCTTCCGGATCTGAGGATCAACGCGCAGTATGTCGATTTGCTGCGGGATTACAACGAACGCAAGAAGAAGAAAGTCACAACCCCCAAGGACAAACAGGCCATCATTTTCATCAAGCAGAAGATCGATTCGGCCAAGTGGTTTATCGATGCACTGCGTCAGCGCATGCAGACGCTCTACCGTACGATGTACGCCATCATGAAGTTCCAGTATGAATACTTCCTCACTGGCGACGAGCGCAAGATCAAACCCATGATCCTCAAGGATATCGCGGAGATCACCGGCCTCGATATTTCAACCGTCTCCCGTGTAGCCAACAGCAAGTTTGTCCAGACCGAATTTGGCACGAGGAAACTGAAAGACTTCTTTTCCGAATCCGTCACCAAAATGGACGGCGAAGAAGTATCCACCCTCGAAGTCAAGAACACCCTTTCGGAGATCATCACCTCTGAAAACAAACGCAAGCCGCTTTCCGACGAGAAGCTCAAGAAAATGCTCCAGGAAGAAGGCTACAACATCGCCCGCCGCACCGTGGCCAAATACCGCGAACAACTCAACATCCCGGTGGCCCGCCTTCGTAAGGAACTCTGACCAATATGTGTTCACGTGTTCAGGTGCTTGCCCCGCATGCGTAGCGTAGCGGAGTCGTGCGGGGTTCAAGTGCTTGCCCAGTATGCCTAGCGTAGCGGAGTCGTGTGGGGCTTCAAGTGCTTGCCGGACTGCCCCCACAAACGATTTGACGAAATCTGCGCAATCTGCGCAATCTGCGAGAAATCGGACACCAAAGCAACCGAGACACCGCAAAACTGAAGAACCGCAAACCGTATCACTGAGACACTAGTTACTAGTCACGACAGAGCCTAACGATGCCGTTACAAGATCTGCGCAATCTGCGGAATTTGCGAGAAATCGGACACCAAAGCAAAACCGAAAAACCGCAAAACCGGTATCACTGAGACACTTAGTTACTAGTCACGACAGAGCGCAACGATGCTGTTACGAACTCTGCGTCTCTTTGCGCGGCCCTTCGCGTTCTTTGCGTGAAGTCCCTGCCTGACGCTAGCTACCACATTCTGGTTACCTGACACCGGGTCATGCACAAACCGCAAAGCCCCTACACCGCTTTGACGAAATCTGCGCAATCTGCGCAATCTGCGAGAA
>JAWWBX010000234.1:0-7020 GCA_033720735.1 Saprospiraceae bacterium
ACCTCCACCGGCGGGATGACCAACAAGCGCTACAACCGGGTCGGTGACGCGCCCATCATCGGGGCCGGAACGTATGCCGACAATGCCACCTGTGCCGTCTCGTGTACTGGTCACGGCGAATATTTTATCCGTTATGCCGTCGCCCACGATATCGCCGCCCGCATGGAGCACAAGGGTATCGGCCTGGCTCAGGCAGCCGATGAGGTCGTCATGCAAAAATTGGTGGAGAAAGGAGGGAGTGGCGGCATCATCGCTGTCGACAGGTTCGGCAACGTGGCCCTCACCTTTAACTCCGAGGGCATGTACCGGGGCTATGTGACACCTGACGCACGCGAGGTGAAAATCTACCGCGATTGAAGCACCTGGAGGTCATTCATGTCAGGGACGACATCAGTCTGACCGGCATCACGGAAGATGACCTGCAAGCATTGGTAGAGCGGATCAACGACCCTTCGATCTACGCCAATACACTCAAGGTGCCCTATCCCTATGGTCACAGCGACGGCAAACAGTTTATCCGGCATGTCCTCGACTTTGAAAGCGTGCACGGCGTGCGGAAAGACTGGGCTATCCGCCGGAACGCCTCGCTGATCGGTGGCATCGGGCTGCTCTATGAGCAGGGGCTCCAGTCACACCGCTCTGAGATCGGTTACTGGATCGCGACACCCTTCCGCAACCAGGGGATCATGACGGACGTGATTGCGGCTTTTGTGACCGCCGTGTTCGGACATTCCGATCTGGTCCGGCTCGATGCGCACGTCTTTGTGGAGAACCCTGCCAGCGCCAGGGTGCTGCAGAAGGCCGGCTTTCAGAAGGAAGGCCGGCTGAGCAAGGCGTATCTGAAGGACGGTGTCTACCGGGATGCCTGGCTGTACGCCGTGGTCCGCTAGCTCAGTAGCGATAACCGCCACCACCGTCAACTTCTACTTCCACTCCCAGGCCCAGCACCAGCCGGTTCACAAAATTGAAGTAGGCCGCTACCAGGCTGGCGTCCAGGATCTGCCGGTCAGACAGGCCGCCGTCCCTGAGGGCATCGATCCGCGAAGCGTTGTCGCCCGCATTGGGGTTGGCGGTCAGGCTTTCAGCGTAGGAGCAGAGCGCCAGATCGGTGGCGGACAGATCGGCCGAGCGAAAGTCTTGTGCCAGGGCTTCCGTCCGATCGGCGTCTTTCCAGAAAAAGTTGAGCGCCTCGGCATGGTGGCGCACGCAGTATGCACAGTCGTTGGTTTGTGAGACCACCACACCGATCATTTCCCGCTGGTAGCGCCGGAGTGGCGACTTGCCAAACATGATCTTCAGATACAGGTCCATGTGAGCCACGATCGATTCGGGGTTGAGGCTCTGGATCATGTGCACATGCGCCAGTTTGCCACGGCTGGCAATCAGGTTGTCGTAGATCTCGCGTAGCGTTCCCGTGGATTGATCATAGTCGATCACGTCGATATAAGCGCGCATGACTCAGGACTTTGGCTTACCGCAATGTAGGGATTCGTATAAGAATGATTCTCTATATTTGGCCGTACCTCCACAAACGGTGATATGGGTTCGATTTCAATGAAACAGATCGTGCCGCACGCAGTGGCACTGATCACCTTCCTTATTCTCAGTTGCCTCTATTTCTACCCTCAGATCGAGGGTAAAACCTTGTCCCAGACCGACATCAATTCATACAAGGGCATGGCGCAGGAGGTGATCAAGTACGAGGAAGAAACAGGGGAGACGTCGCTGTGGACCAACTCCATTTTCTCCGGGATGCCCACTTATCAGATCAGGAGTGGCAAGGGGGCCAATCAGGTGAAGATTGCGGAGAAAATGTCCCATCTGTTCTTTTCCCGACCGATCGGGTTTTTCATCGGGGCCATGGTTGGGGTGTACATCCTTCTGCTGGTGCTCGGTGTCAGCCCATGGATTGCAATGATCGGTGCGGTGGGTTTTGCCTTGTCTACCAACAACATCGTACTGTTCGAGGCGGGGCACACCTCCAAGCTGCGCGCCATCTTTTGGGTCGCTCCTGCGATAGCGGGAACCATCCTCACCTTCCGTCGAAAATACGTGATCGGCGGGGCGTTGTTTGCCCTGGCCATGGCGGTCAATTTGTATGTCAATCACTTCCAGATGACGTACTATCTGCTACTCCTGTTGGGGATTTACGGGTTGTTTGTCCTGCGGGATGCCGTAAAGACCAGGGAGTACAAACCGTTTTTCATCGCAGTGGCAGTCCTGATCGGCGGTGTGCTGCTGGCCGTCGGATCGTCTGCCTCGAAGATCCTGACGACGATGGAGCTTGCCGAGGATACCATGCGCGGCAAGCCGATCCTTGAAAGCAACGAAGCCAGTGCCGCGAGCAGCAGTGAGACCGACGGCCTGGCATGGGATTACGCGATGAGTTGGAGCAATGGCGTCCCTGATGTGCTCGCCATGCTGGTCCCGCGCGCGGCTGGCGGGTCTGGCGCTGAGCCGACCGGTGAAAAGTCCGAGCTGTATCAGGATTTTCAGCGGCGTGGTGTCAGACTGGGCGGCGAGTTTGCCGAGCCGTTGTACTGGGGTGATCTCCCGTTTACGAGCGGACCGGCCTACATGGGCGCCTTGCTCATGTTTCTGTTTATCCTGGGCGCCATCCTGGTGCCGGGGAGGCTCAAATGGTGGATCGTAACGTGTGTCTTGCTCACGGTTGCCATGTCAATGGGCAAGCATCTGGCCGTGCTGAATCAACTGCTCTTTGACTATCTGCCGCTTTACAACAAATTCAGGGCGCCAAGCTCAATCCTGACGATCACGGCGGTGTTTATCCCGATCCTGGCTGCGCTGGGGATCTCGCGGTTCTTCAGCGATCAGGTTGCCCGGCCAGAGAAACGCAAGGCGCTGCTCTGGGCATTGGGCACCACGGGCGGGATGTGCCTGCTGCTGGCGGCGATCGGTCCGTCACTGTTCTCCCTGGAGGGTGCGTCGGATGCCAGCTATGCCAACGCCGGTTACAACGTCGATGCCATTGTGGCCGACCGGGCAAAATTCCTGCGCGCCGATGCCCTGCGCTCACTGCTGTTGATCGTGCTGGGTGCGGCGGCCCTGTTCGCACACATGAAAGGCTCGCTCCGGGCTCTGTGGGTCACGGTCGCCATCGGCTTGCTGGTGGTGATCGACCTCTGGGGGATCGGACGCAGATACATCAGTCCTGACGACTTCGTGAGCCAATCCCTCAATGAGCAGGTCTTTGCGCTGCGTGATGTGGACCGGGAGATCCTGCGTGACGAGGACCTCCATTACCGGGTACATGACCTGACAGTCGATCCATGGAACAACAGTATCCGCTCGTACCATCACCGGACGGTCGGGGGGTACAATGCTGCCAAACTCCAGCGCTATCAGGATCTGATCGACTATTACCTCTCGCGCGGGACACCGCATGTGCTCAACATGCTCAACACGAAGTATTTCATCGTTCCCGGGGATACCGGTCCACGCGTACAGCGCAATTTTCAGGCTTACGGCAATGCATGGTTTGTCGAAGGCATCCGCATCGTACAAACGGCTGATGAAGAGATCGCAGCCCTGGAAAACCTCGACCCCCAGGCTGATGCCATCGTACACAAGGATTTCGAGCATCTGGTGGCCGGCTTCGACCCTGTCAAGAACGGGACCATTGAACTGATCGAATACAAGCCCAACAAACTCACTTACCGCTCTAATACTCAGAGTGATCAGCTGGCTGTCTTTTCGGAGATCTGGTATGGCCCCGACAAGGGATGGCAGGCATATATCGACGGACAACCCGTGGAGCACCTGCGTGCGAATTATGTGTTGCGCGCCCTCAATGTTCCAGCCGGTGAGCATACGATCGTTTTTGAGTTCGACCCGAAGACGCATCGCCTCGGAGAAACCTTGTCTCTGATCTTTTCACTGCTCATCCTTCTCGGATTTGCCGCTGCCCTGTGGTACACCTGGAAGAACCGTCCGCCCGAGGCGGCCGTGCCGGTTGAAAAGAAGGCCGGTGCACCGCCAAAGCGACACAAGGGCCGTAAGAAGAAGCGGTCCGGCCAATAGTGCCAGGCATGGGGAAGGTGCTGATCATTACCTATTATTGGCCGCCGGCGGGCGGAGGTGGGGTCCAGCGCTGGCTCAAATTCGCAAGGTACCTGCCGGAGCACGGCTGGGAGCCGGTGGTGTATACCCCCTCCAATGCGGACTACCCTCTGCTCGACCCGACACTGGCACAAGAGATCCCGGATGCGGTCCAGGTCATCAAACAGCCGATTCGCGAACCCAGACGGGTTTACCGCCGCCTCCTGGGCAAACAACAGGGCGGGGAGGGTAAGGCCGCCACGCTCGATCAGATGTTCTATACCGACCCGAAACGCCGATCGTGGAAGCAGTCGCTGGGGATCTGGATACGAGGCAACCTGTTTATCCCGGACGCCAGGGTCTGGTGGGTGCGCCCATCCGTGCGGTTCCTTCAGAAGTTTCTCAAAGAGGAGTCCATCACGACGATCATCACCACCGGCCCACCGCACAGTATGCATCTCATTGGTCTGGGCTTAAAGCACAAGCATCGCACACTGCGCTGGCTGGCGGATTTCCGCGATCCGTGGACGGCGATCGAGTATTACGACAAAATGCCGCTGACCCGCCGGGCCGATCGCGTGCATCGCCGGCTGGAACAGCAGGTCTTGCAATATGCCGATGCCGTTACGACCGTTTCGCCTGCCTGGGCCAATATGCTTGGTGCTAGCCGCGGCCGGGAGGTAGGTGTCCTGACGAATGGATATGACCCGGCTGACTTTACTTCACCGGCACCGCCCCTTGACGAGCAGGTCACGATCTGTCATGTCGGAACCCTGGCGCTGGACCGCAATCCGCGGCAATTGTGGCGGCTGCTCAGCGCGCTGGCACCGCAATTCGGATTTGAAGTTGTTGTCAAATTACTGGGAAGCACAGACCCCGCTGTGCTGGACTCGATTGAGGCGGCGGGTCTGGCGTACGAAGACCTTGGGTATCTCGATCATGAGGCAGCGATTCGGGCAATGCGCAGTGCCCATTTTCTTTTGTTGCTGGTGAACAAGGCGGTGGCAGAAAATGTCCGGGGGCGGATCCCGGGCAAGCTTTTCGAGTATCTGGCGGCGCGCCGACCGGTTATTTGCGTCAGCCAGGTGCAGACGGATGCCACCGCGATCCTGGCACGACATGGTCATCTGGTCGTCGACCCGGATGATCCCGCTGCCGGGAAGGCACTCCGCAGCTTCATTGGTGATCCGCCGAAAGTCACAGACCAACCTCCCGAAGAATACAGCAGGCCTTATCTTGCGCGACAATTGGCAAGCACCTTGTCCCGTTTGTCGGAACAGCATCCAAACCATTAAATGCAGCAGGTCAAGTTCCACCGGGTCCCACGACGGATCATCGCAACCATGGAGGCAGCAGGCCAGCCGGCAGGCGTGACCCGATCACTTCCCAAGCTTTGACCAGATGAGTGTGATTCGTCAACAAGCATCGCGCCAGGTATTGGTCAACTATGGGGGCACCATCTTGTCGGCAATCGCCGTGCTCGCCATTTACCCACTGGATCTTCATGCGTACGGGCTGGCTCAGTTTCTGATGGCCACGGCACTCTTTATCGTGCCATTTGCCAGCCTGGGCACGGTGACCCTGGTGGTCAAGTTCTTCCCGGAACAATCGGAGCGCGCAAGGCAGGGGTATCTCCTCAACATGCTCCTGGTCACGGGTGGCGCCATGCTGATCTTTTTTGCCCTGTTTTTCGTGTTCCGCAATGATTTCTATGATGCCCTGGACGCGCTCGATTTTGAGTCGACCCGCGTCAAACGCTACAGTCTGCACTTGATGAGTGGGGCGTTTCTGATGATCATCAACCGCATCCTCACCCTGCATGCATCCAATTACAAGCAGATCGTGGTCCCGGCGATTTACAACACGCTGCTGCCGAAGCTGGTGTTGCCGGTGCTGGTGTTGATCGCACACTTTGAATGGATCGGGTACTACAAATTCATGTGGTTCTGGACGGCGTCGTTCGGCATCTCCACGATCGGCCTCGTCGTGTATTTGCTACGCATCAAGGCGCTGGATCTGAAATGGCGCACTGATGCGCTTTCGGGACGGGCATTGCGACGAATGGCGCACTATTCTGCCTTTACCGGACTCAGTGTGATGGCCAGCATGATGGCCAATCGGGTGGACATCATTATGATCACCCTGTTGATCGGCGAAAAAGAGACAGGCATCTATGCCATTGCCTTCTTTATTGCCAATATCCTGCACATCCCGACGGCGGCGGTGTGGCAGATCGCCTCGCCGGTGGTTGCCAGTGCCTGGGAAAACAATGAGACCGAGAAGATCAACCGTCTGTACAAGCGCACTTCCATCAATCTGCTCACGTTTGGCATTCTCATCTACTTTCTGGCACTGGGCTGCCTCGATACGTTATTCAGTTTTTCGCCCATGTATGAGGAGTTGTCGTCAGCGTTCATTGTGTTTGTGATCCTGGGTATGAGCAAGCTGGTCGACTTGATGATGGGCATCAACTACCAGATCATCGTCCTGAGCAGACTCTATCACTACAACATCATCTTTGTCGGGCTTCTCGGCGTCATCAATGTGGTACTCAACTATTACTTCATTCAGCGACAGGGCATCACCGGTGCCGCGATTGCGACGTGCATTTCCATCGTCATCTACCATGTTGCCAAGCTGGTTTTCAGTCTGGTCAAGTTTGGCATGCATCCGTTTACGCGCGACACCCTGAAGGTTTGTGTCCTGGCAGGCGCGCTCTACCTCGTGTACCGGCTGGTGCCGGCAATGGCTTCACCGGTCCTGCAGGTGCTTCTGTTCTGCTCCATCACGATCGCGGTGTACCTGGCCTTGCTCAGGCTACTGCGCATCGATACTGATGTCGTGCCGTATGCGCGGCAACGGCTGCAGGCATTGTTGGGCCGCAAGCAGAATTGATCCGGTTTTGGCATATTCCTGATAAATGCACGTCCTTTGTTGCTCAAATCTCTAGCGATGCAATAC
>JAWWBX010000235.1:0-6964 GCA_033720735.1 Saprospiraceae bacterium
CCGGGGCAGCCCTTGCTGGTATTCGAGAGTGGCCTCGGTACACCGCTGGATCATTGGGATCCGATCGTGGAAGGGGCGGCCGCACTCGGACCTGTGCTGCTTTATGATCGTCCGGGTATCGGCAAGTCCGAACCGGATGATGCCATGCCCACCATCGAGTACGTGACCGCGCATCTGCTGCAACTCCTTGATCATCTGGGCCTGCCACCTCCCTATGTACTGATCGGTCACTCGCTGGGGGGCGTGTATGTGCGGGGATTTACCGCCTACCATCCTGACATGCTCGCCGGGCTGGTGATCATCGACCCGGCCGACTTCACGGAGACCCAGCACAACAAACGTGACTACTTTGAGATCTTCGATTGGGATGACACAGTCATCGACTCCATGCTGGCCGCGCAAACCGCTGCGTTGGCGCGGCGACGTGCGCGGGCTCCCCAGGCGATTCAGGAGGAAGGGCAGGCACTCGCCGACCTCAGGCAGACGGATTACGCAGTGCTGGCGGACCGCCCGCTGCCGAACATTCCTGTTCATATCCTGGCCGGTGGCAGGTTTGACATGCCACTGTCGATGCGCTCCGATGCGTTCGACGAAACGGCACTTTTCCAATCCAAAATGCGGCACCGGGTGATGCGATGGACCAGGGTCGTGCAGGAAGTCGACAATGGCATGCTGGTTTACTGCAGCGACGCCGGGCACTTTGTTCACCGAGATCAACCAGAGATCGTCCTTGCCAGTATCCGCAAGGTGCTGGAGGATAGCGCGTCAGCGCAGAAATAGACAAACCGATCACCTATGCTTCAACTTGCTGTCGGCCAAACAGCCACCCGCAGTCTCACCCTGACCGCCGACCACGTACGCGCCTTCGCAGAGCTCAGCGGGGATTACAATCCCTTGCATTTCGACCCGGAATTTGCAGCCAGGACCAAGTTCGGCAGGCTGGTCGCGCAAGGCGGCCTGACCACCGGCCTGCTGCATGCGCTGGTGGCCATGGACATGCCTGGCCCGGGCACGGTCTTCCTGAGCCAGAACTGGAAGTTTACGGCCCCGGTGTATATCGGTGACACGATCGCAGCCCGGGCTGAAGTCCTCAGTTTGCACCCGTCCAAGCCGGTCACCAGGCTGGCCATCTCCGTCACCCGGCAGGATGGCAAAACCGTGCTGGAAGGAGAAGCCTGGTGCTATACTTTTTCTCCGGAGTGATCTATCTTCAACCGAGTACGATACAATACACGGCACACCAAGAGCCTGAAACAATTGCCTGCGCACACCATTGACAGATCATGATGACTCACCTGCCCTGGATCATCCTCTCGGCATACGTTGTGCTCCTCCTTGCACTGGACTTCCTGGTGCTTCATCGCAAGCATGCCCCCGTATCATCGCGACGGGCGATGCGCGAGTCTATCTTTTTCATCGGGAATGCGCTGCTCTTCACGGTGGTGGTCTACTGGCTCTACGCAGAGTCCATGGTGGACAACATCAACAACCTCACCCCCCGGCAGAGCGTGGTAAAATACATCACCGGGTATCTCATCGAATTGTCTCTGAGTGTTGACAATCTCTTCGTCATCGCCATGATCTTTGAGGGGTATCGCATCCCCCGGCAGTATCAGCACCGCCTGCTGTTTTTGGGTATTATCGGCGCCATCGTGTTCAGAGCCATTCTGATTGCCCTGGGGTTGGCCCTGGTGCATGCCTTCCACAACGTTACCATCGTGTTTGGCCTGTTTTTGCTCTACACAGCCTTCCGCATGTTGCGTAAGGAGGCGGAGCATGCGCCTCCACGTCAGCCAAGGGTGATCTTCGGTTTCATCCGGATGAGCAATGTCATCGACGGGGCAAAATTCAGGACCAAGGTCGACGGTAAAACAGTCTTTACGGCGCTGTTTGGGGCCCTGCTCACCATTGAGATGGCTGATCTCCTGTTTGCCGTCGATAGTATCCCGGCCATCCTTGCCGTCACCACCGATCCGTTCCTGGTGCTGAGTTCCAATGTGTTTGCGATCATGGGCCTGCGCTCGTTGTACTTTTTCCTGGCTGGTATGCTGGAAAAGTTTGCCTTTCTCAAGTACAGCGTTTTTGCCATCCTGATCTTCGTGTCATTGAAGCTGATCACCGCCAATTGGGTCGACATCCCGGAATGGTTCTCCCTTTCATTCATTACCTGTTCGTTGGCCATGGGCGTCTGGATCTCCATTTTGCGGCTCAAAGCCGATGCCCGCGCCGCTGACACTGAGGCCGACCCCTCCGGACCATAAAGCGCCGCCGTCAACGCCTATCTTAGCCGTGCATTTGCCAATCAAGATTGATGACCGTACTTGTTACAGGTGCCACTGGCGCCACCGGAAAATGGCTGACAAAACACCTGCTGGACCGCGGCCACCATGTACGGGCAGTGGTGCGGTCTCCAGAGAAACTCTTGTCAATCACGGGAAATGCGCCCAACCTGACGCTGATCCAGGCAAGTATACTAGACCTCACAGACCAGGAAATGGCAGAGCATGTCCGCGATTGCGATGCCGTGGCCTCCTGTCTGGGACACACCCTGAGTTTCAAAGGCGTTTACGGTCCGCCCCGGCGGCTGGTGACAGAAGCAGCCCGCCGGTTGTGCCAGGCAGCCATGGCCAATCAGCCAGCCTCGCCGGTCAAATTTGTACTGATGAACACGACCGGCAATCGCAACCGCGATTTACACGAGCCTATTTCATTGGCTCAGCGTGCAGTCATTGCACTGCTACGGCTCACCTTGCCCCCGCATGTCGACAACGAACAGGCTGCCGAGTACCTGCGGACACACATCGGTCAGGACCACCGGGTGATCGAGTGGGTAGCCGTGCGCCCCGACGGACTCACCGATGCCGACGTGGTTTCGGCCTACACGACGCACCCTTCTCCCACCCGCAGTGCCATCTTTGACGCCGGCAAGGTGAGCCGGATCAACGTGGCGCACTTTATGGCAGACCTGATCACCGACGAGGCCATCTGGCGAAAGTGGAAGGGGCAGATGCCTGTGATCTATAACGGATAACCTGCGGATGTCTTTTCGCCCAAGCAACTTCCCATGGTCGTCGCTTGTCTTTTCAATGACTCATTCCTCAAAAACCATCCCTCATGCGGGTCTGCTTGCTCTCGATTGTTTCCATACTCATTGCCGGCACGGCATGGGCCGATACAGCCAGATACGTCCTGACCATCGATCATCATGCACCCTTGAGGGTGCACGTGCAGGCATCCTTTGCCACGCCGGTGGAGACGCTGGAGATCCATCCGGGTTGTCCAAGCTATGACTATCCGGAGGGCTGGTCGACGTTCATTGAGCCCGAATCTGCCAACCTGGCCTACACTGGTGACGCCACCTGGACGGTCACCAATGCGCGTCAAATCTCCTATTGGGTGGATTTGTCCTTTGTGACAGAAAATTGGGCTGCGGGCAATGAACAGGCAGGCAAGCACATCGATGGAGCCCTGTTCGTGGTGACCCGTTCATTGTTCCTGGCACCCGCGACTACATCGCTATTCCGTGTGCAGTTTGTCCTGCCGGAAGGATACACTGTAAGTGCCCCGTGGCCAGCGATCGCTGATCAGGACTTTGTCGTATCAAGTCGTGATGCTCTGATGAACAATACCGTGGTGTGGGGTACACACTCTCCGGTCGTCATTGCCCGAGGCAACATGACCTTGCAGATCGCCATGCTGGGATTCGAAAATGATGTGACCGGGTTGCTTAAGGAGACCTTCACACCGATCCTGGACTACTACCTGGCTCTCTTTCCAAATACTCCCAGGACACGATACCTCATCACCGCTTTTCCATACAAACAAAACGACGGGGAGGCCTATACCACGAGCAATGCCTTCACCCTCAAGTTTCCTCCTCAGGCCGCGAATCGATTGATCTGGGCAAACCAGTTTGCACATGAACTTTTCCACTTTTGGAATGGCAGGCTGATCAACGGCCCAGAACGCTCGGATCGGGAGTGGTTCTCGGAGGGTTTTACCGAATATTACTCCAATCTGGCATTGTTGAGGACGGGGCTGATCTCGCGCACCGAGTTCTTCGGTATGATCGAGAAGACGATTGGCTTGTACTACTTTTTCCGCCAACGACAATACCCGGATATCTCTTTGAAAGACGCCGGTCAACAGAAGGGCACCTACCGATTCGGTGTGTACAATGGCGGCTGGTGCGCGGCATTCGTGATGGACATGATGCTGCGGGAGCATGATCCGACCCTTACGCTCGACACCTTCATGCAAATCCTCTTCACGGAACACGGGCAGACCGGGGCGCCGTATGTACTCGCCGACCTGGAACGCATCTTTCAACAACTCATTGGTGATATGGAACATCCGTTCTTCGACAAGTATATCACCGGACTTGACGTCTTGCCGGTCGAGTACTATTTTCAACAAGCCGGCTTGCTCCTCGACTACACGCCTTATAAGGGCACCGCCTTCATTGTCCCAATGCCGAATCCAACATCGGCACAGGTGGCGGTACAAGAGCGCTGGTTGCATCGATAGCCGTGGGCGACACCTCTGATTCCCAGAGCGGTCTCAACCAAACCCTGTGGCGTGCGTTGCTATGCTTGAATCTGCCATTGAGAGACTTGAAGGGAAACCATGCCAGTATCGTTAACGTAGTCGCACTTCTCCTGCTTTGCGTGCTTGTGATGCCGGTTGGTAGCTCGGCGCAACAGAAGTACGAGAAGGAATTTCGCATTGACCCGCAGGAGGTTCCATCCAGCGCATTGCAATTTGTGGATCAACTTGAGGTGAACCGAAAGGTCAGGTGGTATCGCGAAGTCGGATTAGAGCGCTCCAGTGTTGAAGCAAAAACGAAGATCAATGGCCAGCGCTACAGCATTGAGTTCAGTAACGATGGTCAGATCGAAGACATTGAGATTGAACAGTCCTGGGAGGAAATCCCTGCCGAAGCACGTGCCCGTGCGATTGCGCACTTCGACAAACTCTATGATCGCCACAAGGTCTTGCGTGTTCAGAGGCAGTATACCGGCCCACCGGCGGTCTTGATCAGCTGCATCCGGCAACCGGGGTCCTGTAACGGGGTCACCCGCCATTTCGAGCTGGTCGTCAAGACCCGCACCGAACGGGACTACAAAATGATGGAGTTTCTGATTTCAGAGACGGGAGTGATCCTGTCGTCGGTAGAGATCATTTTACGTAACACCGACAACCTGGAGTTTTGATACGCAGTGTCTTTGTGGTCATCTTCTTGTTCTGTCAGACAGTGCTGCACGCCCAGCACACTTACCAGTTCGGGATACTCCCGGCATTCAATGTCAATACCAAGCTGGCTGAGAACTGGAAGATCAACTTCAAGGCAGAGTCACGTCAACTACTCCGAGAGGGTCAATTTCGCGAAGATGCCGATTACCAATACCGCTACGTCCTGACAGATCTGGCCCTGGTGGCAGCCACCCGGGTGAGTGTCAACCACACACTGGGCATGGGATATCAGTTGCGGTTGCGCGAAGGTGCATCGATCCACCGGTTGATCCAGCAATTTGCCATCACTCAACGCTTCAGCGCGCTGCGCCTGGGTCATCGCCTGGCATCGGATCAGTCGGTCCAGAGCGGTGCCCCGGCCCTTGTGCGACTACGGTATCGATTGGCTGCTGAGCTCCCCCTCAGCGGCCAGGCTGTCGATTCCCGGGAGGCTTATATCAAACTGAGCAATGAATATCTCAATCAGTTCCAGGGTGATGACTACGACCTCGAGATCCGGGTGGTCCCGGTGATCGGATACGTATTTACCGACGCCAACAAGCTGGAATTTGGCCTGGATTACCGCGTTGACAGACTGTTTGAGGACGCCCGGCGCAGCCGTTTCTGGGTGGCGGTGAACTGGTATGTGATTCTGTAGTGTCAGTCATCCCTGATGAAGCGCCCCTGATCACGCCCCTCCTGCCATCGCTTTCTATCCACCTCTCGTGTAAGGTGCTGCGACTGGCTGAATCCTAACACAGGAATGTTGTTTCGCTTGCGCAGGGTGACAGTCCAGCGAGGCATCTGACCATCCTGCTACGTATCTTGTTGGCAGACCCAACATGGAGATTTGAGCGGGCGATCAGAACGACGCATTCTGGGATTACTCCAAACGGATCCGGATACCGGAATCACAGAACTGTATAAGTATCTGCGGGATGCGTTCCTGTCCTTCAGCCGCAAGCAGGGCTATCCTGAAGAAATCGCACAGGAAGCATATCATGATGCCATTCTGGGATTTTACAACCTGTATCGTACCGGACAGTATTCCGGTGAGCGGGCAAGCGTTAAAACCTTGGTATTCGCGATCGGTAAGAACCAGGCCCTGCAGAAGATGCGCAAGGAACGAAAGCATATGCAGACGGATGAGCTCGACGATCGTTACGTTAACCTTTGGCAAGATCAGGCAAAAGAACAAGTAGCCGACGACGATAGCGAACAACTGGCTTACGCGTTGGGCCTTCTCCCCGAGAGTTGCCGGGGCATCCTCACGCTGTTTTACTATCATCGCTTTTCGATCGAGGCGATCCGGCACAGACTGGGCCATGCGAACGATAATGTGACCAAGAGCCATAAATCGCGTTGTCTCCGCAAACTGAAAGAATTGTTCACATCAATGAATGTCAGAACGTGAGTGCACTGAGTGAACGGGATTACGACCTGATTGACAGATATGTCACGGACAGAGCCACTCATGAGGAGTTACAGGAGGTTCAGGCTCGCATGAAGGATCCTGCGTTTCGTGCTCACCTTCAACTGATTCAGAACACAGAACACATTGTCCGCGAGCAGGCAGAGCAAAGGTTACGCAGGCGTTTCGGAGAAATCGATGCGGAAGTTCGGAGATCGCCGCTCCGGTTCAAACAGTGGTGGATCTGGTTGTTCGTGGCATTGTTGGCCATCGTGGCTGCTTTGGTCCTGCTGCGATCAGAAGATGCTGCAAGTCCGAAAG
>JAWWBX010000236.1:0-6962 GCA_033720735.1 Saprospiraceae bacterium
GAGGCGCTGCAGCGCAAGCTGCGCAATATGAAGGTCGACTTCGAGGAGAATGTGGACATGCTGGTCAAGCATTTCGGCTATACTTCAAGGCCGGACCTCTATTACGCGCTTGCCACCGAGGAATTTCAGCTCAACGCCCTCAAGACCTTCGACATCGAGGGGCGTCATTTTGTCGTCAAGAAAGAGAAGCCTGCCACCGAATCCCAGCCGGCGCGTGGCAAAGCGCGCAAAAGCAAGGCCAATGGCAAGAGCAATATCCTGGTCAACGGAGAGCCGGCCGAACAATACAGCTTCATGCTGGCCGGCTGTTGCAAGCCGGTCCAGGGAGACGACATCTTTGCCTACCTCTCAGCCAATGCCGGGTTGAAGATCCATCGTACCAGTTGTCCCAATGCCACCCACCTGATGGCCAATTACGGGTATCGCATCATGAAAGCCGAATGGGTGCGTGGCGAGTCCTCGGAATTCGTTGTGGACCTGCTGCTTACGGGCATCGACGACGGCGTCGGCGTGATCGAGCGCGTGACGAATACGATCTCATCCAACCTGGGTATCAATATCAGGTCGTTCAACATTGCCGGCGACGAAGGTTATTTCGAAGGGAGGATCAGCCTGGTGGTCCTCAATAAAGACCAGATGAACCTGGCCATTCGCTCACTCAAATCCCTGAAAGGTATTTCTCAAGTCTCACGCATCGAATAGTTATGTCATCACTCCTTTCCTCCATGCACGTTCAAAAGTCACACCATCCATCTATTGACAAGGTCAAGCGTCTTTTTGCAGAGTACCTGGGGGCCCACGGACTCCGCAAGACGCCCGAGCGGTTTGCCATCCTGGAGGAGATCTATACGCGGAATGATCACTTTGATGCCGAGTCGCTGTACGTGCACATGAAAACGCACAACTATCATGTGAGTCGTGCCACTGTGTACAACACCCTCGATCTGCTCTGCCAGTGCCAGCTCATTCTCAAGCACCACTTTGGCGACCACGTCACCCGCTACGAACGGGCCTACGGCGTCGCGCCCCACGACCACCTGATCTGCACCGAGTGCGGCAGGATCCTGGAGTTTTCAGACCCTTACATTCAGGAGATCAGAGAGCGGATGTCCCGCACTACCGATTTCGATATCAGCCATCACGCGCTCATCCTGTATGGCAAGTGTGGCAAGGGTTGTCGTCCCCAGGGCAACGGCCTGGGGGCCCTGCGCTGACCCGGCCAGCACGGAATAATTGGTATCTTTGAGCAATGCACGTTGACGTACTCCTGGGCCTGCAATGGGGCGACGAAGGAAAGGGAAAGATCGTGGATTATCTGGCCGACAGGTACGATCTCGTCTGCCGTTTCCAGGGCGGGCCCAATGCCGGGCACACGCTTGAGATCGGTGACACCAAGACAGTCCTGCATACCATTCCATCCGGCATTTTCCGTACAGACATCGTCAACATGATCGGAAACGGGGTCGTGATCGACCCCATCACGCTGTGCAAGGAGATCGCCGGGCTGGAGGATCTCAAGGTCCCGGTGACCGACCGCCTGGTGGTCGCCCGCCGTGCACACCTGATCCTTCCCACCCACCGCCTTCTCGATGCCGCCTCCGAGGCTGCCAAAGGAAAAATGAAGATCGGGTCGACCCTGCGCGGTATCGGCCCTACCTACATGGATAAGACCGGCCGCAATGGCCTGCGCATGGGGGACATCATGCGCCCGGACTTCATGGACCGCTACCGGGCGCTCAAGGACAAGCATCTGGGCCTGCTTAAATTGTACCCGGAATTTGAATTCGATATCCGTGCCGAGGAAGAAGACTGGTTTGCCTCCGTCGAAACCCTCCGGGGACTGGAAATGGTCGATGGTGAGTACTATGTCAACCAGGCGATCGACAGCGGCAAGCGCGTGCTGGCCGAAGGCGCCCAGGGCTCCATGCTGGATATCGATTTCGGCACCTACCCCTATGTGACTTCCTCCAACACCATTTCGTCGGGTGTCTGTAATGGCCTCGGTGTCGCGCCCGGACGCATTGGCCGCGTGATCGGGATCACCAAAGCATATTGCACCAGAGTGGGCAGCGGTCCATTCCCGACAGAGCTCCACGACGCCGACGGCGAACGCCTGCGCAAACTGGGGCATGAGTTTGGTGCCACCACCGGCCGGCCCCGTCGTTGCGGCTGGATCGACATCCCTCAAGTAAGGTATTCTATCATGCTCAACGGGGTCACGGACATTGCCCTCACCAAGATCGATGTGCTGACCTCCTTCGACGAGGTCGGGATGGGTGTTGCCTACGACATCAACGGTCATCGTACCACTCGCCTGCCCTACGACCTCGAAGACGCAGCGATCAAACCCGTCTACGAGCGGGTGGCGGGTTGGCAGGAAGATATCAGCCGGGTGGATGTATACGATGCACTGCCACAAACGACCAGGGATTACATTGAACGTCTGGAAACCGCCTTCAAGCGGCCCATTTCCTACGTTTCCACCGGGCCACAACGCGAGGCATTGCTGACCCGCGACGCGTTTATTGAGGCCTGATAGCCGTAATGATGTATTGGAATTCCAGTGCGTTGTCGTCTGAGTTGACGATGGCATAACCGGCGGTGGTCAATTCGCGCTGCACCTCGGTTGCCGCGATGCGCTGGGCAACCGCCGGACCGATCTGGGTTTCTTTCTTCTTGAAGTCGACAATGATGACCTTGCCACCCGGCTTGATCGCCGGTATGAGATCACGGAGGTACCGTTCCCGATCGGAAATGTACATGTAGGTATTGACCATCAGCACCATGTCCACCTCATCGGCCTTCAGCCCCGGGTCGGTAGCCGTGGCCAATCGCGTTTCGAACCTTTTGCGTACATCTTCGGGATAGCGCTCCTTTTCCCTGTTCATCCAGGAAATAGCGCGATCGTCGATGTCGATAGCGATCACGTTGCCGCCGATGGCTGCGATGCGGAAAGCAAAGTACCCGGTACCCGCTCCGATATCCGCCACTGTTTTGTCTGTGAGATCGCCGAGCAGATTCAGAACCAGGTCGGGCTTTTGCCAGATCACACGGGTTTCCGCCTCGTAGTAGTCCGAAGACATATCGTCAAACCCTTTCTGGACCGTCGTATCCTGCGGTGGCGGATCAGCAGGCGGCTGCTCGTTGGTGGTCGGATCCCCGTTGCCACAGGCTGACAACAAGAGGAGACACAGCCCCGCCAGAATCATTGCTTGAAGTGGTTTCCGTTTCACGAGATGATGGCGGCAAAGATACTCAAACGGCCTTACTCTCATCGCGGTAGCGCTTTGGGTTCGAGTATCCTGAACTGGTATCCGATATTGAACAACGCATCGCCCTGATTGACCACCGAGGCATTGTTATGTCCCAGGATATAACCGGAACGATTAGCGAGTACCACGATCTTGCGCGATCCGAACGGGTCGGTGATCGTACCGAGCGGTTCACTTTTGCGCACCTTCATTCCGGAGCGCTTGGACCAGGTAAAGATACCAGCGCTGGAGGCACGCACCCAACTGGTCTTGTCAAAGAGGACGCTAGGTTCGTCAGCCTGCTCGTACCAGTGGGGTGCCAGCATCCGTTTGTGGGCAAGAACGCGCCGCATCCCCTGCAATCCCTTGGTGATAGCAAACCCGTCGAGACGCAAGGCTTCGCCGCCTTCGTAGATCAGGATCGGGATCGCCAGGTCCCGTGCTACCTGCCGGAGCGATTTGCGGATGATCGGCTTTTTGATGATGAACGGCGGTGCAAAATGCCGGGCCAGTGTCAGGCTCGGAATGCTGAGACGGGAATACCGCACCTGCGGATGGTTGTACCGCGAGCCGCCGCCTGTATGATAATCGATCACAAAATCGATCTCGGGCATGATGGTGCGCGAGACGATCCGTGCCACCCTCGATGCCAGCGAGCCACGCATATTGCCGGGGAAGCTGCGGTTGACATCCTTGCCATCGGGCACTTCGCGCGAGAAATGGATAAAGCCATGCACGTTGAGAAGCGGGATCGCCACGACCGTGCCGCGCAGCAGATGATCGAACATCCGGGTGTCCAGGGCCCGCCGTACGATCTCCACGCCATTGATCTCATCGCCGTGCACCCCACCCATGATCAAGGCGACCGGACCCGGTTTGCTGCTGCGGTGAACAAAGACATTGATATGGATCGGTGAGTCGGAGGGAAGCCGGCCTACATCGATCTTGACCACTGCCTGCTCGCCAGGGGCCACCTGCTGCCCTCCGATCGTCAGTGGCCCTTTCTTATATCTCCTGACCTTCTTCTTAGTACCACTTCTTTCTGGCATTGCGCTCGATATATTGTATCACTTTGCCGGCGATATCTGTTCCGGTTGTTCCTTCGATCCCTTCAAGCCCGGGCGACGCGTTGACCTCGAGAACGAGTGGTCCGTGGTCGGAGCGCAGAATATCCACGCCAGCCACCTTCAGGTTCATCAGCTGGGCGGCCTTCCTGGCGATCACGCGCTCATCTTCCGTGAGGGCGATCTTGCGGGAAGTGGCTCCGCGGTGCAGATTGGACCTGAACTCACCGGCCCGGGCCCGGCGTTCCATGCTGGCAACGATCTGACCGTCGACGATAAACACCCTCAGGTCGGTGCCGTTGGATTCGCGCACGAATTCCTGCAGGATCACCTTCTCCTTCATCTTGAGGAAAGCCTCCATGATCGACTCGGTGCTGTTGAAGGTTTCACCCATGATCACGCCAAGGCCCTGGGTGCTGCTCAGCAGCTTGATGATCACGGGTGGCGGACCCACCTTCTCGATCGCACTGTGCAGGGTGTTGACATTGCTGGTGATCATCGAGTTGGGAACGGCCACACCGTTGGCCGCCAGATACTGCATGGAGGTCCGCTTGTCGCGGCTGCGCAACAAGGCTTCGGAGCGCACGACCGTGAAGATCCCGTTGAGCTCAAACTGACGAATGACTGCCGCGCCGTACGAAGTTGCCGAAGCACCAATGCGCGGAATGATCGCGTCGACCCGGTCGACCTTCTGGTTGTCATACCATACTTCAAGGCCCTTCCTGCCGATCGACAGATCGCACCGCATGTGGTCGATCACGCGCACATCATGCCCCCGGCGCCGACTGGCCATATAGAGGCTCTGCGTGGAGTAGAGCGCCGGATTGCGTGAGAGGATGACAATGTTCATCGGGTGCTGATCGACACCGGTCAAGATAGAAATACTCTCCCAATAATCAGGGCATTATACCTATCTTGACGGGACACACACCCTTTGCTTTCATGCCATCATTTGAATTGAATGACAAGCGGGTCATCAATGGCTGGGCGCTATTCGATTGGGCCAATTCCGCCTATTTTCTAGTCATTGCCACCGCGATCTTCCCGACGTACTATGCTTCCGTGACCCCGGACGAGATCCGGTTTCTCGGAGGGGATATTTCCAACACTGCGCTGTACGCGTACGCGGTGTCGTTTGCCTACCTGCTGGTGGCGGTGCTGTCACCGCTGCTGTCCGGCATCGCGGACTATGGGGGGCGTCGCAAGTATTTCATGAAGTTGTTTACCGCAGTCGGGAGTGTTGCCTGCATTGCGCTGTTCTTCTTTGCAAATGAGGACCTCGTGTGGCTCGGCACGACGATGTTTATCCTGGCCACGATCGGGGCAGCTGGCGGGATCGTCTTCTACAACGCCTACCTGCCGGAGATCGTGACGGAGGATATGTACGACAAGGTGAGCGCCAAGGGATACATTTACGGGTACTTCGGCAGTGTGCTGCTGCTCATTTTCTGCCTGGTGATGATCCTGAAGCCGGAGTGGTTTGGGATTTCCAGTTCGACCCTGCCATCACGGATCTCCTTCGCTCTGGTGGGGGTCTGGTGGATCGGTTTTGCCCAGATCACCTTTCGCCGGTTGCCGCCCGACGTGCCGGTGCGTGCCAAACGTCTTTTCGCGAAGGGCGTGCAGGAACTGGTGATGGTGTGGGGCAAGGTCAGGCAACAGCCGCGGGTGCTACGGTTCCTGGTGGCTTTCTTCTTTTACATGGCAGGCGTCCAGACCGTGATCTACCTGGCCACCATCTTCGCCCAGAGCGAGCTCAATTTCGGATCTGCCGAGCTCATTGGGGTGGTCCTGATCCTCCAGCTGGTGGCCATGCTCGGTGCCTGGGTGTTCGCCCGTGTCTCCGACCGGCATGGCAACAAACTCTCGCTGCTGATCCAGATCGGTATCTGGATGCTCATCTGCGTGGCAGCCTACTTTGTGCAGGACAAGATGCAGTTTTACGTGATCGCTGCATTCGTCGGAATGGTGCTCGGCGGGATCCAGTCGCTTTCAAGATCGACATATGCCAAATTGCTGGAAGACCGGTCGCAGGATCTCACGTCCTACTTCAGCTTCTACGATGTCCTCTTCAAGGTATCCCTCGTCGCCGGGTCGTTCATCTTCGGGTTTGTCGATCAGGTCACGGGCGGCATGCGCAACAGTGTGCTCGCTTTGATCGTGCTCTTCGTTGTCGGGATGATCCTGATGTGGACGGTGGATATGCGGGATCTGCGGCGGGCTGGTTAAAGGTTATTCCGTTTGTCCGTTTTTCGGTTCTTCGGTTTTCCGGTTTTTCGGTTTTCGGTTGGTCTGTCTGGCTTCTGTTTCATGCAAAGAGCGCCAAGGCTTCACGCAAAGGACGCCGAGTGGCATCATAGTGACTCGGTTCTTCGGTTTATCCGTTTTTCCGTTGCTCCGTTTTCCGGTTTTCCGGTTTTTCGGTTCCTCGGTTTTTCGGTTTTTCGGTTTTCGGTTGGTCGGTCCGGCTTCTGTTTCACGCAAAGAGCGCCAAGGCTTCACGCAAAAGGACGCCGAGCGGCATCATAGTGACGCGGTTCTTCGGTTTATCCGTTTTTCCGTTGCTCCGTTTTGCGGTTTTTCGGTTCTTCGGTTTTTCGGTTTTCGGTTGGTCTGTCTGGCTTCTGTTTCACGCAAAGAGCGCCAC
>JAWWBX010000237.1:0-6947 GCA_033720735.1 Saprospiraceae bacterium
GCGATGGACATCGACGGCTTCGGGTACAAGTATGTCGAACGCTTCTATGAGCTGGGGTGGCTGCGGTCGCTCGCCGATTTCTACAACCTGGACTACGACAAGATCGCCGGGCTGGAAGGCTTCGGGACCAAATCGGCCGAGAAGCTCAAAGCCGCCGTGGACGCAGCCAAGTCCAACCCCGTCTACCGGCTATTGCACAGCCTGAGCATCCATCATCTGGGGAAGCGCGCTTCCAAACTGCTCGCCGAGCGGATCGGCCATGTCCTCGAACTGAAGGACTGGACCATCGAAGACTACACAGCCATTCCGGACATTGGCCCGGTTGTCGCCGAGAATGTCGCTGCCTTCTTCGCCATCGAGGAGAACGTGCGGATGCTGGAACAAATGGAGGCGTACGGCGTCAATCTGACCCAGACCGAAGCCGACAAACCACTCGAAGTCGCCACGGATGCACCGCTAAGTGGCAAGACCATCCTGTTTACCGGGACACTGGCCAAAATGGGCCGCAAGGAAGCCCAGCAGCTGGCCGCCGAGAACGGTGCCAGGAACATCAGCGCGGTAAGCAGCAATCTCGACATCCTGGTCGCTGGCGAGAAAGCCGGATCCAAGCTGAGCAAGGCGCAGGCGCTGGGCACGGTGGAGATCCTGAGTGAAGATGAGTTCCTGGAGTTGATCGGCCAGTAAGGATTGTTGATTGCCGTGCCCGACGAAGCCTGACAGGCGAAGGCGGGTTGATTGTTGATTGTCAAAGGAGCTACCAAGCTGCCACTTAGCTGCCACTTAGCTATCTTCCAAACGTGCATTTCACACCAATCGAGACCACCGCCGCAACTCTTCTAACGGCACCTGCCTTCCTGACACCCCACGAATGCTCCACCCTTTGCATGCTCATCGACCGGCACGCTACGCCATCCCAAGTCTGGGAAGGCACTGCTCAATCCTACCAGGCTTCGGCCGGACGCACCTCCTCGACAGCGATCCTCCCCGGCAAACTCGACCCGCTGATCGCGACAATCAACCAGCGCATCGCGACGGCACTCGGCTTGCCCATGAGTCACGGCGAGGTCATGCAAGGCCAGCGGTATGGACCTGGTCAGCAGTTCACCGATCACACAGATTTCTTTAAGTACAAATGGTATCACCTCCGCAAGCAGCCGCAGCGCACCTGGACCTGCATGATCTACCTGAACGATGATTGTGAGGGAGGGGCCACCGATTTTCCTGACCTTGGTCTGTCTTTCACTCCACAAACCGGCATGGCACTGGCATGGTATAACCTCGACTACCGGGGCCGTCCCAATCCGGCTACGATCCATGCGGGCCGTCCCGTAGAGGCAGGCACCAAGTACATTCTCACTAAATGGTTCCAAACCCGACCAGTCTCCACTGCTTAGTTGCCACCTGGTTCTCAAGAAATTTCATGTAATTCGCCCCTGACAACCACTCAATATGCGCAAGCAACTGCATTGGTGGCTCATCTTTGCCCTGTTGTTCACCGCAACGCAGGACTATCTCTTTATCGGGTCGTGGCCGGACCGGCTCATCGCCGGCATGCCGGTTTGGTTCTTCTACTTCCTCATCGTGCATCTGGCATTCATCGTGGCGATCTACCGCTACAGCAGGTCAAGACAAAATCAAGATCGCTAGATGGTCTACGTCATCCTGATCCTCTATATCGCCCTGACCTTCCTGACCAGTCTCCGGGGCACCCGGGCGCTCAACCGAACCCCGGAAGGGTATTTCCTGGCCGGACGCAATCTGGGCACACTGGCGCTGTTCTTCACGATCATCGCCACCAACTTCAGTGCGTTCTATTTCCTGGGGTTTGCCGGAGAGGGCTATCGGGTTGGCTTCCCGTACTACGTGGTGATGGCATTCGGGACTGCGTTTGCCTGCCTGTCCTTCTTCTTCATAGGGGAAAAAGCCTGGCATCTGGGCAAGACGCATGGGTACATCACGCCTTCGGAGCTGGTCTATGGTCAAACGGGTAGCAGACCACTCAGGTGGTTGTTTGCCGTGATCATGATCGTGTTCACCTTCCCGTACCTTGCCTTACAGCTCATCGGTGCCGGCTATTTGCTGGAAAATATGACCGGCGGCGAGATCCCGTACTTTCTGGGAGCCGCGATCCTCACTCTGTTTACCATCGGGTACGTCCTCCTTGGTGGCATGCGGAGTGTGGCGAGCACCGATCTCAAGCAGGGGTTGCTGATGATGCTCCTCATGCTCGCCGCCGTGATCTGGATCGCCCATGCACTGGGTGGATTCACATCAGCCCAGCAGCAGGTGTTTGAGCGCCTTCCCGACCTGTTCAGGCGCACCGGGGTCGACGGCACATACACACCTCAGAAATGGTTCAGCCTGCTCATCTTCTGGTTGTTCTGCATTCCGATGTTCCCACAGATCTTCATGCGCTTTTTCGTAGGGCGCGGTCCGTCACAGCTTCGAAAATCCGCGGTGCTGTATGCAACGATCCCATTGATCATTTCAATCTTCCCCGTCCTGATCGGTCTGATGGGGCACGTCACCTTCCCGGAACTGACCGGAAGGGAAGCTGACCAGATCCTGCCAATGATGCTTGTCGAGCACTGCCCCGAATGGTTTGCAGCGCTGGTGATGACCGGTGCATTGGCAGCATTCATGTCGACACTGGACTCACAGTTGCTGGCGCTCAGTACGATCGTCACCCGTGACCTGGTGCTGCCTTTCCGGCCGGGGACCTCGATGCGTGGTCAGGTGCGGATCGGTCGCATCTTTGTGGTTCTGTTCGCCTTGGTCGGGCTGATCATTGCCTGGCAGCCATTCGATACGATCTTCGATATGGGTAAGCTGGCCTTCAGCGGACTGGCGGTTTTGTTCCCACCAACACTGGCCATTCTGTATTATCACAAAATACCGAAGAGCGCGTCCATCGTGTGTGTCATCCTTGGCGAAACGTTGCTGTTGCTCTTTTACTATAACGTCTTACCCGCCTCCTGGTTACTGGGCTTTGAACCCGCCATTGTGATATTAGCATTGGAAGGACTGATCCTTGCCGCACCGGTGATCTGGCAGAGGTTAGGAGCAATCAGGTCGAGGGGCCACCGACGCCCAGGCTCGTAGATCAATCGCCCACATTCATCGAAATGATACCCGCACAAACGCCAATTGCAGTTTGTTTTGTCTGTTGGAAAATGAAGTTGCAGCGATGAGAAGTACAACGGCGATCCTCCTCCTTCTTGTAGCAACCCTCGTGGGATGCCAGAAGAACGGTGTGGAGCCGGTGCCGGACTCGTACTGGGAAACGGCCGACCCGGCGGCATTGGGCATGCAGGCTGATTCACTCAGTCGGGCGATTGAACTGGCCCGCGACATGCCCAATTTCTACGCGCTGCTGGTCGCCAGACATAACAAACTGGCGACCGAAGCCTACTTTCGGGGCAAACGCGCCACCTCCCTGTACCACCTCAGGTCGGTAACCAAAAACTTTGTTTCAGCTCTTGCCGGGATGGCGATCGAGCAGGGGCTTGTCGATAGCCTCAACGCCTCGATCACATCCGATTTTCCGGCGATTATTTCGGGTGAGAAGGAAGCGATCACGGTCGGGCACCTGCTCAACATGGCCTCCGGGTTGACGTGGGACGAGGATACTGAAGTGATCCCGCTGATCCAGCATCAGATCCCCGACCCGGTGACAGCGATCCTGAGCCGGCCACTGGAAGCACCGCCAGGCATTGCTTACAACTACAACTCCGTCTCGACCCACATCGTCGCCGAGATCATCAGCCAGCGGGCAATTATGCCGTTTGAGCAATATGCCGATGAGCAGTTGTTGACGCCGCTCGGCATCACCTCGTATGCCTGGGAGCGCGACCCCGAAGGTCGCGTGTGGGGTGGCTTCGGATTGCAACTGACGGCACGGGACGTCGCCAAACTCGGACAGCTGTACCTGGATGGCGGACAATGGCAGGGCGCGCAGCTCGTTCCGGCTGATTGGGTCGACATGTCCTTTGTGGCGCAGATCGATGTGCCCACCTCGCCTACGGATTACAGCCTGCAGTGGCGTGTGTCTGAATCGACCGGCACGACCATCATGTTCGGTCTGGGTTTTGGTGGCCAGGTCCTGATGGTCATTCCCGAAAAAGACATGGTCATTGTGGCACTGCAGGAACACTTCGTATCGTTCGATCAGAGTGGTACGCAATGGCAAAACTTTGCCAGCCGCATCTTCGGCCCGATCTTCCGGTCGGTCGAATAAGACTGACGGTAACGACGGACCGGGATTTGATATCTTGACCTCTTATGGTTTCTCGAACAAAAGGGATCGCCATCTGGTTACGCGTGGCGATTGTGGGTACGGCCATGCTGCACATCGGTGCAATGGCCGGCGCGCAAACTGCCCGTGACTCGCTGATTGTGCAGATCGGGCTGGAAATGGAGGCGGCATTTGGTGCCGGCGATGTCAGCTATTTCGCCAGTGTCTTCGACGACTCCGCGTTTCTGGCCAACTTCGTCGATTTTGATCACGCAAATGAAAACATCCGCCTCATCAACGAGGAACTGGCAAACACGCATTTCGGCGAGCAGTTTGGCAACGGGATCATCGACGACCTGAACACAGGCTCCTACTTCACCTTTATCAGGTTTTCTGAAGACAGCTCGGGTGGCTACTATCTGCGTTTCCGCCACTTTGGTGAAGACGGCCTCAACTACAGCGAATACTTCCTCACGTTTGAGGAAGACGGTTCCTTCGGCATTTCTGACATCTACAATTACATCACGGGTGAGTACATCACCCAGACGATGGAACGCATGTACAAGCCGCTGATCGAAGAGTTCTCCCGGGATCAACCTCCGGACCTGGCTTACAGCCGCGGTGTGGCACGACTGGCGGATCTGGAGCGCCTGATGGATGCAGGCGAGCTGGACTCAGCGCGCATCGTGTTTGCCACCCAGATCCCGGCCGAGATCAGGGAATCCGCCTTTGGACAACTGATCGCCATGCAATTGCTGGATCCATCGGACGAGTCCGCGTATGCTGCGGTGCTTGACAATCTTTTGCAGTTTACCAAGGCGCGGGCGGCGGCCCATTTGGTCAGCATCGATGTGTTCTTGCTGGCGGGTGAATACGACCGCTCACTGGCCGCGGTGGACAGTCTTGAGTGGTATGTGGAGGATCCCTGGCTCGACTACCTCAGGGGCAATATCTCCTGGGAGCGCGGAGACCTGGCCACCGCGTGCAGATACTACGAACAAGTGAGGTCTGAGTATCCATATTTTGTGGAAGCGTACGATGCCCTCCTGACCCTGTATCCTGAAATACAGCAGACCGATCTGGCTGTTGCCTTGCTCGATACCGTATTGGCCTATACCAGTCTGACCCCCGCAGAGCTCGATACCATCTGCCGCCTCGACTTTCCAGCGGTCGCTGCTCATCCTGACTACCCCGGCTGGTATGAGCGCGCCCGGGCAGAGGAGGCGGCGTTCATTGCTGAAGTCCACAACATGCTCTCCACCCGATGGAAGAGTACCGGGATTTACAATGAAGCAGGCCAGCGACTGGACTCTTTCCCGGCGCTGGTCCTCGATGCGGATCTCACAGCAGACCTGATCCTCGTGGCCGATGGGTCCTGTGAGTGGGTCAGGGCTGCCGAATCACGAAAGTCGGGTCGCTGGACGCTCGATCCCAACCGCGCTGCGATTGACTGGGAGGTCCCTGTTGCCGTTGACGACCCTGATTATCAACGCCTGGTGGATACCGGACAGGCCATGATCGGCGCTGACGGCCGTGCCTATCGCCTCAGGACCCATTACCTGGTAGACCTGACAGAAGACGCCCTCGTGCTCTATCAGGAACCGGACCGCTACCTGACCTACGAACGCGTGAAATAACCAGCGATGACAAACCATATCCGGGCATCCTGCATGTTGGTGACCTGTGCGGTCTCTCTGACCTTTCCGTTTTGCACTACACCGAATACGTGCGCCCTGTCAGCAGAGGATCAAGCCACGATCCGCTCCATTGCGAGCCAATATGCTGCAAGCTGGGAGCAGGACGACACGACCGGCGTCCTTGCGCTGTTTGCAGAGGACGCGATGATCTTCCCGAGCGGGCTCGAACCACTGCATGGCAAAGAAGCGCTGGCCGCATTCTGGTGGCCTGGTGATGGCTCGGTCACGGTCGTTCACGCTTATCACATCGAAGTAGAGGAAGTGGATGGCTGTGTTGATCATGCCTACTCCCTGGAGCGCGGTGTCCTTGATTTCAGCTATACCCACGGGGAACTCGACATGCGCAAGACCTCACGATCGCAGGCTGTCACCACCTACCACCGGCAGGAAGACGGCCAATGGAAGATCACGCGGCGCATCTGGACCGACCTGCGGTGACCTCACGATCAGCCTGCCACATACCCCTTGAGATAGCGGAAGTGCTCGCCAAGCCGGCCACCTGTGGCAATGGTTGCCCGCTCCAGGATGTCACTTGATCCCCTGGATAACTCGGGCAGGATGTGCTTGATAAACTGATCACCAAACGCCTCGCTGGCGTCACGCGGCAACTCATTCGGCAGGTTGTCGACGGCCATGACATCGATACTCCCTGGTTGAAAGGGTGCGGTCTCGCGTCCGGTAGACGGATCAAAACCGTACACGGGGTCGGCGATCGTCGACGGCCGGATCGTTGAAGGGATTGAGCTGTCGGGTGCGATATCGCAGGTTACATCTGCGATCACCTCAATACGAAAGTCGGGCTCCCGCATTGCTTCCAGTGTGAAAAATGCCGGCGCCCGGGGATCCCAGTAGATCCCGTTGATCATGATGTCCGAACAGCGGGCGTACGCTGCAAACGCCGATGCGAAGCGCTCCGGTTGGGTAAAGAACGACTCCTCGGTGCACGGACTGCCGTCCCGTGTCCGGGCGTAATCGCACACGCCAAGCTGTGTGTACACGGGTCCCCGGTCCCCACC
>JAWWBX010000238.1:0-6915 GCA_033720735.1 Saprospiraceae bacterium
CCGAGTCACTGAACAGGCCTCCCGCGCCCCCAACCCCTGAAGGGGAGGCCTCCCCCAACCGAAAAACCGAAAAACGGACTAACGGAAAAACGGACCAACGGAGTCACCGACGCACGATGATGAGCGCTCTGCGTCCTTTGCGAAAAGCCTTCGCGCTCTTTGCGTGAGACAGAAGCCAGACAGACCAATCGAAGAACCCTGCCTACCGGCAGGCAGCCGCAGAACCGAAGAACTGCAAAACCGAAGAACGGACTAACGGAAAAACGGGAAAACCGAGTCACCGACGCACGATGATGAGCGCTCTGCGTCCTTTGCGAAAAGCCTTCGCGCTCTTTGCGTGAAACAGAAGCCAGACAGACCAATCGAAGAACCCTGCCTACCGGCAGGCAGGCGCAAAACCGAAAAACGGACTAACGGAAAAACGGAAAAACGAGTCACCGACGCACTGACGCACCGAGTCACTGAACAGGCCTCCCGCGCCCCCAACCCCTGAAGGGGAGGCCTCCCCCAACCGAAAAACCGAAAAACGGACCAACCGAAAAACCGACGCACCGATTCACCGAGTCACTGACGCACTGAAAAAGAAGTTAAAGTCCGCCAAACAAACTATTAAAGCCAAAGCTTCCGGCAATATGCCCTGACGTATGCCAGTTTTCGTCCATACAACAGGAGGAGATGAAATATTGGATGATCGTTTTTGCGGTGCTGGCAGGATGGACTTCCACACAGGCGCAAGCCTATATCACCGCTGCGGGCGTGCGCCTGGGGCCTGCGATCGGGCTCTCGGTACAACAACGCATCATGGATCGCACGACGCTGGAGATGATGGTGCACCACCGCAATTTCCTGGACCAAACCACGGCAGGCATCCTCATCGAGAAGCACATGCCGCTCATCTTCAAAAGCCTGAATGTGTATACCGGGGCCGGCGTCCAGAAAACCTGGTACCAGGCACCTGAGTACACCGGGGATGATCCCTGGGGCATCCAGTTTGTGGTTGGGGCCGAGCTGACACTATCGCGCTTCAACGTAAGTTGGGATTTCAAGCCGGTGGTGACACCGGCTGGCGACGACCCGTTCTTCCAGGGGCAGTCGGCCATTTCGCTCCGGTATGCGCTGATCAAGGGCAAGAAGAAGGGATTGTTTGCCGGCGACAAGGGCAAGCAGAAGCAGCGCCAGAAAGCCAAGCGCAAGCGGCAGCGCGAGCGACAGAAGCGCCTCTGACCGGCCTGATGTTGTGGATGCCCGGGCGTGTCGGTGATCGTCCCAAAGCACCACCCCTGAGGTGGACCCAACCTGTGAAGCGACGCCTGAATCCTGTCATCTATCAGTCATTTCGCAGGTGTATCGCAACTGACATTCTGCTTATCTTGCCCGAAATGTGAGTTGCATGAGAATACTTTTTACCCTGACCGGCCTGCTCCTGGCCGGAACCCTGCCTGCACAGATCACCTTCCAGAAACATGGCGAACGCTACACGCAGCAATTCCGCAGTGGAGTGGCCGTGGTCTGCACCGATATCAACGGGGACACGTACGACGACCTCATGCGGCTCAATCTCGCCACCAATATCAAGGTAGACCTCCAGGGGCAGGAAGGGAGTCTGTTCCAGACGTATTCCACCACCATCGGTGGAGGCGGGTCGTGGAATGCCATCGCCGGTGATGTCAACAATGACGGCTGGCCCGACCTCGTAACCAGCGGCGCTTTTGACAAGGTGAAGGTGCTGTACGCCACGCCGTTTTCGGGTGACTTCCAGATCGTGGCCCTTGACGGTGATAACTTCTTTGCACAAGGCGCCAACCTGGTGGATATCAACAACGACGGCTTCCTGGACATCTTTGTCTGCGACGACAACGCGACCAGCGATATCTACATGAACGACTCGACCGGGGGCTTCAATGTCATCGACACGATCATCGACTTTACCACCAATCCGCCTTCCGACAACTCGGGCAACTACGGTAGCGTGTGGAATGATATCGACAACGACGGCGACCTGGACCTGTATATCGCCAAATGCCGCCAGGGTGTGGTGGAGCCCACCGATCCGCGGCGCATCAATGCCCTGTTCATCAACCAGGGGGACACCGCCTGGGTCGAAATGGCCGACTCGTTCGGGATCGCCGTGGGCTGGCAGTCGTGGTCGCCGGATTTTGCCGACATCGACAACGACGGGGACCTCGACCTGTTCGTCACCAATCACGATGCAGCCAGTCAGCTGTTTGAGAATATCGACGGGCAGTATTTCGAGGACATCACCCTGACCTCCGGGATCTTCGTGGGAGGGCTGGCCATTCAGAGCTGCTTTCACGATTTCGACAATGACGGGCTGCAGGACCTGCTGATCAGCGGGACCAGCTCATTCCTCTACCGCAACATCGGCAACAACCAGTTCCTGCCGGTCAACGATCCCTTTCAGGGACGGGACATTACCTCGTTTGCGCTGGGCGATCTCAACGCCGACGGGTTTGTGGATGTGTATGCGACCTACAATGAGCTGTTCAATACGCCGAGCGATGCCTTTGACGACGCGATCTGGCTGCAGCAACCCAACGACAACAACTGGGTGCGCATCCACCTGGCAGGTACCATCTGCAACCGCAGCGCGGTGGGCACCCGGCTCACCCTGCACGGAGCCTGGGGCATGCAGATGCGCGAGGTGCAGTCGGGCGAGAGCTATGGCATCACCAATTCGCTGATCCAGATGTTTGGTCTCGGCACGGCCGACGCCATCGACAGCCTGGTGGTCCGCTGGCCCAACGGTGTCGTCGAGACCCATTACGATCTGCCGGTCAACACGACAGTGACGGTCGAGGAAGGCAGTTGCGCCATGCCAGTCATCAGTATGGAGCAGGGGCCGTACACGCAGTGCGGGAGCGACACCTTTGAGATCCAGGCGCCGGCCGGCTATGCGGCCTATTTGTGGAGCAACGGGATGGTCTCGGAACAGATCACGGTCACCGAGCCGGGCATCTACCATGTGAGTCTGACCGACGATCAGGGCTGCCTCACTATCAGCACCCCCGTGGAGATCCGCGCCGACGATAGCGATGCATCAACCGAGATCACGGTCTCAGGCAGCACGACGGTATGTGACGGCGATACGATCACGCTCACGGCCCCGGCGGCCGACGCCTACCAATGGTCCGACGGGTCGGACCAGCAGGTGCTCCAGGCGACCATCTCCGGGACCTACACGGTGACGGTGACCCGTGCCTGTGGCGATGTGGAGAGCGACCCGGTCACCATTGCCTTTACCGATCCGGATGCCTTTGAGACCCTGGGCGACACCGTCCTGGGATCGGGGAGTGGCACCCTGACGGCAGACGGCGACTCGATCGCCTGGTTCGATATGCCCGAGTCCGCCACGCCCCTGGGTACCGGCGCTGCCTTTGTGACCCCGGTGGTCGATACGACCACCACCTTCTACGCACAGAACTACCAGGTGATCCCCGGCCAGCAGGAGCGTGTGGGCATGATGGCGCACGGTGGCGGCACCTTTTACAACGGCAACCAATTCAATGGGCATCTCGTGTTTGATGTGTATGCGCCGGTCTACCTCGACTCGGTGCTGGTGATGACCGACTTTCCCGGCGACCGGGAAGTGCTCATTGAGGATGCCGGTGGTGTGGATGTGTACCGGCAGCGGTTCTTTGTCGATTCCGGTGCGCACTACCTGCACCTGGATGTGCTGCTGCAGCCGGGGGAGGACTACCGCATCGGTACCGACGCATCGGTCAACAACAAGATGTTTGACAGCAACAGCCCGCAGCTGGTGCGCAGTGACGGGGAGGTCGTGTATCCCTATGAGATCGCCGACGTGCTGTCGATCAAGAGCACCCAGTTTGGTCAGGAATTCTACTACTACTTCTACGACTGGCATCTCCGCACCATGGATGTGGTCTGCGCCAGCCCGCGCGTACCGGTCGACCTGGTGGTCGTGGATACCAGCACCCAGGTGCGCTACCTGGCATCTCAACGCATCCATCTGTATCCCAATCCGGCCAGCGATCACGTGGTGATGACGCTTGATGATGTCGACCTGCAGGACGCCACCTATGCCGTATTCGGTCTGGACGGCCGGCAGGTGGCGGACGGTATGTTCAGGCCATCCGCTGCGATCGATATCAGCGCGTTGTCGCCGGGCATGTACCTGATCGAGGTGCGCGCGCCGGGTATGGCGGCAGTGGGGCGGTTTGTGAAGGAGTAGGGGGGGCTGGTGCAGCATTCGGTAGTGAATGTGCGCTGATGATGCGTTGATGGTGCATTGATCTGTTGAGACACGTAAGATGTGCTGCTGTGTGCGGATTACGTGTGTTCTAATATCATTGCTGTCATTTCTTCCCATAGAGTTACCATTTTGGGAACTAATAATCTATTTTTGTTGTAAAAGCGTGTGAGAGTCATTGCTCGCAGAACTTTGAGAGAGTTTTGGGAAGTCCATCGGGACTGCGAACAACAGTTAAAGTCCTGGTATCGAGAAGCGCGACAGGCTGAATGGAACTCTCCTCAGGACATCAAGCTGATGTTTCCTGCAGCGAGTATACTCATCAACAACCGCGTTGTGTTCAACATCAAGGGGAATCATTACAGGTTGGTTGTCAGGATCAACTACGACATTGGGATCATTTGGATACGATTCGTGGGAACACACGCAGAATATGACAACATCGATGCAAATGCAATTTGACCTATGGATATCAAACCAATTAAGTCCGAGAGAGATTATCAGAACGCACTGGCTTATCTCGAAGACATCTTCGATGCCAAATCTGGCACCCCGGAAGGGGATCAACTTGAAGTGCTGTCGATTCTTATCGAGCGTTACGAGGAATCCCTTGATCAGATCGAGCTTCCCGATCCAATTGAGGCGATCAAATTCAGAATGGAACAACTTGGCATGAATCAAAAAGATCTCTCTGAAGTCATCGGCTACAAAAGCAGGGTGAGCGAAATCCTGAATCGCAAACGCAAGCTGTCCCTTGGCATGATACGACGATTAGCGAGCAGACTGGCCATTCCCGCTGATGTGCTCATTCAAGAATACTAACGATCAGCAACACCCGCTCTATCCCATACCTCAAGCAGATGATACCAGGTGTTTTGTTGAATGCGTAACTGAATCTGATGATCCAAAAGACCATGACCACAACAACATTTCTCACGTTCGTCGGCGACCAATGCGGAAAGGCGGAGGAAGCCATCATGTTTTACACCAGCATCTTTCCGAATGCGGAGATCAAACGCATCGACAAGTATGCGGAGGGTGAGGCGGGCGGCACACCGGAGCTGATCAAATACGGGGTGTTTACCCTGAATGGCGTGGAGTACATGGTATCGGAAAGCAACTACAACCATGCCTGGTCATTTACGCCAGGCGTTTCAATTTTGATCATGGATGACTCGGAGGCGGTGATCCAGGCGCTGTTCGACCAGCTTTCTTCCAATGGAGGGCAGGTCATGGTGCCGCTGGACAACTACGCAGGGGAGGGGGATTACGGATTTGGCAAAAAGTTCGGATGGTGTGAGGACAAATACGGGATCTCGTGGCAGTTCGTGGTTGTGGAATGATGGATCAGGTGCGGAGATCGTGCGATCGCATCCACCATCACTCACTTTACACGCATCCTGCAGCAAATCCAACTTGCACGTTCACGTCCTTGTGCTCTGACATGACTCGCCTTGCATCATGCGGTGATCGAGAGTAACCATTGTGGTAATCCAATCAGATCAGGCGCGTTTCTCGGGGGACAGTGCCAGATCGTTTTTTTCCTAATTTGTGCGTCGGCTCAACAGCATGAGATGTCCTCAGAAGTGTGTTTCGGCATCTCTGTGAGCCAAACACTCTCCGCCCCTGGTGGAGTGCCTGAACACCAGATCTGAAAAAACGTACAGCGTATGTCCACGACCGGAACTGCAGAGAAGAGCGGATTTGTATCCCGCATGCTCAACGTCATTGAACGCGTAGGGAACAAGCTTCCCGATCCGGCGGTCCTGTTTCTCATCGCCATGATCCTGGTGTGGATCTTGTCGATGCTGATGGCGCCGGTCGAGTTTGCCGAGATCAATCCGCGCACGGGGGACCCCATCCGCATTCAGAATCTGCTGACCGGCGACCAGTTGACCGCGTTCCTGTCAAACATGGTCACGACGTTCACGAGTTTTGCACCGCTGGGCGTGGTCCTCGTGGCGATGCTTGGTGTTGGAGTTGCCGACGGGTCAGGGTACATCAACACCGGGCTCAAGCTGATGCTTGCGCGTACGCCGATGTTTCTCCTGACCCCGATGGTCATCTTCGTGGGGATCGTTTCGCACTCTGCTGTTGATGCCGGCTATGTCCTGGTAATCCCCCTGGGAGGGATCATCTTCTATGCGGCCGGACGACATCCGTTGGCCGGTATTGCCGCGGCATTTGCCGGGGTTTCCGGGGGCTTTAGTGCAAATCCACTCCCCTCTGCGATTGATCCGCTGCTCCAGGGATTTACCCAGCCGGCGGCCCAGATCATCAATGAGAGTGTGCTGGTCAACCCTCTTTGCAACTACTATTTCACGGCAGCCTCAAGCTTCCTGATCGTGGTACTCGGGTGGTACCTGACCGACCGTGTGATCGAGCCGCGGCTGAAACGGACCTCACCGGTCGATGATGATGCCGAAAAGGCACCGGCGATGGACCAGATCAAACCGGAGGAACGCCGGGGATTCTGGATTGCCACAGGAGTGACCTTGGTATTGGCGGTGCTGCTCGTACTGACCATCCTGCCGGAAAACTCGCCATTCCGTGATAGCGCGGGCAACTTGTCGTCATTCACGGCGCCCATCATGCAGAGTATCGTACCACTGATCTTCCTCTTCTTCATCATTCCGGGTTTCATCTATGGCTACGTATCCAAGAAGTACCGGAAGAGCAAGGAC
>JAWWBX010000239.1:0-6861 GCA_033720735.1 Saprospiraceae bacterium
GTGTACCAGTTGAAATGTTGTCCATTTTTTACAATTCCCGATCACACCTGCACATGACCTTTGATACAAACGCAATTGCCATGTCTAACAACACATTCATTTTGCTCGTCACCGGCCTGTTGTCGGTGCTCTTGATCCATTTCGAAACCGAACCGACAAAACCAGCTGTCATGAAAGAAAACAGTGCCACCAAATTTTCCACGGTCATCGTGTATTGCGACGATATTTCGGCCATGGCTGATTTTTACCAGAACGGTCTTTCTCTGGAAAAGCCTGCCACTGTCCTCGAGCATCATATCGGCTTCTGGCTGGATGACAATTACCTGGGCTTTGAACCCGCTGAAACATCGTTGGTCAGACCTGGTGCCGTCAGTACCTGGTTTGCCACACCGGATATCAAACACACGTATCAACGACTGCTCAAACTCGGCGGCCGATCTGTCGACCCTCCCAGCAAACAGCAATACGGTGGCACGCATGCGCGGATCGCTGACCCGGAGGGCAACGTGGTAGGGCTGATCGAAATGGAGTAGAGGGAGGTCAAATGACAAATCCCTGCCGGCAGGCAGGTCAAACCCTAAAGTCCAAAGGACTTCTTTCTCCTTTGAGATTTGACATTTGAGATTTGGACTTTGATATTTCCATTCCCGATCTTCAGCTCCATGAAAACCCTTTTCTGCACCGGTCTGTTCCTCATGCTCCTGTCCTGCGGGCCGTCGCCCTCCCGTGAATCAGATGCATCTACGGTCGACATCCAGCAAGCCTACGACGCCGGGCGTCAGGTCAGCACCCTGGCGCAGGCCACCCTGCTCAACCAGGTGGGTCAGGCGCTGGCAGAAGGCGATGCCGCCCATGCCGTGCGCGTCTGCAATGTCGAAGCCTTGGCCATTGTCGACAGCCTCAATCAGGCGCACAACTGCAGCGTGCGCCGGCTTACCACGCGCCGGCGGAATCCAGCCAACAAGATCGAAAGCTCCTATGACCGCATCGCCTGGAACAGCTTCCGCTCCGCCAAACCGGCCGACAATGCCGATACCGTACTGCTGGAACGCGGGGTGACGCCGGTCTACTACAAGCCCATCTTTATCGCCAGCGAGCTGTGCCTGCAGTGCCATGGATCGCGTAGCACGCAGATTGCACTGGAAACGCTAGAGTCGATCGACACCCTCTATCCGGAGGACGCCGCCGTCAACTACGTGCTTGGGGACTTGCGAGGGATGTGGAAGGTGGCGTTTGCAAAGGAGTGATCCGGATGTTTCCGCCCAGGGCTAGACCGAAACACCCGGATCGATTGGTCCTGTGCCTTCTGACTGGAACTTATCGCGTCAGTTCCTTCAGACCCTGGTTATAAGACCGGTAAAAGTCCAGCTGCTCTTCCAGATGATCGATATACGACTTGCCGCGCGCGTAGTCGATATTGTCTCCAAACAGCACCACAATCCCTTCCATCGGTTTGTCGTAGGGATTGTAAAAAACGTGTTTCTGATACGGCCCCACAAAGATGCTCATACCCGGTTCCAGCTCGACTTGCTGGTCGCCGAGGATTGCCTGTCCGCGCCCGCTGGTAATGATGAACAGATTGGGCACCTGGCCTCTGTCGAGATCGCGGTCCGCGTTGGCCGCCTCTTCCGGGCCAAGGCTGAACCACCCGATGCGCTTGTCCTTCATGGTGTACAGCCCGACGTGCGCCACCCCGTGTGTGGGCATGGACGCATCCCGTGAGAACCTGGTGATCTCCACCGGTCCTTTCTTCCAGAAGTGCTCCATGACCATGTAGCTCAGGGCATCGTCGCTGATACTTCCCTGGTAGCCTTCCATTTCACGGATATTCAGCGGTACGACATCGGAGCCTCTCGATTTTGCTGTGGCCGTGGCGGCCGTGAGAGACCGGGCGCTGATCTTCTCCAACGTTTCCTTGCTGTCGAACTCGAAGTACCAGCCTGGCGCCGGTAGCGGCCCGCGGTGCAGCTGCACGTCGTGCGGCCCGAAATTGTGAAAGGTGTACTGGCCGCTCTTGCCGACCGGATAGCCTTCCTGTACGCGGGTGCAGGTCACATGCCACCAGTCATCTTCGACCTTGATACCGAACGTGACCGACAGCGCCATGGGATCATGCCGGTAGCTGTCGACAAACTCCTGCAACAGGGATTCCGTATCCTGGGTTTGTCCGGAAACCGGTGTGAAAGCGACTGTGGCGATCAGGAATGCCACCGTCTTGAGTGTGGTGCGCAAGGCACCTTGCCTGGGTGAAAATGTTTGACGTTTCATTTGCTTGATGTGTTTGATTTCCCAGGTGACGGGGTCGTTCAGAGAGATGTTGCAGCGCATAGGCCTGTCAGATGCCTGATTGTGGTGAAATTCCGCTATTTGGGGCGAACGGGACTCAGGCGAAATGCTTGAGCCGGTGCAGTCCTTCCCGCACCACCTGCCGGTAAGAGTTTGAGGTCGGGACGGGTGTGGATGCGGGACCAACGTAGAGGGTCATCGTTTTCTTCCCGCCCTTCACAGCCTGCACATGTACGAGATTGACAAGATAGGAACGGTGACAGCGCACCACTGCTTCATGCGTGATCGACTCCATGAGTCCACCCAGCGAAGCGCGAATGAGCTGCCTGACAGGACGGCCCTGCTCCAGATAGTGAATGGCAGCGTAGTTGTCGTGTGCGCGCACGTAGAGAAAGGTGGATACGGACAAGGCGATCTTGTCCTTCGCACCTGCACCTGCAAATGTGATGAGTTGCTCCACATCCAGGTTTGTCCGCGTGCCGCTTTGAAAATGGTCGATCTTCTCCTGCAGTGACCGGTACCGGAAGTAAAAGAAGGTGCCGACCAAGGGGAAGATCAGCACTGTTGAGCAGTTTACGACAAACATCACGGCACTGCTGAAATGAAAGTCATGCCAGTTGCCCAGGATATTGTAGGTGAGGAAATTGGCCATTCCCAGCAGCAAGAGTGTCCAGATACTCCAGGCAATGATCGTGCGGGTGGATACACGCTTCAGGACGGCCGGCTTGACCACCAGCTCATTGACGAGCCCGGCCACCAGTGTGATGCCCAGGAAGTGGGAGATCTCCAGCAGGAATTCGATGGTGTACTGATGATCCGGATCGAAGTTGCTCACCCCGAACGGCAGGAAAAAGATCAGGAAGAGATAGAAGAACACTGCCATCACCACGGCAAGTGTGAGGCCGTAGCGGCGGGAATTGTAGAACGACAAGTCCGGCGTGTTCACGGGCGGCAAGGTAACGACTTCCGGCAATCGGTTTGGCTTCAATTGTATCGCGTCCCAAGACGAGGAAATGTGCGTTGCAGGTGTTTTCCGGACCGATCAGGATGCCTACCTTGGGAGAAATCGACACGCCATGCGCCGTTCCAAACTGCCACTCCTTGCCTTCTTGTTGGTCTCTCTTGTGTTGTTTGCCTGCAATGAACAGGCCTCGACCGACACACATGAGCACGAGCCTGTCACGGAGGAAGACCTGTCCTCGGACATCGAGGTCCTGAAGATCGAAAACCTGCTCAGGGATTCGCTGGCTCTCGCCGAAGACGTCGAGATCATCGTCAGCTATCTGGAGGTGCCGGTACAAACCGGTTTGCCGAAACATTACCATCCCGGCGAGGAATTCGTGTACATGCTCGAAGGCTCAGGCCAGCTGATCGTCGAGGGCGACACGACGACGCTTGGAGAAGGCGATCTGTACAAGATCCCGATCCGGGCCGTGCACAGCTTTCACACCGTGGACGAGCAGGCCCGTGCGGTGGTGTTCCGGGTGCACGAAAAAGGGCAGCCCGAGCGGGTGTTGGTTGAGTGACTCGTTCTTGGCGGCCACCATCGCCCCTGGAGAATTTTTCGATGCGTTCTGGCTTCGGCGGTGTACCTTCAACGCATTGTCAACATCCAAAATCTTCACGATGAAACACCTGCAAGTTCTGTCCACATTCTTCCTCATTTTGTTCACTCTGAACGCAGTAACGGCACAAAAGGACGTCTCCGATGAGATCGGCGAAGCCAATGCGCGTTTTATGGAGCTTTTCGCCTCAGGCGATGTCGATGCATTCATGACCATGTATACCGACGATGCCCGTATCCTGCCACCCAACAGTCCCGTTATTGCCGGCCGTGAAGCCGTCAAAGAGTTCTGGGCTGGCATGATGGCCGCCGGTATTACTCCGAAGCTGAAGACGACCACCGCCCATGGTTTCGGCAAAACGGCCATCGAAGAAGGCACCGTCGGGATCTATGCCGGGGATACCATGGTCGATGAGGTCAAGTACATCGTCATCTGGAAAAAAGTTGACGGCCAATGGAAGCTGCACCAGGACATCTGGAACAGTAACATGCCGGTACCAGGCGGGTAAGGGCCGATCCCAGCATTGTTTCCTTTGCACCGCGCCCTGCAGCACCTGGCATTGAAAATGACCAATTGTTCGGGCAGGATTCACTTTTCCCGCTGAATGATCAATGCCTCCAGCTCGGTGACCCTCTGTTGAAGGATCTTGATCATCTGCTGTTGCTCCTGAACCGCATTGATGAGCAGATAGGTCATTGCCGAATTGTCTACCGACAGGTACTCCTGATCGTTCCTGGTGAACGTGCCAACCATTTCCGGTGCAACTTCTCTCAGATCCTGTGCGACGACTCCCACGTACTCCTCCGATGTGTCGTAGCCCGATTCAGAATTGTAACGGTAGCGCACCGGCCGGATGGCGAGTACTTTATCGAGTCCCTCCTGGTACGTCTGTACGTCCTGCTTAAGACGCCGGTCAGAAGAGGTTGTCCAGCTGCCACCTCCCGGTTTGGCCGCATCGCCGTTGACCTCGAGGGGGTAGGCTGGTGACGAGGTCATGATGCCGACCTCCGATGGCAGGTAGAGGTCCATATTCACACCTGCTCCATAGTCGAATGGAACAATGCGTACATAATCGCCTATTTCATCACCGTCGATCAGAAGTCCAGTTCTGGTTGCCCCGGCACCATCGCCAATAAAGACGCGCCCGTTACCCGCCACTTCGAGTGCCTCGTTGGGAAGTTCCGTGCCAATCCCCACTTCTCCGTCGTTGGTAAAGGTGATAATGCGCGTGGGATTCGTGTTGCGGATAAACAGCCGGTTAGTCGAGGTGCCATCATATTCAATGCTCATCCCGGTATTCCCCGCAGCATTGTCGAATTCGGAAAACTGCAACACCGGTCGCTTCGAGACCGGGGACATGAGTCCCAGGACGATGTCTGCTGTTCCTGCGCCGCCTGCGGACTTGACATCCAGGCGGTTGCCTGGCGATGACAAGCCGATCCCCACATTCACGCCGTTTCCAAGGACCATGGAGTTGCTCGCTGAGACGACTGCGTTAGCGCCCACGGCGGTTGCGTTGCTGAGATTTCCGGACCCGACATCTGCATCGTAACCGATAGCGGTATTGTAGTTCCCGGTGGTATTCGCATCAAGGCTGTATCGACCGACCCCGGTATTCCCTTCTCCCGAGGTGTTACTACGAATGGCGGATCCACCCAATGCCGTATTGGCGTTTCCGTCGATGTTCTCCTCCATGGCATAGTATCCGACAGCCGTGTTGGTATGCCCCAGCGTGTTATTCCGCATGACCCGTGCCCCGACCGCCGTGTTGTTCAACCCGGTTGTGTTGTTCTTCAGCGCTGCGTTTCCAAATGCTGAATTGGATTGTCCGGTGGTGTTGTGCGTCAGGGCCCCGGTACCGACAGCAGTATTGAAGTACGCCTCCAATCCTGTGGCTCCCACCCCATTGAAGTAGAGTGCTGAATCCCCGATGGCCACCAGCCCATTGGCCGTGGTGTTGCTGTACAGCGCTTCCTTGCCCAAAGCAACGTTGAAACTTCCGTCGATATTCGAATACAAGGCCTTGAACCCGACAGCCGTATTGTAGAAGCCGGCGGTATCCGAGTACATGGCAAAATGCCCAAAGGCAGAATTCCCTTTGCCTTCTTTTTCGAAATACATCGCTTCGGCACCAAATGCCGAATTGCGTTCTCCTGTGTTGTTGAACGCTAACGCGTTGACCCCGGCCGCGGTATTATAAAAGCCCGTCGTGTTGCCGGCTAATGCGGATTTGCCGACTGCGACATTGGAGTTCCCGGTTGAATTGAAGCCCAGCGCACTATTTCCGATGGCCGTATTATTCCAACCGCTGGTATTGAAAACACCTGATGAGACCCCTACAAACGTGTTCCTGTTGTCCGTCAGGTCATCGAAATACCCCGCATCAGTACCGATAAACAGCGAATTGCCAGTGTTTGCCGGCTCCAGCCGGGTCGACTCCATGATCCACCGTTCGGTGCCCCCGACATCAAACCGGATGATATCCTCATCGGCCGATTCCTCCACCTTGATCGCTGTATCGTAATCGAGGTCGGCCAGTATGGACTGCTCCGTCAGTCTCTTCCATGCCGAGCCGCCATAAAACCAAAATCCCGGCAACCCGTCGGTTTGAAAAACGAGCAAGCCTGTCGCCGGCCCGGCAATATTGTTGCGGGCAACTGAGCTCATGCGCGGTATCAGCAGCCCTTTGTCTGTCGAAAACAGATGGAGAATAGCAGTCGAATCTGGCTGACCCGCGTTGCCGCCCATGCGCACCTGCGAGGGGATAAACAAGCCTAAATTCTGGCCGGTACCGTAGTTGTAAGGATGCAAGCGCACATAGTCCCCCGGCTCATTGCCGTCAATGAGCAACCCGGTTCGGATACTGCCACCCCCATCCCCAATGAATACCCTCCCTTGACCACCTATTTCCAGGTCCTCATTTGGAAGGGCCACCTGGATACCCATTACGCCCCCGCTCGTAAACGTGAATTTGCGCTGGGCATCCACACCTCTGATATGTAGTTTGTTA
>JAWWBX010000240.1:0-6859 GCA_033720735.1 Saprospiraceae bacterium
AGGCCGGGTTGCGAAGGCGACAGTCGCAACGCCTCACCGACAAAGGAGCTGGCACCGAGAAGGTTCAGGTTGGAGGCATTGGCAGCGAAGTTGTTGATCGCGAAGAAATCCTGGGCAAAGATACCGGACGACGACCACCAGCACAAAACCAGCACCGGGAGGGTTTTCATATCACGAAGGTACACCATCGGCATCACATGACATATTTTGTATATATCTGAACGGGAGCATTTATCCTCCTGGCCACAACCCTGTTCAGTGGCCGGTGCGGTAGTGCCGAAACTCCATAATCAGTTGTTTATCAGCAAGTCGTCGACACTCAAATAAAGTCCCACTTGCAATATGGACCACGTGGTATGTTGTTAACTTACGACACCTCCCTGCACTGCTTGCGATCATGCCTGGGCACGACTGCCGGGTTCAGAATCTGGTGTTGACCACGTTGTTGTTTACGGAACCAAACCGGTAACTCAGACCGATAAAGCCGTTGCGGCGGTAGTTGGTCTTGAGCTGTTTGATGCGCAGCAGGCGTTCCTCGTCAGTGACTTCCGACTTGACGATGTTGAGCTGGTCCCGGATGAGAGAAAAATTGGCGCCCAGATCGAGATTGAGGCCTTTGGCGATGTTCCATTCAATGCGCGGCCTGAATGACAGGGACAAGAGATTAAAGTCGTGCAGGTAGTTGCCGAAGTTGAGGTACAACTCAATTTGCCCCCAGGGTTCGAGCCGTTCGTAGCCGATCGAGATATTCTGCCGGAACGTCCATTCCTCGGTCACATTGAAGATCGTCGAGTCTACGTAGTTGTTGTAGCGCGGACCGATGCGATAGAGGAAGGTAAACTGGCGTTTGGTCGATTCGGCATACGGGAAGAGATTGTATTCGATCGCCGGATTGATCGACAAGGCCAGGTTGTAGTTGGAGAAGGTATTGCTCCAGGCATTGGCAAATCCGCCGATACTCCAGTGGTCACTGATGCTCTTGACGTAGAGCAAGTCCCAACTGCCGCTGCGTTGAATACTGACGAACTCCTCCCCGTCCTCGAGCTCGAACTTGTTTTGCGAATAATCGAAATCGAAGTCGGTCCAGAACTTGTTTTCATTTGTGACGCGACTCGCGCTGACACTACCTCCGAAAAACAGATCCTGACTGGTTTCGACCTCGGAATAGTGCATGTTGCCGCCCAGGCGGAACACCCAATAATTCCAGGGGTCCTCCTGATCTTCGATTGCAAGCTGCTGGTCGTCCGGCAGGTCGACGCTCACCGTGACATACCGGGCCAGATCGGTTTTGAGGAAAAATGGCAGGATACCGTTGGTCACGCCTTTGGTGATCAGATTCTGCTGTGCGTCATCGGTGATGTCCGGTGCTCCGAAGAAATTCGTGGTATCGCGCATGCCCTCAAAGCGCCCCTGGCCGATGGCCAGCAAGGTGTATTCACGTCCTCCCGCGCCGGTGCGACGGGAAGATAGCTGCAGATAGACTTCCGATTCCTGCCTGTCTCGCACGAAGTTGACATAGTCGAGTTCGGTACGGATATGCTCGAAGTAGCAGCGGGTTTGGCAATCGAGAAACACCTTGGGGGCATCGGATTGTGCAGCCATCGTGGCTGACAGACACAGCAATATGCCAAGGTGTAAGAGGTGAGTCAACTTGAGCATGTAAATGTTCGTTTTTAGCCAGGCCACTAGGTAGTGAAAATTACCTGCTTTACAGCCCTGCAATTTGTAATCAGTATGCCTCATTGAGTAAACGTGCATCATCACGGGCGCATTGGATGGCGAAGGGGTTTCTTGTCTTGAAACCTGAGGAACCACAGGACTGTCCGCACACCGACCTGCAGTCCGAAAGCCAGCCAACCCGCACCTGGACGGCGATCCAGCACGTAGCGCACCACCCCCGGGCTTACCCGGTAATAGGTGTTTACCAGCCACCGCCCCGGCCGGTGCCGGACCAGGGTATCGCGCCATGCAGTCATGCGCCGGCATGCCTCGGTCGACCGGCCAAAACAAAGGGTGACGACATAGCATCCTGAGCCGGGCACACCCATTTTCTGATCGATCAGGACCGGCTGCGGATAGCCGCGAACGTGGATACGCAGCACCATCCGGTCACCGGGTTTCACCGCCTCCAATTGCTCACGTGCAAAGAAACAGGCTACCTCAGCCGTAGCGCCCGCTACCAGCAGTCCCTCGTGAAAGAAATCGGGGCGCCAGGCGATGGCCCGTACCTGGCGTTGGGCTTTGTTGACCACCAGCGGTAGTTCGAGGTGGATATAGGCATTCTCTCCAGTCCGGTTTTCAAGGCCGATGTGGGTAGTGATGGCCGGGCGTCCCTCGTAGGTCTCGTCCAGCTCGAGGCGCTGAAAATGCAGCGCGAATCGGGGCTCTGCCAATTGCTCCGTTCCAGTCTCGTCGCGGTAGAATGCGTAGTAATCCTCCCCGTCCAGAAAGATCTGGCAAATGTAGCGTTCGAGCCGCGCCCAGTCCCATAAATGCACCGATGCCTGACGCGCCAGCTGGATGGCTCCCTGCGTAAACTGTGAGGTGGTAATCACCAAAGCTCCCGATGCCTCGTAGTAGCTCTGTGCCCCGATGACCTGATTGATGTCTGATACACCAACCGGTGTTTCCTGACCGTAGCGTTTGACTTGCACGACCGTCAATCCACCGTCCTTGCGGACCACCAGGTCTGCGCCAAAATCTCCCGAATACGGCGTCTGTTCGACCTGGTATCCATCCTTGCGAAAGAGTTCGGCGACGAAATCCTCGAAGTCGAAGGGACTGATATCGGCAAAGCGCACCGGCATCGACGCCTTCAGCATCGCACGCACATCGACTGACGAAAAATCCATATCACGGTGAGATCGACGCCCAAATGTATGAAAGAAAATTGCGATATGAAATGCTTTGCCAGCTTTCGGCGAGACGTGGTGCAATACCTATCTTGCGGCCATGGACGGCATCCTGAAGGTGTTCGTAGAAGGGTATCAGAACTATGCCAACTACCTGTGGCACGAGATCACACACCCTTCGTTGCACAACTACTTCTATTGGCTCCTGCTCGTTTCGCTGTTTTTCCTGGGTATTGAGTGGATCCGCCCGTGGCGCGCCGACCAGCCGAAATTCCGCAAGGATTTCTGGCTCGACGCCTTTTACATGTTCTTCAATTTCTTCCTGTTTTCCCTCATCATCTACAACGCCGCGAGTGACGTCGTCGTCGACCTGTTTAACGATGGCATCATTGCCCTGACCGGGTTTGATCTGCAGGCCGCCAACCCGATGCGCAACTGGCCCATGTGGGCGATCCTCCTGACCGGCTTTGTCGTCCGGGACTTTGTACAGTGGCTGGTGCATCAGCTCCTGCATCGGTCGGACCGGTTGTGGGAGTTTCACAAAGTGCATCATTCGGTAGAGCAGATGGGCTTTGCGGCGCACCTGCGCTTTCACTGGATGGAGACGGTCGTGTACCGCACGATTGAGTATATTCCGCTCGCTTTGCTGGGCATTGGCCTCTATGATTTCTTCGTCATTCACATTTTCGCCCTGGTGATCGGCCACTACAACCATTCGAATATCTCGGTGTCGGGATACGTCAGCGCCCTGGTGCCGGGCCTCCTGCTGGGCGTTGTCTTCGCCTTCGGTTATTTCGATGTGGCTTTATTCAATCCCTCCGGTTGGCTTGAGACAACGGCGATTGTCCTGATCACGGCGCTGGCCACTTCCGTGGTTCTTGGTCCGGTCATGAAGTATCTGTTCAACAGCCCGGAAATGCATATCTGGCATCATGCCTATGCCTTCCCGGAAGATCGCCGGTACGGGATGAACTTCGGTCTCTCCCTGAGCATTTGGGATTGGCTCTTTGGCACCGCATATGTGCCGCATGAAGGGCGCGACATCAAGCTGGGCTTTCCCGGCATGTCGGACTTCCCGGATCATTTTGCCGGACAGATCAGCTACGGACTGGTGCAACGCGGCAAACCGCATCCGCGCCTGCCAGACGAGGCCGGGGAGAAGGCCGGAATGGACTGAAATTTGCAGACAAACGCATTTGATACGAACAAAAACCTGGATACAACGACCATGACTGATCTTGACATCGCCCGTTCCGTTACGCCCAAACCCATTGAAGACATTGCGGCCCAACTGGGCATCTCCCCTGAGCAACTGGAAAAGTACGGCCATGACAAAGCCAAGTTGCCGCTCAATCTGATCGACCATGACCGCATCTCCCGATCAAAACTGATCCTGGTGACCGGGATCTCACCAACCCCGGCGGGAGAAGGCAAAACGACCGTCTCGATCGGACTGACCCAGGGCATCAACAAAATTGGCAAGCAATCGACGGTGGTCCTCAGAGAACCTTCGCTGGGGCCCGTCTTCGGGATCAAGGGCGGTGCGGCCGGCGGAGGATGGTCCCAGGTCATCCCGATGGAGGCGATCAACCTGCATTTCACAGGAGACTTTTCGGCTGTTGAGAAAGCCCACAACCTGCTTGCTGCCCTTGTGGACAATAACCTCCAGAACAAGAAGTTCTCGCTTGGCATCGATCCGCGCACCGTGGTCTGGAAGCGGGTGATGGATATGAACGACAGATCATTGCGTGACATCGTGATCGGTCTCGGTGGAACCGGATCAGGCGTACCGCGTGAAACCGGGTTTGACATCACCGCGGCATCGGAGATCATGGCGATCCTCTGCCTGTCCAATGACATCGATGACCTGAAACGACGTCTCGGCAACATCCTGATCGGCTTCCGCCAGGACAACTCGCCAGTGTACGCGCGTGACCTGAAGGCCCAGGGCGCGATGACCGCCTTGCTCAAGGACGCGATCAAGCCCAACCTTGTACAGACCCTGGAGGGTACCCCGGCGATCATCCATGGAGGTCCTTTTGCCAATATCGCCCAGGGCACCAATACGGTGATCGGCACACGCATGGGTATGTCCCTCTCCGACTATGTTGTCACCGAGGCAGGATTTGGCTGCGACCTGGGTGCTGAGAAGTTCCTTGATATCAAATGCGTGAGTGCCGGCCTCTCACCCAACGCGGTGGTACTGGTGGCCACGATCCGGGCGATCAAGTACCACGGTGGCGTGGCGCTCGACGATCTCAAAACCCCCAACGTGGACGCCGTGCGGAAGGGCATGGCCAACATGGAAAAGCACCTGGAGAACATTCAGCAATTTGGCATCCCGCCGGTGGTTGCTGTCAACCAGTTCACCTCGGATTCGGATGAAGAGATCCAATGCGTGGTCGACAGGTGTCGCGAGTTGGGGATACCTGCCGTCCCCTCCGATGTCTGGGGCAAGGGCGGCGCGGGCACGACCGACCTGGCTGAGGTGGTCACAGCGATTGCAGACAAGAACGACAAGCCATTCACGCCTATCTACCAATGGGATCAGCCGATCGAAGAGAAGATCGCCGCCGTTGCCACCAGGATCTACGGCGCAGATGGCGTCAACTATGCGCCAAAGGCCAGAATGAACCTGCGCCGGATCTCGCGACTCGGACTTGAAGGTCTGCCGGTTTGCATCGCCAAAACGCAAAAATCGCTCTCTGACGACCCGAAATTGCTTGGCCGTCCCAGTGGTTTCGAGATCACCGTACGGGAGATCGAGATTGCGGCGGGAGCGGGCTTCGTGGTGCCCATTACCGGTGATATCATGCGGATGCCTGGCCTGCCGTCGGTGCCCGCAGCAGAGAATATCGACATCGATTCCGAGGGCAATATTGTCGGGTTGTTCTAGCCGGAGCATGCTTCGCGCCGGTGCGTATCTTTGACACCAGACATTTGCTGTCATGTCACACTTCGCTGAACAACGACGTATCCTGCAGAGGCGGCACGCCCGCTCGGTTGAGATCGACGATCACGTGGTCCTGGAAGAACCGTTGGAGATCAAACTGGAGTACGGGCCTGCTGCACGACGTGAGCGCTACACGCTGGCCGTTACCATGCGCACCCCTGGACATGACGAAGACCTGATCCGTGGATTTCTCTTTACGGAAGGGATCATCGACCGGCCGGAACAGGTGGCCGGCTTCGAACGACCGGAAAGCAGCGAGGATCATACTGTGACCGCACTCCTGGATCCAGATCTCGTGTTCCTGCCCGACCGCCAGCAGCGGCATTTCTACACGTCTTCGAGCTGTGGCGTCTGTGGCAAGGCGTCGATCGACATGGTACACCAGGTCTCGGCATACCGCCTTGACCCTGCAGTCCCCGTGATCTCCGAAAAAGTCCTCATGCAGATGTCGGACAGGATGCGGCAGGCCCAGCACGCCTTTGACCTGACCGGCGGCATTCACGCTGCCGCCCTTTTCGACCTGAACGGACAGGTCGCATGTACGCGTGAGGATGTTGGCAGACACAACGCTGTCGACAAGCTGATCGGTTGGGCCGGGCAGCAAAGCTTGCTCCCCCTGTCAAATTCTGTGGTCATGGTCTCGGGGCGCGCCGGGTTCGAACTGATCCAGAAAGCCGTTGTGGCGGGTGTGCCTCTCTTCGTGGCGGTCGGGGCTCCGAGTTCTCTGGCGATTGAATTGGCGGAACGCAGCGACATGACCCTGGTGGCCTTCATGCGTGACCACGGCTTCAATGTGTACACGCATCCGCAGCGGATCCGGCTCGATCAGGATTCCTGACGCGGGATGATCTCTGCTTCTTCACCGAAATAGGTGGCAAACTGTTGCATCGCGCTGGCCAGCTGGCGATTGCCCGTAGACTTGTAGTAGGTGTCGGCCATCGCCTTGATGCTGTGGTAAATAAACCTGTCCATTTCCGCAACCTGCATCTCTTTGGTCCAGAGATCGATCTTGAGGGTATCCTTGGACGCCTTGTCGAAAAAAGATACCAACATG
>JAWWBX010000241.1:0-6845 GCA_033720735.1 Saprospiraceae bacterium
GCACATGTGACGGAGGACAAGGCTGAATTGATCGGCCCGACTCAAACGCCAAACTCGCTACGGCGGGCGGCAGCCAAACTGCTGGACATGCCGGAGGAAAACATCTCGGTGGATCTCACCCGCATCGGCGGTGGCTTTGGCCGGCGCCTGTACGTGCATTTCGGGCTGGAAGCAGCAGCCATCTCCCGCCAGGTGGGAGCGCCAGTCAAACTGATCTACACGCGTGAAGACGACATGACTTACGGCATGTACCGGCCGGCCTACCGGTCGACGTACAAGGCGGCATTGGACGAGAACAACGACCTCATCGCCTGGTCGGCACGCGGTGTCGGGTTTAATTCCGGCGCGATCTTCCCGAATCGTTTCCCGGCAGGTACGCTGGACAACTACTCAGCCACCAAACTGCAATCTCCGACCAATATCACCACGGCGGCATGGAGAGCACCGCGCTCACACTTTTCCGCGGGCGCCGAGGCCTGCTTCCTGGATGAAGTGGCCGAGATCGCCGGCAAGGACCCGGTCGAGATGCTGCTGGCCATGTTTGAGCGCGCCAAGACCAACCCGGTCGGTGAGAGCAATGAGTACGACGCCGAGCGCTATGCAGGGGTCATTGAACTCGTGAAGGAAAAATCCGGCTGGGGCACCGATACACCTGGTGTCCATCGCGGCTTTGCAGCGTACTTCTGCCACAACACCTACGTTGCACAGGTGCTGGACCTGGTCATGGAAAACAACAAACCGGTGGTGCAGAAGGTGTGGTGCGCTGTCGATTGCGGGATTGTCGTCAACTACGAGGGCGCGGTCAACATGATCGAGGGCGGCGTTGTGGATGGCATCGGCCATGCCATGTACAGCGAGCTGAAATTCATGAACGGTGCCTCCGTCACCAACAACTTTGACAAGTACCAGCTGGTGCGCCACCACCAGGCCCCCAGGGAGATCGAGGTCCATTTTGTGGAGAACGAAATCCACCCCACCGGACTCGGCGAACCCGGGCTGCCTCCGGCGGTCGGTGCACTGGCGAATGCGATGTACAAAGCGACTGGCAAACGGTACTACAACCAGCCATTTGCGACGGCGGCGCAGGAAGTGTATGAACAGGAGGTGATCGGGTAGGGAGTCGTATTCCATCTGGCGGACCAAGTGTGGATCTCACTGACTGCCATTTTTACACCTGGAATCTCATTCAATGCCCCGCACCGAATGGTCTGACCTGCTCCTGACCAAAATGAAAACGATCGGCGACCCTCCTGCCGATGCGATCATTCAGCGTCTCGTAGAAGAGAAAGGTGCTGAAGCGGTACATGCCTTCTTTCACACCCTCATCACCAACATCCGGATGCCGGTACAGGACATCCCGGAGTCTGTGCGACCGTTCTTGCAAGCTACCTCACAACTGCCGGAGTGGGCAGATCCTGATTTGATGCAGACGGCCCACGACTACTTCGTCGACCACGGACCAAAGTGGTTGCTGCTCCTCTATTTCAAGTCCCTGCCGATCCTTTACGCATGTGGTGACGGCGCGTTGGTGCTCACCCGCACCGGGCGACTCGCTCACGATGCCGAGAGCCTCCGGGTCTTCTCCCGACGAATTGCCGAGACAGGCCAATTTCTTCTCGATGTGATGTCCAAAGATGCGTTTGACACGCCGGGAAGTCGCGGGTTCGAGGCCATCCAGAAGGTCCGGCTCATCCACGCATCGATCCGCCAGTTTGTCCAGGCCGGCGGTTGGGACACGGACAAACATGGATTGCCCGTCAACCAACTGCATATGGCAGGCACGTTGATGACCTTCAGCATTGCCCTCATTGATGGTCTGCAGCAGTTTGGGATCGAGGAAAGTGGTGACCGGCAAATGGCCTATCTGCACCGATGGCAGGTGATCGGAACACTCCTTGGTGTATCGGATGACGGCCTGCCAGCCGATATTCCGTCGGCCCGCTCTCTACTTGATGCATTTGTCGCCCGGGAAGCGCATGAGAATCAACCTGGAAAGCACCTCGCAGCGGCACTGGTCGACTTCGGCAAGCAGGCCATCCCCAAAGAACGGTTTGATGCCGCGCCTCAGCTACTCATCCAGTACCTTGCCGGAAACGAGCTCGCCTCCATGATCGGAGTCGCCCCGGCACCTGGTTGCCTCGCAAGGGTACTCCCAGGAGCTGTTCTGCGGGTGTTCGGCTTGGTCGAAAAGCTCGAAGACAGGCATTCCCTTGTTCAAACGGTCCTCGACAAGATTTCCGTGCAGATCATGCGATTTATGGTTCAGTACTTCCGGGAAGAGAAGGGCGTGCGATTCAGGATAGAAGGTTTTGAACCTGGAGTGTTTCTGAATGAACGTTGAATGCAGCCTCGACGAAAACACGCATTACTCAGATCCTCTCCCCCACCTTCCGTTCCAGCTCCTTCACGACCCGTCTCCATTGCTTAAGCTGCCGGTACAACTCCTCGAGCTGCTCGCGGGTGACATCCTTGATGCTGTCGTGGCGGGCATCCGCATCCTCCCAGGCGTCCCGGTTGTCACGTTTGGAGATGCGTGAACGCTCACGCCGGGCGTCCTTCAGATCGTCACGGCGGCTGTCCTGCAACGCATCGATGAGGTCCTCAATGCGCAGAATCTCGAGCAGGGCGTAGTCTTCATCCGGCAGGTGGGTGGGGCAATCGAAGTCGATGGTCACGGTCCGGTTCCTGGGGCGATATCCCTGGTCGGCAGCAAACTCAAACAGTGCACCCACCAGCGGCAAGGCGGTGCGTCCGCCTGAGCCCGTGCCCAGGTTGCGGAAATGGATACGCCGGTCCATCGCGCCCACCCACGCGCCGATCAGGAGACCGTCGGTATAGCCGATGAAGAGGCCGTCGCTCTGATTTTGCGTAGTACCGGTCTTGCCCATGATGGCAAAGGGAATGTCGTAATTCTGGCGCAGGCGGCTGCCCGTCCCCTCCGAGGTAACCTTGCTGAGCATGGCATTGAGGGTCGCGATGTGCTCCGGATCGATCACACGTTCAGTGGCTTCCAGTGCCGGGGCCTCATACAGGACGTTGCCGGCATGGTCCTCGATCCGGCGGATGGTGTACAGCTCACGCTGATAGCCGTCGTTGGCAAACACACTGTAGGCACGGACCATTTCGTAGAGCGAGATGTCGGAAGTGCCGAGCACGATCGACGGCACCTTGGCAAGCGGGCTGCGGATCCCGAGCCGCTGGGCCATGTCCATCACGGCCGGAAGGCCGGCCTCGAAGAGGATTTGGACGGAGATGGTGTTGACAGAGTGCGCCAGCGCGGCTGCCACCGGCATGTGGCCTCCGTACTCACCGTCCGAATTCTGCGGGGACCAGTCCTTCCAGTCCTCGTAGACCTGGCGCTCATTCTCGTAGTAGTCGCACGGCCCGATCCCCTGCTCCAGCGCTGCCAGATAGACGATGGGTTTGAACAGCGAGCCCACCTGGCGAGGCGCGATCACGTTGTCCCACTGGAAGCGGCCGTAATCGTTGCCGCCCACCCAGGTCCGGATCTCACCGGTGCCTGGGTCGACCGCCAGGATGCCGGCGTGCAGCAGGCTGAGGTAGTGCTTGATCGAGTCGATCTTGGTGGTACGCCGCTCTTCCCCCCCATCCCAGGTCCAGAAAAACCGGCTGGCCGGCGAGGTGAACGCATCGAGCAGCTCCTGCTTGTTCTTTCCTTCCTTCTTCAGTCGTTGATAGAGCGGGTCGGCGCGGATGCCATCGTCAATGATGCGCGTGTCAGGGCCAAACATGCGCCCGCCCTGCCAACTCTCCTCAAAAATGCGCTGCAGCTTCTGCATATGGCGCTCCATCTGGCGCTCGGCCTCTTTCTGCAGGTCCAGATCGAGCGAGGTGTAGATCTTTAGCCCGTCGCGGTAGAGGTTGTACTTGCTGCCGTCAGGCTTGCTCGTCCCTTTGCTCCAGTGTTCGAATTCCTTGCTGACGTAGCGCTTGAAGTACCGCGCCTGCTCACCGGTGCGTGTAGGTGGCTGGTAGTCGATCTCCAGGGGCAGTTCTGACAGCTCGGCAGCGACCGCCGGGGTGATGTAGTCGTAGCGTGCCATTTGCCGCAGGACCACGTTGCGACGTTCGCGGGCACGCTCGGGATGGTTGCGGGGACTATAGTACGTCGGTGCCTTGAGCATGCCCACGAGGGTCGCCGCTTCTTCCAGGAGGAGGTCTTCAGGCGCTTTGTTGAAAAACCGCTCCGAGGCCGTCGCCAGCCCGAAGGCCAACTCCCCGAACGAAACGGTATTGGTGTACATCAGCAGGATGTCGTCCTTTTCATAGGCCGCCTCGAGTCGTCGGGCAATGCACATTTCACGAAACTTGTTAATGAGCATGCCGAACACACGATAACTGCGTCGTTTGAAGACGTTCTTGGCCAGTTGCTGGGTCAAGGTACTTCCCCCACCCGTCGATTGCTGGAGCAGCACGGTCTTGATGGCCACACGTCCCAGGCTGCGCAGGTCAACTCCATTGTGCTTGTAAAAGCGGACGTCCTCGGTCGCGATGAGGGCATGCTTGTAAAAATCATTGAGTTGATCCCACTCGAGGTCGGTGCGGTTCTCCACATAGTACTTGCCGATCAATTGACCGTCAGCGGCATACAGGGCAGTGGCGTTAGGGTTCTGGATCGAGGCGATCTCGGCAGACGAGGGCAGTTTGTCCACCACCTCCAGGCGCACCAGCAGGAAGAGGGTGAGGAGAAAGAACGCCGGCAGGGCGATTGCTGCGCCAGCGATCCATGCGATTTTATGTTTCAGCGGTAATGCGCGAAAGCGTTCGAGCATACAGTCAAAGCGTTCGTTTGGGATCAGGCGGTAATGTAACGTTGTTTTGTCATATGATAGTCTGCGTTAAGGATTTGAGGATTCGAGGATTTGAGGATTGTAGAATTCGTCCTCTTGCACAACACGAAACGCAGAACACGGAACGATCCGCCGATTTGACAATTCGCCGATCTGCCGATTCGCCGATTCGCCCAAGTCGCCTGGGACACGAAACTTTAAACTTTAAACCTTAAACCTTAAACTTTAAATGAACTCCCCAATCCACTGCCCGACAACAGTGAAACCAGACACCACAGCGGCAGCTGCCGATCTGCGGAGGGCCTGCAGGTATTGCAAACCCTGGCCAACAGTTTGTTTTGCCCTGTCCCTCAGGATGGAGCTGACGATGCGCCAGGCGCTGCGCCGGTTGTGCAGGAAAACATGGCGCCGCAGATAGTCCCGGACGATGACCAGTGGATTGGTTCCGGGATCGATGGTTGCACACAGCCCGAGGAGTAGTGTTCCGGTCCGGTTGAGGAGGATCCAGTCCTGCGGGATCCGGAATGCCGAAGCCGCCTTTCGCATACCAACCTTCCTGAGCAAGGCAACCAGGCTGTTGTTGAAGGGATCGATATCGACATCCTGCAGGTTGAGGTCCGACACTTTCAGTTCATCGATGAGAAATGTGCGCAAGGCCGTGAAGACCTCCCGTGCGATGGCTTCAGCCTCCTCGCCATTGGCAAGAAATCCCAAGGTGCGGCCCTGTGCGATCAGGGTGTCGACATCATCGGCGATGGCCGCCTCGATCATCACCGGAATGCCAGCGCGGAAGCTTTCACTCACTTTGCCCACGGCGCCAAAATCGAGCAAGACAATCTGGCCACTTTGTGCCACCAGGAAGTTGCCAGGATGCGGGTCGGCATGGAAGTAGCCATGCAGGAAGATCATTTGGCAGAAGGCCTGCAAAATACGCGCAACCACGTCTCCGGGCTCCAGGCCCGCCGCCACCAGAGCCGGAACATTGCTCACCTTGGTGCCATCGTACCACCTGGTCGTCAGGATCGAAGAGGACGACAAGGCAGCGAAAACCTCGGGCACCACGAGGTGCCCATCCTGGTGCAGCAGTGTTTTCAGTCGATCCTGGGCCGCCCGTTCCTGGGTAAAGTCCAGTTCCCTGCCGACCATTTCCGCGAGCTGGGTGTACAGGTGATCCATACCTTCGATCCGGAACAGGCGGCTGGCAATTCCGACGAGGCGGCGTACAATGGCCAGGTCGATCTGTGCAATGCGCTCGATATCAGCGTGCCTGACCTTGACAGCGACCCACTCTCCGGTCCTGAGTTGTGCCTTGTGCACCTGCGCAATCGACGCCGAGGCTGCCGGTTGTGCTTCAAACACGCTGAACAATACTTCGGGTGATGCGCCCAACTCCTGGCGGATGGTTGCTGCTACTGAACGGACATCTCGCGCCGGTGCCCGGTCCTGGAGGTCCTCGAGCAGCACCTTGTATTCCTCAGGCATGAGCTTGCCCATCGATGAGATCAGCTGCCCCACTTTGATAAACAGACCGTTGAGGCGCACGATCATGCGCTTGATCCGGCCTGCATTGCGATGGTGTAGCCGGTGCAGCTGGCGCTCGAACCGTTCAGGACGATACCAGCGGCGCAACCGGAAGAGAATGTAATAGCTTAGAAGGATGCGTAAGGCCACACTATAGGCCAGCAAGACGCGCACAGGCCGAAAGGAAACAAGATTCATCGGAGTAGAAACGCCAGGTATCGCAGGAGGTTGCACAGAATTTGCCGATTTGCCAAGCTGGACTTGTTCATCTGCTCAGGTGTCCTTGTCATCAGGGTGGTGCTATCTGAAGAACAATTTCACCACGGCGGACACAGCGAACACAGCGGAGGGCGGATGTCGTTAAACTCCTGCCTCGCAAAACGCGAAACGCGGAACACGAAACGATCTGCCGATTTGCCGATTCGCCAATCTGGATTTGTTCATCTGCTCAGGTGTCCTTGTCATCAGGGTGGTGCTATCTGAAGAACAATTTCACTACGGCGGACACAACGA
>JAWWBX010000242.1:0-6819 GCA_033720735.1 Saprospiraceae bacterium
ACCTTACCAGTGCTGTTTGTCATGATCAGCAACCATTTCCCGAGCACCTTCGGTCACGCACAACCGTGGGCCATTCTGGCCGGACTTACACTGGCCAGTGTCGGCGTCAAGCACTACCTGAATCTCCGTGAACGCGGCCAGCAATCGGTCTGGGTGTTGCCAGTCTCCATCCTGCTGTTGCTTGCGGTGGCCTTCGTGTCGGCGCCTCAGCCGAAAGGCGGTCCCTGCACCTCACAGGTGACGATCACCGAGGTCCTCAACATCGTTAATGACCGGTGCATCTCATGCCATTCTTCGAAACCGACCGACGAGGTCTGGACCTCTCCCCCCAACGGTGTCGTGTATGATACGCCCGCGGATATCGTCAAAATGAAAGACAAGATCCTGCAACGGGTCTACTATACCGAGACCATGCCGCAAAACAACAAGACCAATATGACGCCTGAAGAGCGCGAAGCCTTGCGCTGCTGGGTCGAGCAGGGCGCACCGATCGAATAGACCTGCAACTACCACCGATCACTTTGGCAGATGAATTTTTGTAGCTTTTGGAGTAATATGTGCCGATGGACCTGAACACCTTTCATCAACTCGACGAGCAGGCTGCCCGGGAAGCACTGATGCAATGCTGCGGCTCGCAGCACTGGTGCGACCTGATGCTCAACAGTCGTCCGTTCGATGATATGGCCGCGCTACACCGTGCAGCCCTGCATACATGGTACGAGCGGTGTCACCGTCAGGACTGGATCGAAGCCTTTGGTCATCATCCCAGGATCGGTGATCTCGAAAGTCTCGAAGCGCGTTTTGGAGCTTCCGCTGCAATGGCAGACAGCGAGCAGGGCCAGGTCCGAGGCGCCCCGCGCGAACTCCTGGAAGCGCTGGCCGAAGCCAACGAAGTGTACGAGGAAAAGTTTGGCTACATCTTTATTGTGAGTGCCACAGGTAAATCGGCTCTCGAAATGCTGACCCTGATCAGCGAGCGGCTGGAAAACCACCCCGACGACGAGATTCGGGTTGCGATGGGTGAGCAAGCCAAGATCTCGGGGTTGCGCCTCGGCAAATTATTTGAGCATAGCGTACGCGATGTGGTCGGTCGCGGCCTCATCACCACCCACATTCTCGATACTTCGCGCGGCATGCCTGCTGCAGGGGTGCCTGTCACCCTCCATGCCGGGCAGGAGGGGCGATGGGTCATGCTGACGCAAGGGGTCACCGACCTTGACGGACGGATCGAGGACCTGTTGCCGCCGGGGCGCACCTTGCCGCCGGGACGGTTCCAGCTCACATTTCAGACACATACCTACTTTGAACGACATGACCAGGAAAGCTTTTACCCGTTGGTAGAGATCCAGTTCCGGACACAGGCCGACCGGCATTACCACGTCCCGCTGCTTCTCAATCCATTTGGTTATACCACTTATCGCGGGTCATGACACGGCACTCCCTTCCGGCTGCCACACTCAATGACATCTCGCGCCGATTGAGCGAAGCCAATGCCGCATTCCGAGCGGTGTACCCGGGCGAACGGCCGGACCGGCAACCTGTGCATACGGTCTACGGGGGTGCGCATTTATTCAAACATGATACGGCTGCGGCCCTTGGGCGCAAGGCGTTGTCCACCCTCCGAGTTTACGCCCCCGACTTTGTGGCGTTTGGGAAGGCTTTCGGCGTGCGCGGGGCAGAGCAGTTATCGGGCGATCCGGCGAAGATCAGCAGTACCCTGGATCAACTCGACCCTGCAGCGCGCGCCGGACATCCGGCAGCACTTTCTCATGATGTCTATCACAAGGTGATCCGCAAGCTGGAGTTTGAGCCTGTCGAAGACTTCCGGATCGACTTTGAGGATGGCTTCGGCAATCGCTCCGATCGCGAGGAAGATGAAATAGCCGTACAGGCAGCCCGTGAGGTGGCGGACGGCATGCAGGAGGGTACCTTGCCGCCGTTTATCGGTATTCGGATCAAGCCGTTTTCCGAGGAAATGAAAGCGCGAGGACTACGCACCCTGGACATGTTCCTGACGGAACTCACCGGGCAGACTGGCAGTGTCCTGCCTGACAATTTCGTGGTGATGCTCCCCAAGGTCACGATTCCGGCCCATGTGACAGCGCTGGTTGATGCCTTCGAAGCTCTGGAATCCGCACTCAACCTCAAGCCGAACAGCCTGCGGTTTGAGATCATGGTCGAAACGACACAGTCGATCATGGACGACCAGGGGATCAACCCGTTACTGCGGTTCGTCAGGGCAGGACGTGGCAGATGTATCGCGACACACTTTGGCACATACGACTACACCGCGTCCTGCGGGATCACGGCCATGTACCAGGAGATGGATCATCCGGTATGTGATTTTGCCCATCACATGACCAAAGTCGCTCTGGCGCACACGGGTATCTGGCTGTCAGATGGTGCGACCAACACGATGCCCATCGGCCCCCATCGCGGGGAGGACCTCACGGAAGAACAGCTTGCGGAGAATCGGGTGGTGGTCCACCGGGCCTGGAAGAAAGGTTACGATCATGTCCGACATTCGCTGTGGAACGGATACTACCAGGGTTGGGATCTCAACCCCGCCCAATTGCCCACCCGTTACGCTGCCGTCTACGCGTTCTTTCTCGAAAGTTATAGTGACGCAGCTCAGCGCCTGCGGACCTTTGTGGAAAGTGCCGCACGTGCGACCCTGATCGGTGATGTCTTTGACGACGCGGCCACCGGGCAGGGCCTGCTCAACTATTTTCTGAGGGCACTCAATTGCGGCGCCATTACCCTTGATGAAGTGGAGTCGACAGGCCTGACCGTGGATGAACTGCGTTCGCGTTCCTTCAAACAAATTCTGCAAAACCGACAAGATGCGGGCTAGTCGCTGCGTGGTATGGGAACAATTGGAGGCTGTACTCAGTGAAGGCAGCCGTGCCATGTTGCTGTATGTCCTCAAAAGTGAGGGCAGTTCGCCCGGACGGCGTGGATTTGCTATGTGTGTCCTTGCCGACGGCAACATCCGCGGAACGATCGGCGGGGGGATCATGGAACACAAACTGGTGGAGTTAGCCAAAGCGCAACTTGCCAGCCGGATCACCGATATCATCCTCAAGGAGCAGCACCACACTAAAGATCATCCCACCGACCGGTCGGGGATGATCTGTTCAGGCTCGCAATACGTCGCACTGGTGCCAGTGGCGCCCCACGATCTGCAGACTGTGCACAATCTGCTGACCGCCTGCCAGGGCGAGCAACCGGTCCGACTGGTCCTGGGTCCCTCTGGGCTGACCTGTTCGGAGGATCTCGTAACGCGGGATGGATTGCATTTTGTCTCACTCACGGACTGGGAATACAGTGAAGTCATCGGTGTCCGGCCCCGGGTCCACATCATTGGCGCGGGACACGTCGGGCTGGCGTTGTCCGAACTCATGGCGGGGCTGGGATTCTACGCGCTGATCTACGACGATCGCTCGCAACTCAACACTCTGGAACAGAATGTCTTCGCTCACGAAAAACACATCGTCGAGTACCACCAGATCGGAGGCGTGTTGTCAGCAAATGAAGACGATTATGTGGTGATCATGACCTTCGGCTACCGGACCGACAAGCTGGTCCTTGAGCAACTGATGGGACGCAGGTTCAGATATATCGGCATGATGGGGAGTGATCAGAAGATCGCACAAATGAAAGAGGATTGGGAGCGAGAGGGGGTCGATCCGCAAGCCTACGCGCATGTCCATGCCCCGATCGGACTGCCGATTCTGAGCAAGACCGCCGGGGAGATTGCCGTCAGCATTGCTGCGGAGATCATCCGGGAAAAGAACAAAGATTTGCCAACCGGCCGCACGAGTCCTAACTTATGATCCATGAGCGAACATGAGAAGTTCATGCGCATGGCCATTGAACTGGGCCGCAACGGCGTCCTCAACAACATCGGCGGGCCCTTCGGTGCTGTGGTCGTCCGTAACGGCGAGGTGGTCGGTCGCGGCTGGAACAAGGTGACATCAACCAATGACCCCACCGCACATGCTGAAGTCACAGCGATTCGTGATGCGTGTGCCCGCCTGGGCACCTTTCAACTCGACGATTGTGTCATCTACACCTCCTGTGAGCCCTGTCCCATGTGCCTGGGAGCGATCTATTGGGCACGGCCCAAGCAGATCTATTTTGCCGCTTCACGTCGTGATGCTGCTGCCATCGACTTTGATGACGATCATATTTACGAAGAGATGAGCACGCCTCTTACCGAGCGCCAGATCCCGATCACCCAGATCTGCCGCGAGGAGGCCCTGGACTTGTTCAACCACTGGACAGACAAGGAGGACAAGCGGTTGTACTGACTTTAGAATAATTTTGTCAGTACATGAAACTTTTTATCCGGCCTTTACGTAATACGTCGATTCATTTTGAATTCGCTATGCCCCTGTTGAACGCAATCAGGGCGTATTCACTATCAAAACACTTATCTCCAATGATCAAAGCTGTTAGATTTTGGATGATTGCCTTGTTGGCGGTCACCACGGTTTCCTGCGTAAGCACCAAGAAATTTACCCAAATGCAAAGCGAGTTGCAGTTATCGCTCGACGAAGCACAGGCGTCGCTCAGCCAATGCGAGACGACGCTGCGCAGCACCACTGCCAGACTGAACACCTGCCAGACAGAGAAAGACAAGTTGAACACAGATCTGGGCGCCATGCGGGCAACGCTGCAGGCTCGTGAAGACCAGCTCGCCGATCTGCGCCGGCAAATTGCCGACCTGCGCGAGCAACTGGCCAACCAGCTGGTCCAGGTGGGTGATCTGACGGTCCTGTCAAAAGCCGCTACGGAAAACATGAAAGAAACGCTCAGTCAACTCGAGCGGAAGGAGAGTTATATCATGCGTTTGCAGAATGCAAAATCAAAGGCCGATTCACTGAACCTCGCCCTGGCGCTCAATCTGACACGCGTGTTGAAGGACGGCATCGATGATGAAGATGTCGAGGTCAAGGTCGACAAGACGGTGGTCTATGTGAGCCTGTCGGACAAGATGCTCTACCAGAGCGGCAGCGCCAATATCACCCCCCGTGCGGATGAAGTGCTCGGCAAGATCGCACAGATCGTACAGTCACGACCGGAACTGGAAGTAATGGTCGAAGGGCATACTGACAACGTGCCGATCAGCAACGCGTGCAACAAGGACAACTGGGACCTGAGCGTGCACCGGGCAACGGCCGTAGTGCGTGTGTTGCAAGACAGGTATGGCGTCGACCCGGCTCAGCTGGTCGCAGCTGGTCGCGGCGAATTCAATCCGCTGGTCTCCAACGACACGGCAGACAATCGCTCGATCAACCGACGCACCAGGATCCTGCTCCTGCCCAGGTTGGGTCAGTTCTACGATCTGCTCAACCCGAGCAACGTACCGCAGTAATTCGGGGCGTTAATAAGTGATGACCAACAAGGGCATGGCCGCAAGGTCATGCCCTTTCTTGTTTTGTCATCGGTGGAGGGCAAGCAGGCGGGTTGAGCTCTCAGTACAATCTTCTATCTTCCCTCTATGAGCAGAAAAGTCAGAATGGGAATGGTGGGCGGCGGCCGGGGCGCCTTTATTGGAGCCGTGCACCGGATGGCTGCTGCACTCGACGGGCAGATCGACCTGGTCTGCGGCGCCTTCAGCAGCAATCCGGAGAAGTCACGCTTGTCGGGCGAAGACCTGTACCTTGACCCGGCACGTGTCTATGGCAGCTACCAGGAAATGATCGAGACAGAGGCGCAGCTGCCAGCGGAAACGCGGATGGATTTCGTGTCGATCGTCACCCCCAATCACATGCACTTCGGGCCGGCGAAAATGGCCCTGGAACATGGTTTTCACGTGATTTGTGACAAGCCACTGTGCCTGACGATGGACGAAGCGCATGAACTGGCAGCACTGGTCAAATCAAGCGGGCAGATCTTTGCCCTGACCCATAACTACACCGGCTACCCAATGGTCAAGCAGGCGCGGGCGATGTTCCGCAACGGGGAGTTTGGCCGAGTGCGCAGGATCGTTGTCGAGTACCCGCAGGGCTGGCTGAGTACCAAACTCGAGGATGAGGACCAGAAGCAGGCCAGTTGGCGCACCGACCCCGCGCGCTCGGGTCTGGCCGGGGCCATGGGCGACATCGGCACGCACGCCGAAAACCTGGCCGAGTACATCACCGGATTGAAGATCACCGAGCTATGTGCGGACCTGCACACGCACGTGGATGGGCGATTGCTGGATGACGATGGCAGCGTCTTGTTGCGTTTTGACAACGGTGCCCGGGGATTGCTCTATGCCAGCCAGATCTCGGCTGGCGAGGAAAACGATCTGCGTATTCGCGCTTACGGAGAATACGGTAGCATCGAATGGGCCCAGATGGAGCCCAACAGCCTGTGGGTCAAGTGGCTCGACCGGCCCATACAGGTGTTGCGTACAGCCTCGCCCGGCTTGTATCCGGAATCAACAGCCCATGCCCGTATCCCGGCGGGGCATCCCGAGGGCTATATCGAAGCCTTTGCCAATATCTATCGCAACGTGGCCAGGTGCATCCATGCCCGGCTTGCCGGCGAAGATGTCGATCCGGTCTATCTTGATTTCCCAACTGTGGAAGACGGTGTGCGCGGCATGCGCTTTGTCGAGGCGGTGGTGGAAAGCAGCCGGTCGGAAGAGAAGTGGGTGCGGTTTTGAGGTGCGTCGGTGCGTCGGTGCGTCAGTGACTCGGTGGCTCGGTTTTTCGGTTTCTCGGTTCTTCGGTTTTGCGGTTCATAACAGCCGTACTTCACACTTCTTACTTCCTCGGTTCTTCGGTTTTGCGGTTCGTAACAGCTTTTCTATCAGATACCGGGGGA
>JAWWBX010000243.1:0-6810 GCA_033720735.1 Saprospiraceae bacterium
GACACTGCCCGGCTGCTGAAAGATCGTGTAGCATACTATATGTACACTTCTTCGATCAGCCTCTTCTACCCTTTCACAGGCTCGGATTTTTCTGAAGATCGCCCCCTGGTCACCGAAATACCGCCCGGTGCCAGTGAGCAGGAAAGGCGCAACTACGAGTTTGGTGTGATGAAAGCCACTTCAGAACTGGCAACGATCAGGCATTTTGGAGCGGACCGGTCGATCATTGTCAGACCAACATTGATCGTCGGGCCCGGTGACCGCACAGATCGCTTCCCTTACTGGCTGGCCAGGCTGGAAAAAGGCGGAGACACCATACTCCCGGGCCGTCCGGATGAAGTCGTACAGTACATAGATGTGCGAGATCTCGCCGAATGGATGATCCGGTTGGCTGAAAATCAAGCAGTGGGAACTTACAACGGGTCGGGTCCCGGCTTCAAAATGACAACGAACGCATTCGCGCATGGCATCCATGCCAGCTACAACTCACCGATCAACTTTGTGCAAATTGACGACCTGCAGTTTTTGCAGGAAAACGGGATCATCAGCATCCAGCCGTGGGTCATCCAGCTACCCGAGTATGCCGGCATGTCCAGAAGCGACAATCGCAAAGCCATCGCAGCGGGTCTTCAATTCCGGCCCTTGGCCGAGACAGTAGCCGCTACCAGGGCATGGTGGTATTCAGACGCCGTGTCGCAAGAAAGAAGAGACAATATCCTGGGAGGAGAACACTCCTTCATGCAACGGGAAAAGGAGATCATTGCCAAATGGAAGGGTTAGGGGCATTGGACAGTACGCAGTAGGCAGTCGACAGTACGAGGAGTGCACACGACTAACTGTCGGTGATCTGCGTCATCTGCGGAATCTGCGAGAAACCAACCACCCTCTCACTGGAGTCATTTGCCAGACTGCTTCTCCATGATCTTTGCACGTTTATTGCGTGCCTTTGCGTGAAACAGGGTCATGAGCAAGTGACAGAGACAGTGGGCGTCAGTGATCCGCGGAATCAGCGGAATCTGCGAGAAACCCACCACCCTCTCTCGTTGGAGGATTTGCCAGACTGCTTCTTCGCGATCTTTGCCCGTTCATTGCGTGCTTTGCGTGAAACAGGGTCATGGGCACGTGACAGAGACACTGGGCGTCATTGATCCGCGGAATCAGCGGAATCTGCGAGAAACCCACTACCCTCTCTCGTTGGAGGATTTGCCAGACTGCTTCTCCGCGATCTTTGCCCGTTCATTGCGTGCTTTGCGTGAAACAGGGTCATGGGCAAGTGACAGTAGACAGTGGGCGTCATTGATCCGCGGAATCAGCGGAATCTGCGAGAAACCCACCACCCTCTCTCGTTGGAGGATTTGCCAGACTGCTTCTCCGCGATCTTTGCGCGTTCATTGCGTGCTTTGCGCGAAACTCCAGTAAAGATCTGACGTCTACCGCAGACCTCTCTCCCTCCCAAACCAATACATGATCACCCCGCCTGAAATGAACATGATCAGACTATAGATCCCGGCCGGAATGGAGAGCGTGAAATCCGCCAGCACGGTTGCCGCGATCACAATAGCCAGTGTGCCGTTTTGAATGCCGGATTCGATGGCGATGGTGATCGCCTGTTTGGGCCGCAGTCTGAAGAGGATCGCACTGTAGTAGCCAAGGAGCAGGGTGAGCACATTGAGTGTGACGGTCGCCCCTCCGATCTGTGGAAAGTACCCGACGATGGTCTCCCACTCCCTGATGACAATCGAGACCACGATCGCCACAAACAGTACCACGGAGAAGATCCGCACCGGCCGGTCCATGCGCCGTGCAAATGCCTCGCTGCGGGCGCGGATCACCATGCCCATCGCAACCGGTATGATGACGATCACCAGGATCTGCAGGACCATGCCCAACTCATCGACGTCTACTGCCTTGCCGGTGTCATTGAAATACCTGAAGGCGAATCCGACAAAGAGGGGGATCGTCACCAGCGTGATGAGGCTGCTCATCGCTGTGAGTGAGATGGAGAGTGCCGTGTCACCGCGCGAAACGTGACTGATCAGGTTGGAGGTCACACCACCCGGGCAGGCGGCAATGAGCATCATCCCGATGGCCAGCTCATTGGGCAGGGCGAACACATGACAAAGACCGAAGCTGACCAGCGGCACGACAAGCAGCTGGTTGGTCAGCCCGATCGCCGCCGCCTTTGGAAACGCAAATACGCGACGGAAATCAGCCACGACGAGAGACAGGCCCATCCCCAGCATGATCACGAAGAGTGAGGCCGGCAGAAAGATGTCAGTCAGGATCGAGGATTCCATAGGTGTCAGGAGCTGTTGTGCAAAACGCGCAATGTAGCGATTCTGTGGCGGACGTGAGTAGCTGCCGGATGACAGGGCCCGGGCCAGGCTTTTTCTTCCCATCTTGAGGCCTGATGCGCAACATCTTCTTCTACGGCCTCTTCATGGATCAGGCCCTGCTCACCGCGCAGGGATTGCATCCCACCGTGATCGGCAAGGCAGTGCTTCCGGACTATCGCATCCACATTGGTGCCCGTGCCACACTGCTGCGGTCCGCTGGCCGCCATGCGTGCGGCATTGTGATGGCACTTACCGATCAGGACGCCAGGACACTCTATTCCGAAACAAGTGTCCGTGCCTACGTCCCCGAGCGTGTGGCGGTGGAACTGATGGACACGGGCGAAGTCATCGGGGCGGACTGTTACAACCTGCCGGACGATGCTGACCTGACCGGCACCAATCCTGCGTATGCCCTGCAACTATTGGAGCTTGCCGAGACCTTGCAGTTCGATACGGCCTATGTGCAGGAGATCGCCACGTATGCCAACCCCTCCGCAGACTGACCGATTGGACCGTCTGTGTTATCTTCATGCGTCACAGGGTACGAAACGCCGGGAAGATCATAGCATCCCGGCAATTCGGCACTTATACGAGATCAGATGAAACACTTTGCGTCCTTCTTTCTCCCTTTCCTGACAATGACCCTCTTTCTGACGCCGTGTGCGTTGAGCGCGCAAAGCGAACCTCACAGTGGGCATTTTATCACCAGCGACGGAGTTGCGATCCACTACCTGGAAGCTGGTGCGGGGCCATTGCTGGTCCTGATACCGGGTTGGACGCTGCCGGCCTCCACCTGGCGTGCCCAGCTCGCTCACTTCGCTGATCGGTACCGGGTGGTCGCCATGGATCCCCGCGCTCATGGACGATCGGCAAAGCCCAATGAGGGAATGCATGTGGAGCGCATGGCAACAGATCTCGGGGAGCTCATTGCGCATCTGGACGCCGGGCCAGCCATCATTGCCGGACATTCACATGGTGCGTTCCAGTCGATGGCCTACCTGGCCCAGGCAGGCACCACCCATGCAAGAGCGCTCGTCATCGTGGATATGTCGCTCGGGACAGAAGTTCCGGCAGAGCAAGCGCATCCCAACCGCAATGGGTGGCGCCGCTGGATTGCGGGTCTGCAGGGACCTGATCGCCGCGACTGGACGCGAAGCTGGACAGGCGGCATGCTGCGCGACGACTACCCGGCAGAGGACCACGAAGCCCTGGTTGACGAGATCATGCAGATACCGACAGTACATGCCGTGACGATCCTCAGCAATACCATGCTCCACGACCGTCGTGACTACCGACCAGTTCTGGCGTCCCTGGACTTACCGGTGTTCTTTATCGGCGCAGACTACAACTGGGCCAAAAACGCCGCAGAGGTCGTCAGGCAGCTACAACCCGATGCAGGCACGATCAACCTTGACGGTACGGGACACCTGCTGTATCTTGACCATCCGCAAAGATTTAATGCCGCTCTCGATGCATTTCTTGATGCACTCCCCCGCCAATGATCCTGAACACGCATCATTGCGGCAGATCCGTTATGGTTCAACTCCTGCTTTCTCCGATGTTCTTACTGCTGTTGAGCTGTACGCACCGCCCGGATCCGGGTACGCAGTCCTCCAACACCTCTACCGGGATCGGGGTGCGGCAATTCATCTGGCAGGACACTGCCCGGACCGACGCGTTTTATGGTGGATACCGGCTGATCAACGCCCAGGTTTGGTACCCGGCCGTTCCGCCAGGCCCCCAGTCGGTACCGGCGGAGTACTACTTCCGGATCAACAAGGCCCACCGACAACTCTCAAACTGGTCTGCAAAGGATGTCCGGGACGTGGCAGCCGTACAAACCAACGGCACCATGGATGCTCCCATGCAGAAGGAACCGCTGCACTTTCCTTTGCTCGTTTTCTCGCCGAGCCTGGGTGGCCACCTGAGCCAGTACACGTATTACGCCGAGTTTCTGGCGCAACATGGCTACATCGTGATCGGGATCAATCATCTCTACGAAAGCGAATATGTCCTGGACACGGCGGGCACTGTTTACACCGCCAATCTCTTCTTTCATGACAGCCTCAAGACCTTACCGATCCCCGAGAAGATCACCGCAGATGAGTATCGCGCGGTCAAAGGGATCCGGCATGAAGTGCTCGGAAGGGACATCGTGTTTGCGCTGGATCAGCTTCTGGCGACCTCTTTTTTCAAGGACCGGATCGACACGGCGGCCATCGGCGTCTTCGGGCATTCGATCGGAGGTGCAGCCGCTGTCTATGCCAGCATACTGGATCGACGTTTCCGTGCCGTTGTCAATCTTGATGGGACGCCACCAACCCTTGCGCTCGAGAACGGCATCGCCGTCCCGTTCATGTTCATCGAAGATCTCACCGACTATGAGAATCACCCGGGCTATGCCATCCTGCATGCCCGACGCAACAATTTCTGCCTGCTGAATCAACAGGACTCGTGGCGGATCCTCATCGGCGGGGCCAATCACAACAGTTTTCTCGAGATCCATTATTATCTGGCAGACTCCCCGTCCGAACGTGCACAGGCCCCTGCCTTCCTGAGCCAGTCAGGGGAGTATCTGCGCACATTTTTCTCGCATCACTTGCGCGCAGAGCCCCTGCAGATCGAAGCGATCAGGACGGATAGCCTGGAAATCATCCACTTCAGGAAGTAGACCCCCTGCAGATCATTCGCAACGTCACGACAACCGGATGGGTGTGAGAAACTCCGGATGTGTGCCCACGCAGAATTGAATCATGACGATGCCCTAATTTAGGATCATCACTGACCTCCAGTTTTGAACTACGAGTTATGGAACAAGACAGCTTCAACACCGTCAAGGAACAAGTCGATCGCCTGAGGAAACGTGTGTTTGTATTGCAAGGAGCATTGCTGTTAGTTGGCGCTGCCATCCTGATCTCCTTTTTCGTCCGCGATCAAAAGCGAACTGCCCACTTTGACTCCATCGTGACACAGCAACTGATCGTACAGGATGCCAACGGTCAGGACCGGATCATCATCTCGCCGGTCATTGCTGCTTCTGCCTCCCGTCACCGGTCAGACACCCTGGAGGGCATACTCATTCTGGACGAGAACGGAACGGACAGAGTGGCCCTCGGAGCGACTCCCACGATCCAGGCCAACGGTGAGGTCGTGCACCGCTGGGAGAACAGTGTCCCCTATGGCCTGGCCTTCAACGACGGACAGGGAAACGAGCGAGGCGGCTTCGGTTATTACGACAGCAGGGACTACGTCTCCTTCGGGATGGACTACAGCACGGGGGAGGGACTCAATATGTTTGTGGCGGAACAAGGACATTATGGCCAAAAGGTCGGCCTGGTGATGCAATCGCAGGAACAAGGCCAGGTGGTCTATCTCGGCTCAAGTCAGCGTCAGGAAACAATGTTGAATCTCGATGTTCCACAGGCAGGAAGGATCGCATTCGCCATTGATTCTTCGGGAGAGGCGACCATCCGGCACTTTGACTATGTGCAGGATCAGCGAAGGTTGTTGCTGAACTCCAATTGACAAGGCGTATTTTCAAGGGCCGGCATCTTGCGTACGCCGGTGGCAACAAAGTAATTTCCCGGAAAATGATGCACAGTCCAAATTCAGACCGATGAACATGTACAAATCACTATACACCTACTTCTTTCTGCTCATTGCCATACCCCTGATCAGCCAGGAAAATGGCCATCTCATCAGCAAGACACCCATCCCGCGGGATACATTGTTGCACGCGTTTGCGGCGTTCCCAAACCCGGAGAGATTCGTGGTGGCAGAAGGCCCCAGCCTCCGCTGGAATGACGATTGGCAACATCTGGACAGCCTCAACCTGTTTGACATCACCTACCTCAGCGACGGATTCAAGGTCAAGGGGTATCTGCTCGAACCCAGGGCGTCAGGCAAGCACCCCTGCGTCATTTTCAACAGAGGGGGCAATCGCTCTTTTGGCATGCTCACGCCCGTCAGGATCGCCTTCCTTGGCGGCAAGTTGGCCAGCCATGGATATGTCGTGATCGCCAGCAACTACCGCGGCGTGGACGGCGGTGAGGGCATGGAGGAATTTGGAGGCGCTGACGTCAATGACGTACTCAACCTCATTCCCGCACTTGGGCAGACCGAAAAGGCAGACACCTCCCGGATCGGCATGTACGGCTGGAGCAGAGGGGGCATGATGACCTATCTCGCACTGACCAGAACAGACAGGATCAAGGCCGCGGTGGTCGGGGGTGCGGTGTCCGACAATTTCGAGACGATCCGCGAGCGGCCGGATATGGAAACGCACGTGCTCGCTGAGCTGATACCGGACTATGCCGCATCCAAAGAGGCTGCGCTGACGGAAAGATCAGCGATACACTGGGCCGACAGATTCCCGAAGAATGTGCCGGTCCTGATGCTGCACGGGAATGCGGACTGGCGGGTGAAGTCCACCCAGAGCCTGCGTCTGGCTTTGGAGTTCGAAAAGCACCGGATC
>JAWWBX010000244.1:0-6718 GCA_033720735.1 Saprospiraceae bacterium
AGCGCCGCCTCGAAGATGGCCCGGGCTTGCATGCGGGTGACCTCGGGGTACGTGATGCCGAGGCGGCAGCCGCGGTGCCCGAGCATGGGGTTGATCTCCTCGAGGGATGCCATTTTCCGTTGAATGACCTCGACCGGTACATCCATATGGCGTGCCATCTCCGCCTGAGCCTCCCTACCGTGCGGAAGAAACTCGTGCAACGGCGGGTCGAGCAGCCGGATCGTTACCGGCAGGTCATGCATCACCTCGAAAATTCCTTCGAAGTCAGAGCGCTGCATTGGCAACAGTTTGTCCAGCGCTTTGATGCGACCTGTCTTGTCGTTGGCGAGGATCATTTCGCGGACCGCCCAGATGCGGTCGCCCTCGAAGAACATGTGCTCTGTCCGGCACAGACCAATGCCCCGGGCATTGAACTGGCGGGCAATCGCCGCTTCGCGGGGGGTATCGGCATTGGTCCGTACTTCCATCCTGGCGAGCAGGTCGGCCATTTTCATTAATTCTCCAAAATCACCGCTCAGCTCCGGCGCATGCGTGGCTACCTTGCCGGCGAGCACCTCACCGGTCGAGCCGTTGAGTGAGATCCAGTCGCCCTCCCGATAGACGTCGCCGTCGATGGTCATCGTTCGCGCCGCATAGTTGATCTCGATGGCACCGGCACCTGAGATACAGCACGTGCCCATCCCACGGGCCACGACCGCCGCGTGCGAGGTCATCCCCCCGCGTGCGGTCAGAATGCCCTGTGCAGCATGCATCCCGCGCAGGTCTTCAGGCGAGGTTTCGACACGGACCAGAATGGTTGCCTGGCCATCCGCTTTCCAGGCTTCGGCATCGTCGGCGAAGAAGACGATCTGACCGGTCGCCGCCCCCGGAGAAGCCGGCAGGCCGCGCGCGATCGGCCTGGCCTCCTTCAATGCAGTGGGCTCAAATACCGGCAGCAGCAATTCATTGAGCCGGATCGGGTCCACGCGCAGGAGGGTGGTCTTGCCGTCGATCATCCCCTCACGCAGCATGTCCATGGCGATCTTGACCATGGCCACACCGGTCCGCTTGCCGCTCCGCGTCTGCAACAACCAGAGCTTGCCGTCCTGGACGGTAAACTCAAGGTCCTGCATGTCGCGGTAGTGCCGTTCCAGGCGCGTTTGATACTCCATCAGTTCTGCAAAAACCTCCGGCATGGCTTCTTCCAGGCTCTGATATTTTGCCGCACGCTCCTCTTCGCTGACCCTGGCCAATTGCGCCCAGCGGCGCGCGCCTTCCAGCGTCACCTGGCGCGGGGTGCGAATGCCCGCCACCACATCCTCACCCTGCGCATTGAACAAATACTCACCATTGAAGATGTTCTCACCGGTCGCCGCATCACGGGTGAAGGCTACCCCGGTTGCACTGTTCTCATTGAGATTTCCGTAGACCATGGCCTGTACGTTGACGGCAGTGCCCCAGGTATCGGGGATGTCGTTGAGCTTGCGGTAGACACGGGCCCGTTCGTTGTTCCAGCTGGAGAAGACCGCCATCACCGCACCCCACAGTTGGGTCATCGGGTCGTCGGGGAATACCTCTCCGGTACCTTCCCGGATCAGCTGCTTGAACCGATGCACCAGTTCACAGAGGTCGTCGGCCGTCAGGTCCGTATCCAGCTCGACGTCTCTCTCCTTCTTCAAGCGGTGGATCTCGACCTCGAAGGGATCTTCGTCTTCCTTGTTGGCTGGCTTGAGTCCCATCACGACATCGCCGTACATCTGTACCAGCCGACGGTACGAATCCCATACAAAGCGTGGTTGCGCACCAGCAGCGATCATGCTGCCGACGATCCGGTCGTTGAGCCCCAGGTTGAGCACCGTGTCCATCATGCCGGGCATCGACGCACGGGCACCGGAGCGGACCGACAGAAGCAGTGGTTGCTGATCATCACCAAATTTGCGGTGCATGATCCGCTCCATCCAGGCAATGCCTTTTTTCACTTGCTTGCGCACCAGCTCGATGGTCTTCTCCCGGCCCAGTTCGCCGTAAAGGGTACAGACTTTTGTGGTCAGGGTAAATCCCGGAGGTACGGGTATGCCTACCCGGTTCATTTCGGCCAGGTTGGCACCTTTACCGCCCAGCAGCGCTTTCATGCTGGCATCTCCTTCGGAGAACTGGTCTCCATAGACATACACGTACTTGCCGGTGGGGAGGGATTTTTTGGACTTGATTGAGGCGATGGCTTGCTGTTTCATGGTATGTCGATCATGCACGGTCCACCCGGTAGAGCGGTCCGACTTGGTGTGAAATTTGCACAAACCTACCCTGGACGGGACCCTGAGGCAGTGACGCACATTCCTGAAACGGCTGATGTTGGTCAGCACGACGGGCAAGACATGAAGGATGGTCAGATCAGGTAACGAGTTCCTCGTGGTCAGTGGTGACGGACACCACTGAGGGCTCCCAGTTACGGCGGCGTTGGTGCCATCCCCACAAGGCAAAGCTGATGGGTGCCAGCACCATGGTAGGAATGGTGGAATTGAGCGGTTCGGGCGTCCCGCGCATGTAATGGACGCCCAGCGTCAGCACGATAGCGATCACTGAAGGGATCAGCATGGCGAGCACGTGTGCTGTGACGGACTCCTGGATGTTGAGTACGATGCGCTCACAGAGACGGGTCAGGCAGCCTCCGGCGATCATGGTGTACGCGGCCTGCTTGAGCATGGCGGGTACGGCAGCCCAGAATCCATGATCGACGTTGATCCAAAACACCACACCCCCCATGATCAGGGCGCCGATGAGGCCCATTTTCCAGTCGTAGTGCTTGGTGACGATCTGCTTTACCATCAGTGTGCGCTGTACTATTCTGGTGTGCCGGGGGGATATGATCGTAACCGCCGGAAACATTAAACTACCGAAAATATCCGTAACCGCCCTGAAGATCAATACCTCGCGGACTCGCCGGGATCATCGCCCGCCGTTGACATCTAGCATGTCGCCCCAAAGCTGCCACTGAAATTTGCACTCACAACCACATGCCCCCTTCTGCCCCCACGGCGTGACACCGGATGTCGCACATCCGCCACCATTCTTGCAACTTGGGGAAATTTGTACCTTAGTTTGAAACCGATAGCGCCCTTCACGGGTTGATATCGTAACACAAAAATGCGTTGCGCTTATGGCGATCATGATCACGGACGAATGCATCAACTGCGGAGCTTGCGAGCCCGAATGCCCCAATAATGCGATTTATGAAGGCGGTGTCGAGTGGGCGATCTCTGATGGCACGTCCGTTAGCGGTTCGTATCAGTTGGAAACGGGAGTCGCTGTGGATGCAGATGCCCAGCAGGACCCGATCTCCGATGACTTTTACTACATCTCACCTGACAAGTGCACTGAGTGCAAGGGGTTTCACGACGAGCCGCAATGCGCGGCCGTATGTCCGGTAGACTGCTGCGTGCAGGATCCCGAGCGCGTGGAATCGGAAGAAACCCTTCTGGAACGCAAGGCGCGTCTCCACCTTTAGTGACAAACTGCGTTGATGAGTACCGATGTAACCACCCGCGACCACGTCACCATCAAGTTTGCGGGCGACTCCGGAGACGGGATGCAACTCACCGGCGGGTTGTTTACCACCAACACGGCCCTCACGGGAAGTGATCTTGCTACCTTTCCAGACTTTCCGGCCGAGATCCGGGCACCGGCGGGTACCCTGGCGGGCGTCTCGGGCTTTCAGATCCATTTCGGGAGTACCCGCATCTATACGCCGGGAGACCGGTATGACGTACTGGTTGCGATGAACGCCGCCGCCCTGAAGACCAATCTCGACCGGTTGGTGGAAAACGGCGATGTCGTGGTCAACACGGATGGTTTCGACAAGAAGAACCTGCGACTGGCCAAATATGAAGATGACGCCAATCCCCTGGAGGACGGCACCCTCGACGGGTATACGGTGCACGAGATCCCGGTCACCAAACTGACGCGGGAAGCCCTGGTGGATTCACCACTGGGCATGAAGGAAAAGGACCGCTGCAAAAACATGTTTGTCCTGGGGTTCCTCTACTGGCGGTACAACCGCGACATGCAGGACACCATTGATTTCCTCAAAAGCAAGTTTGGCAAGAAGCCGGATGTGCTGGAAGCCAATCTCAAAGTGCTGCAGGCAGGGTACAACTTTGGTGACACCACGGAGACCTTTACCAACCGGTACGAGATCGAACCGGCGCCACTGGAGAAAGGGACCTACCGCGGTATTATGGGCAGCCAGGCGGTCGTGCTGGGGCTGATCACGGCCTCGCAAAAAAGTGGACTACCCCTCTTTTACGGATCGTATCCGATCACGCCGGCCTCCGATATCCTCCACGGTCTGGCACCGCATAAAAACTTTGGCGTCAAGACGTTTCAGGCGGAAGACGAGATCGCAGCGGTGTGCGCGGCCATTGGAGCCGCCTACGGAGGCAACCTCGCCGTGACCGGGACGTCTGGTCCGGGTCTCGCCCTGAAAGGCGAGGCGATCGGGCTGGCCATGATCCTCGAACTCCCGCTGGTGATCCTGAATATCCAGCGGGGCGGCCCGTCGACCGGACTACCTACCAAGACTGAGCAGTCTGATCTGCTGCAGGCCATGTACGGACGCAACGGAGAAAGTCCGCTTCCGGTAGTCGCCGCGGCCACGCCATCCGACGCCTTTGAAGCGGTGTTTGAAGCCTGCAGGATCGCATTGCAGCATATGACACCGGTGATCTTTCTGAGCGACGGCTATATCTCGAATGGCGCCGAACCATGGAGGTTCCCCCGGGCATCAGAGATCCCGGAGATTGAAGTGAAGTTTACCCCGCCCCCCGAAGATGACACACCCTTTTTACCGTATAAACGCGACGACCGGCACGTGCGCGGATGGGCGTTGCCGGGCACACGGGGACTGGCACATCGTATTGGCGGACTGGAAAAGGAGGCGGATACCGGGAATGTCTCTTATGACCCTGCCAACCACGAATACATGACCAAGGTGCGCGAGGCGAAAGTGGAGAAGATCGCCGAGTTTGTACCTGAGCAACGGATTGCGCTGGGCCCCGACGAGGGTGACTTGCTCATCCTGGGATGGGGGTCATCGTATGGTGCCATCCAGGCCGTTGTCGAACAACTGACCGGTGAAGGTCATGCCGTGGCACACGCACATCTGCGCTACATCAGGCCATTTCCGCGCAACCTCGGCGACCTGCTCAAGCGGTTCAGGACCATCCTGATCCCGGAAATGAATACCGGACAGTTGGCACGCCTGATCCGGGACCGCTACCTCGTTGACGTCAAGCAGTATAACAAGATCCAGGGTACACCGATCGCCAAATCGGAGTTGTTGCACGCAGCCAGGGAGCTGCTCTAAATTGATCAGCCATGTCGACACAACCTACCAACGGACAGAAAGCAGCCCTCGCGGCCAGGGATTTCGCCACCGACCAGGACGTGCGCTGGTGCCCGGGGTGTGGAGATTATTCCATTCTCAAGCAGGTGCAGTCCGTCATGGCCGAAATGGGCCTCGACAAGGATGAAGTGGCAGTGATCTCGGGGATCGGCTGTTCTTCGCGGTTCCCGTACTACATGGAGACCTACGGGATGCATTCGATCCACGGGCGCGCACCGGCTTTTGCAACCGGTCTGAGAGCGGCCAACCGGGACCTGAGCATCTGGGTGATCACCGGTGACGGCGACGGATTCTCCATCGGCGGGAATCACATGCTGCATGTACTGCGCCGCAATGTCAACCTCAACCTGCTGTTGTTCAATAATCAGATCTATGGGCTGACCAAGGGACAGTACTCACCGACTTCGGAAGTCAACAAGCGGACCAAATCCACTCCGATGGGATCAATTGACCGGCCTGTCAATCCTTGCGCGTTTGCCCTGGGCAGCGACGGCACGTTTGTCGCCCGCTCGATGGACCGCGACCCGAAACACCTCAAGGCGATGCTGCACCGCTCTGCTGAGCACCGGGGTACCTCATTCCTGGAGATCTACCAGAACTGCAACATCTTCAATGACGGGGCTTTCTTTGCCTTTACTGAAAAGGCGAGCAAACCCGATACCTGCATTTTTCTGGAGCACGGACAGCCACTGGTCTTTGGTGCCGAGCGCAACAAGGGGGTGATGCTCGATGGCATGACACCACGTGTCGTGGACCTGGGCAATGGCATTTCGGAAAACGACCTCTGGATCCATGATGAAACGGACATCTTCAAGGCTACCATGCTCACCCGGTTCTTCGACGATCCGCGGGAGGAAGGCGCCCTGCCCAGGCCGTTCGGGGTCATCTACGCGGTCGACCGGCCCTGCTATGAAGATGGACTGTACGCTCAGCTCGATGAGGCGGTGTCTGCGAAGGGAGCAGGTGATCTTGACAAGCTGATCGCCGGTGGCCGGACGTGGGAGATCGGGTAGAGGGAATGTTAAAGGCCAAATAACAAATCGCAAAGTCTAAAGTGGGTTGAAGATCGAGCGCAAAGCGCGAGTGGACTTGTCATTGCGACCGAGCGTCAAGCCCGAGTGGATTTGTCATTTCCTGCCTTGCCGGCCTTGCTTGGCTGAAGCTACGCGAAGGCGATGCAGGCAGGCGACCGAGTGCGCAGCGCGAGTGGACTTGTCATTTCGACCGAGTGCCAAAGCACGAGTGGAACTTGTCATTGCGACCGAGTGCAAAGCACGAGTGGAACTTGTCATTGCGACCGAGTGCAAAGCACGAGTGGAACTTGTCATTTCGACCGAG
>JAWWBX010000245.1:0-6663 GCA_033720735.1 Saprospiraceae bacterium
AGGGCAAATTCGTGATCCAGACGCTGCACCCTGCCAGCCCATCAATTGATCATCCCGGAGTGTCCGGATGGCGGCACGAGAGCTGGGGCTGCATGCAACGCCCTTACAGCGCGCCCTACCAATGGTACTACAGGAATCTCGAGGACTGGCATGCTCTCTTTCTGGAGGGGGGGCTGCGCATAGAGGAAACCCGGGATATCCATCATCCGCAAACACAAATGCCCGTTTCTGTCATTTTCATTGTAGCAAACAATGATTGAACGCCCGGACCCGGCAAGATCCGGCGGCTGGAGAATAACGTGCTATTGCTGTGTCCCCCGGGCGACCGGAAACAGCCTGCTTTCCACCCGGAATCGATCCACCGCAGAAATATGCAATGCCTCCAGGTCGACATCGGTGGTTTGCCTGTCAATGGTGAAGCTGGGTGTGGCAGTAATGGCGAGGATGTTTTCAGGATGCTCCTGCAAGTTTGAACGATACACGACGTAATACCGCACTTCCTCCATGGCATCCGCTGTCCATGAGACCTTGATGCGTCGGGCGCGGACTTTGTACCTGATCCTGCTGATCGTGATATCGTTGGTTCTATCTGCATCATGATGAGATGGGGGAGCAAGTGCCGGGTACCTGTAATGCTTTGCACGCAGCGAGTCATTGACACCATGGGGATTATCCTGGAATGTCAGGGACCGGAAAAACACGCTTCCCAGGAGGTTGGGAATACTGTCATTAAACTGCATTTGCCGGTCGATCTCATTTCCCTCGGTCCATCGCGCTCCGCGGCTGTCCGATCCCAGGCGAAACGGGCCTTGCCCGATGTAGTAGTTAACACCAAAATGATGATCATTCCACCACCGCGTAACGATGCGGTAGTCCATAATGGGCCGACCCATGAATTGATAGCACTGGGGGACAATGTAGTCCAGCCAGCCATTGCGCAGCCAGGCGAGGGCATCACCAAACAGGTCGTCGTAGTTGGTTTGCAACGTATGCGTATCGCTGCCTCGGGCATCGCGACTTTTGTTCCTCCATACTCCGAACGGGCTGATGCCAAAATGCACCCAGGGTTTGAGTTGATTGATCGTGTCAGATAATTCGCTGACCAGCAGATTGATATTTTCCCGGCGCCAGTCATCCTTCCGTTCGGGAGGGAAGGCACCTCCGTACCGGGCGAAGGACAGGGAGTCCGGAAACTCCTGCCCTTCAATGCGATATGGGTAGTAATAGTCGTCGAAGTGAACGGCATCAATGTCATAGCGCCTGACCACGTCGGCAATGACCTTTTCAACAAACTTTCGCGCAGCGACCACCCCCGGGTCAAAGTAGAGGTGGTCGCCATACTGGACAAACCATTCCGGATGCTGGTGGTAAACATGTTCCGAAGCCAGTTTCGCAGACGCGAAATTTCTCACACCACGATACGGATTGAACCAGGCGTGAAACTCCATGCACCGCCGGTGGGTTTCGCGGATCATGAAAGCGAGCGGGTCAAATGACGACCCGGGGCGCTTACCCTGGACACCGGTGAGAAATTCAGACCAGGGTTCATACGGCGAGGGGTAGAGAGCATCGCCCGAAGGCCTGATCTGCACAATGACCGCATTCATGCCCAGATCCCGGAGTAAGTCCAGTTGCGTCGTGAATTCCTTTTTCATCTTGCGCACGGACAGCCCGGGTTCAGATGGCCAGTCCAGGTTGCGGACTGTGGCGATCCAGACCCCTCTGAACTGCGTTTTGTGATGGATCGGCGCTGGGGGTTGGCACACGGCACCCGCACTGACCAGGGAGAAGAGGAAAAGGAAAATTGCCAATCGATGCATGTCCTGTTGATTTGACCAAAGATCACATATGGATCATGGGCACCCGGGTACCGGGCTTGTTCATTGCGTTGCCATCTTGTCAGGATCAAACCACATACAAGTCACCGGCTCCCCCTGACCCTTTTCCCGGATCATGGACAGGCCTGAACGTTCGATGCGATTGATGATTTCATGGCAAGATTTCATTACATTGAAGGTAATTGACTGATAGACCATTCTCTAACCAAAAAACCATTGTTATGCACTACTTTTCCCCGGGGCAAATCAAGCGCTGGATCTTACTTTTTCCAGTACTGTGTATTGCTGTATTTGCCTTTTCACAGGCACAGAATCACACGATTCAAGGCACTGTAACGAGCGCCGACGGCGAGCCGCTGATCGGAGCTACAGTGTTGGTAGTTGGCCAGCAGGCTGGAACCGTCACCAATAGTGAAGGTCGCTACACTCTGGATGTAGCTCTCCCGCCAGGAACCTACCAGGTCAGGTACAGTTATGTCGGATTCGCTTCTGAAAACCGGGAGCTGGATCTTTCGTCAGGTGGCACCCGGACGATTGACATCCGGTTGAGACCGGATATCCTCCGGCTGAATGAAGTCGTGGTGACCGGAACCGGCGGACTAACGGAGAAACGGAAGTTGGGTAACAGCATTGCCACGATGCAGAATGCTGAAATCGCGGGCTCCGGCGCTGTCGATGTCACAGGTGCGCTGACCGGTAAAATGGCCGGCATCCAGGTCACGCAAAACTCGGGCGATCCTGCTGCTGGAGTGAGTGTGCGATTACGGAGCGCCAGCACGGTCAACGGCAGTTCGGATCCGCTGTACATCATAGACGGCGTGATCGTCAATAATCAATCAACCGATGTGCTCAACGTCAGGAGCGTCGTGCAAAACCGCCTGTCCGACGTCAATCCACAGGACATCGAACGGATCGAAGTGATCAAAGGTGGCGCAGCCGCTGCCATTTACGGCTCGCGGGCGAGCAACGGCGTGGTGCAGATCTTTACCAAAAAAGGGAGTACAGGCAAGGCCAGGGTTTCCTTTTCAACCAGCATCAACTTCAATTCTCTGCGTAAGGCACGCGACTTCAACCAGGTACCGCAGCACTGGGCATCCACTGATATCACCGATCTCAGCAAAATCAGTGTGACAAGGTATGATTATCAGGATATCGTGTTCGACAACAGCATGGGCACCGACAATTACCTTTCTGTTTCAGGAGGACGTGATAACACACGGTTTTTTGCTTCGGCATCGCTTTTGGACAACCAGGGGATCCTGAGAGGTACTGATTTTAACAGGGTGTCGGGCAGAATAAGGATCGACCAGATCCTCAATGACTGGGCCTCCTTTTCGGTGGGCACCTATGTCGCACGATCCCACAGCAACGACAAACCGAATGGCGGATACGGATTTGGTGTCCTGCAAACGATACTTTTTACCAATAACATGATTGATCCGTCCATCGATGAAGACGGGAATTACCCGGTGATGACGTTCTATCCAAATATCTATGAGTACATCGAGACCTTTGACTTTCAACAGCTCAATAACCGATCGATCAGTGATCTTCAGCTCACCTTGAGCCCGGTCCAGGGGTTGAGCATCAACTATAATATTGGATATGACAATTCCACTTCGAACGGGACCACCTATGTGCCGATCGGCACTACGACAAGAACGTTGGGCGAGGCCAGGACATCGACAATCTCCTCTACCAAGCTCAACAATGATCTCAATGCAGCCTATGAAACAGATCTGACGGACAAGATCTCTTCCACCACTGCAGCGGGCTACACACTGCAGTATGACAAGAACAGTGTCAGTACGATTTTCGGATCAACGCTCGCCCTGGGAGTCCAGACCACGGATGGCGCCGGAACGATCTCCACCAATGAATTCAGATCGGAGAGATCCATTTGGGGCGGATACCTGCAGGAGACGATCGGCTTCAATAACAAGTTGTTCTTGACCGGTGCTTTAAGGATCGATGGATCGTCGGTATTTGGAGCCGGCGAGCGCAATCAGTTGTATCCGAAAGTGAGCGGTTCGTATGTCATCTCCGACGAGGAGTTCTGGTCCAACAGCCTGGGAAGTGTCTTCAGCAGCTTCAAGATCAGGGCTGCCTGGGGTCAGGCGGGCAACCTGACTGCCATCGGGCCGTTTGACTTGTTGACAAATTACAGCGGCGTGAGCCTCTTAGGCGTTTCCGGTCTGATCTCTCCATCCACGATCGGAAACCCGGATCTGAAACCCGAGAGACAGACGGAAATTGAAATAGGGGTCGATATGACCTTGCTCAACGACAGGATCGGCATTGAACTTACCTATTATGATCAGGACATCGAAGATCTGTTGCTTGAAAGGAGTTTGGCTCCTTCGACCGGGGCGTCGTTCCGCATCGAGAATATCGGCACCATGACCAACAAGGGCTTCGAGGCGATGATCACTGCGTCCCCGATCCAGACCAGGGACCTGAAGTGGAATATCACCGGAACGTTCTCGACCAACGAGAATGAGGTCAATGGTGTGGAGGGCGAAGAAATAGGGATTGGGAATTTCGGTTTTTCCAAAGCAAGGAATGGAGAACCACTGGGGGTCTTCCGGCAAGGCTATTACGCCCGGAACCCTGATGGGTCGTTGTTGCTGACTCCCGACGGTCGTCCACAACGGGAAAAAGGCTCGTACGACTCGGACGGAAACCCCATTCCGGAAAGGGATGCTGATGGTCAACCCTCCGGGACATCTCTCGTAAAAGTCATCGGTGATCCGAACCCGGACTACGTCGCTTCGTTGATCAGCGATCTCACGTACAAGAACTGGTCGTTCAGATTCCAGTTCGATGCCGTGCAGGGCTTTGATATCCTCAGTTGGGACAAACGGATGTTTTTCAGGTTCGGCGGAGGCGCCCAGGAAGGCAGGGAGTTGAATGGTGAAGAAGTGAGAGGTACCGGCGCAGCCAAGTTTGGCATTGCCGAAGCCTACATTGAAGATGGTTCATTCATCAAGTTGCGTGAGGTGGCCATTTCGTACTTGTTGAGCAATCCGCTCAGTGGGATCAACGACATCAGGTTTACGCTTTCGGGAAGGAACCTGTTTTCCATCGATGATTTCTCCAGCTGGGATCCTGAAGTAAATATGGATGCACAGAGCAACGGCTCTCGTGGCGGGGTCATGGGACTGGTCCCGATTCCCAGGACCATCAAGTTTGCTGTGACAGCCAATTTCTAACTGAAGCTCAAAAACAAATACAATGAAACATCTATTTCATACAAAATTGGCTGCAGCTTTCATCATTGTCAGCCTTTTCGCAACATCGTGTGACACTGATTTTGCGAATCCGAACAACCCCACAGAGGACATTATTTTCAGCTCCAAGGACGGACTGTTTGCCCTCAGCGTCGGGATCAATCAATACTTTTCAACGACTGCTCTAAGACAGGTGATAGAAGCACCCGGCATCACTACCAGGGAGCTGGGCGTCACCAATACCTTCCTGAATATCAATGATCTGGCCAGGGGCGGTGCTGAACTTGAGGGAATCAGCGGTGGGATTACGAATCCCTGGGTGACCCTTCTGCGCGCGAAAGGAATGGCCGAGTCGCTGATTGCAAATGTCGACAACGCGGGGCTGTCAAGCAGCACCCGCAACAGTTTACTGGCGTACGGCAACTTTTACAAGGCGATGTGTCTTGGCCATCTCATTCAAATGTTTGAGCAGGTACCAATCAACAATTCACCTGATGGCAATGCTACATTTAGTGACAGAAGCACTGTCTTGTCAGAGTGTATCGCGCTATTGAGTGCGGCACGCGATGCAATTTCAGGTGGTGTTTCTGCCGAGTTCCAGGCCAACGTATTAGGACCGGACAGAAACCTGTTAAACAGCGTGAATGCATTTCTTTCGAGGTATCATCTGATGGCTGGCAACTACACTGAGAGTATCAACAGCGCAAACGCTGTGCTGAATACGGGGGATGCACCCTCCATGTTCAGTTATGATGCCAACAATGTGAACCCTGTCTGGAATCGCGTCAATCCGAGTGCTTCCGACCTGAGACCCCAGACCAATTTCGGGCTGCTGGGTGCTTATGTTCCGGAAGCCGGGGATGGCAGAGTTGACTTTTACCTCGGCGCGGATGCAGGTGTTGCACTTGCCGATGCCGGAGGCCAGGCGATCAGCGAGATGCTCGGATTCTTCGAAACACAGACCTCGCCCATCCCGATCTATCTGCATGGCGAACTCTTGTTGAATAAAGCTGAGGCCTACGCGCGGTCAGGCGATCTCCCGAACGCAGTCACTGAGTTGAACAAGGTCCGGATGAAGACGGATGACCCCCTCGGCCTGAATGCCAATTTACCGGCCTGGGGAGGCAATGCCGGCAATGCGGGTGAGATCCTGGAAGAGATCTACAAGAACCGGGCGATTGAAATGTTCCTGACCGGCACGCGGCTGGAGCACAGCAGGCGCTTCCATCCTGATTTCGACGTTCCACAGGCTGCAAACACAACCAATGAAAGGAACAGGAATTACTATCCTTATCCTACCATTGAACGCGAGAACAACCCGAATACACCGCCTGACCCAACGATCTAGCATGAGGAGCTCAGGCTGAAATAAACCGTGATGATAGAGAGAGCCTTCCCGGTCACACCGGGAGGGCTTCTTCGCAATTGGGATGGGCTCGGTGCGTTAGCACGCATCCACGAGCGCCTCTATCGCGCCAGGGTGAATGTGTACGCCGCCAATGGCGTGACCGTTGGGGACGACGCCTACGGCTATATTGTCTATATCCGGCATGAGGACCTGGTGCGGGCGTCTGCGGCGCTGGGCGTTTGAGGGG
>JAWWBX010000246.1:0-6645 GCA_033720735.1 Saprospiraceae bacterium
CTCGGGTGCCGTCATTCCGCATGGGTCTGCGCAGATCCGTGGAAGTGGCGAGCGCTCGCTGGTATTGCATCTGAGTGTGATGCCGATCGCCCACAGCGGAGCATGCCGCACACTGGTCCAAAATGCGTCAATCGTCTGGCCGGACAGGGTGCGCCCGCTGGCATCTGTGATCGTACCCGAGACGACAACTTTGACCTCGCGGTCGGTCTCGTCGAGCAATTCCTCGATGCCCATCAGGGCGCCCTTGCAGTTGAGTGTGTCGAAGACCGTCTCCACCATCAGCAGATCGACGCCGCCATCGATCAGACCGCGGGCCTGCTCCTTGTAGGCGGCCTTCATTTCATCGAATGATGTTGCGCGGTAGCCTGGATTGTTGACGTCTGGCGACAGGGATGTCGTTTTGTTGGTCGGACCCATTGACCCGGCGACGAAGCGGGGCTTTTCCAGCGTACTGTATTTTTTCGCTGCTGCGCAGGCCAGACGGGCGGCCGTCAGATTGATCTCGTACACCGACTCCTCTGTTCCGTAATCTGCCTGTGAAATCGCCGTCGCGTTAAATGTGTTGGTCTCGATGATATCCGCCCCGGCCTCGAGATACGCTTCATGGATCTCCGCGATCACGTGAGGTTGGGTCAGACAGAGGATATCATTATTTCCCTTCAGAGGCCGGGGATGATGCGCAAACTGCTCGCCACGAAAGTCCTCTTCCGACAGCTGATACCGCTGGATCATGGTGCCCATGGCGCCATCCAGTACCAGGATACGGTGTTTGATGATCTCGTCGAGCTGATGCATAGTACTCATCCTGAACCCGCAAAGATGCAGATAGTTTGAGAGCTGTTAGAATTCCTGCAGCCTGTAAAACAGATTCCAGCGCACGGCCAGTGAAACGTACTGTGTCAGTAAATCCGAGGATGGGTCCGCAGATTGATAGGAACGGCGGAAGTACTCCCCTTCCACAAACAGGTTGTGCTTGAGTCGATACCTCGCCAGAAAGGTAAGGATTGTATTATCCACACCTACACCCTGTCCCTGCTCTACACCGTAGTCCGCATTCCTGGTGCCATTGGGCCGCAGAATGCTGGTGCCGTAGTAGATATCCTCGGTATCTTCCGCCGTGTTGATCACGAACAATCGCGTCTGGAGGTGGAGTCTTTCCAGCGGCTGATATGATACCCCGAGGATCACCTCGGTAAAATTCGCGCCCAGCGGGTGTGCCAGCGGTTGATTAAAATGCGCATAACTCCCCATGCTGTCCCGGTGTGAGTAAGTGAACGGCCTCACCCTGTTGTACTCCAGTTGCAGGTCCAGCGATTCTATTTGTAATGCATTGGGGTATTTGACGCCTGCCTGGATGCCGAACTTGTTGCCCCACCACTGGTTGGAAGAGAAGAACTCACTGACTTTAAATTCATCTAACATTATTTGTCCGTACAGCCGCACCGCGTGTTTGATATCCCAGCTGGCGTTCAGTCCGATGAGCACATTATCAGGACTCCCCACGTGCTGTTCTATCGTGCGGTAGAGGATCACCGGGTTGAGATATTGCAATTCAAAGCGATTGTCCTCCCGCGCGAATACGACCGCTTCGAAAATGCCAAAACTCAGGTTGGGACGCGGGCGAAAGCTCAGGTAATGCGCCGCCAGATACTTCTTTGGGAATACCGCAATATTGCTTTCACGCTCTGCCGCTGAAAGCTCGGCAAAGATATTTTGATAATGGATCTTCCAGACCCTGGTATTGAGTTTGAGATAGAAGTAGTTCTTGGCGAAGTCGGAAAGGAGTAAAGACCGATATCCGTCTCCAATAACATTCTTTCCGTGCCCCAGATGCACTCCGACATGTTCAGAGATATTGAATCCCAGATATCCGCTCGAATTTAAATAGTCATAAGCACCCTCGAAGTCGAACAGACTGCTGCGGTAGCGTTTGAAAAGTCCCGCGTCCGGATAGGCCTTGTTGTCAAGGACCCACTGTCGCACGTGCGATGGTGGTCGTGCCTGGGTCTCAATAATATCAGTGGCAAAAAAGACACGTTGATCAATACCACCCCGTATTTCGATACCACGGCGATTGACGAAGAGAGGATCATCGTCGCCCTGTTCACGTGCTAAGCCAAAATGGATCAGCGGATTGACACGTAAATAAAAAGACTCGGTATCCAGTTCATACAGGTGCGCCGGTGTCCGGTAAAACGATTTGAGGAAGGGGCGCTCGCTTTCCAGTCTTAATGACGTATGCACAGAAGAGTCGACCTGGTGAAGAAATTCATTATTGTTTCGAACGATCCTGATCAATCCTTCCCGGTCTTTACCGGTAACACCGAGCTCCAGGTACGACCATGCCAGTTTTGCGGCGTCCTCCCGACGGAACGGTCGAATGGCAGCATGCATCTCACTCGGCGGAGCATACAACAATGACATGCGATCCAGGAGCCTGTACTCCTCCGCACCAAGCGGGATGTAGGTGTTTTGCGCCGACAAGGACAAGACGCCCATGAGACATATCAAGCCACCGATCCCGTACCGAGTCGCTCTCATCGATCAGACTTTAAACTGTAGAAGGAAATTACGGATCGTATTGTCGAATCTGTTCTGGTCATCGAACAGAAATGCCACCTCGACTGGCAAAATGAACACCTCCAGCTGATGGTCCCGGAAAAACTGATAATGGGCCTCCAGGCGCATGGCGTCCTTCTCAGTGGTCAGGATCATGCGTCGTGAGCCCGTCATGTGGGCAAAATACTTCTTGATCATTTCCAGATCATATCGCGAATACACGTGGTGATCTTCGTACTGCAGCATTTTGACGGCTCCTGCATGTGCGTGGAGGAAGTCAAGCAGGTACTTGGTACGGGCAATGCCGCAAACGAGGAGTATTTCATGTTCGCCGGTGATGGGCTCACGCCGTTGTGGCGCCCACATTTGATAGGGCACGGCGTACCGGTACCTCGTGAAAAAGACCCGTTGTGCGGGCAGTGGGTTGATCCCCGTGATGATCTTGTCTTTCTGGTCGCCGCTGATCTCCGCAGGGCATTTCGTGACAATGATGACATCTGCCCGCTTGTAGGCTGATCTCCACTCGCGCAGCCGGCCTGAAGGCAACAACCAGTCGCGATAGAAGGGATCGTCGTATTCCGTCAGCAGGATATTGAAGTTTGGCTCGATCGCGCGATGCTGGTAGGCGTCATCGAGCAGGATCGTCTGGATCTGGGGGTGGGTTTGCAACAGTTTTGGCACACCCAGCACCCTGCTCTCGGATACGGCAACTGTGATCTGCGGGTATTTGCGCGCATACATGAGCGGCTCGTCGCCGACATGCTCAGCCGTATGGCGCGGTTTGGCGATCAGGAATCCCTTGGTTGACCTCTTGTATCCACGGCTCAAGGTGGCAACGTGGATGTAAGGGCTGAGCAGGCGGATCAGGTATTCGACATGCGGTGTCTTGCCTGAGCCCCCCACAGTGAGGTTTCCTACGTTGATCACTGGTATACTGAACGAAACCCCGCTGAGCAGACCAGTCGCATACAGCATGGACTTGATCGCCACACCCATCCCAAACAACAGGGAGGCCGGCAAGAGCAGGATCCGGAGAAGCAGCTTGTCAAACATGCGTGTCCTGCTCCGGTTGCTTCAGCAGATGGTGACCGATCGCACACGAAGTGCACCTGAAATGCTGACAATACGTACGCTTGAGATGGATGAGCCCCTGGCTGTCGCTTGCCGTATCATTCGGCATCCCCGCTGCTTCCCATCGTCTGGTCACCTGGTTGATCTCCGGTTTCATGTCGGCCATGAAATTAACAGCTCTCTCCGAAATGACTTCGTCCCCGGTGTGTCTGCCATAGTTAAAGAGAAACGGAATGATGGCATTGACGAGGACTACACGCACAGACTGCTGACCCAGGCGTTTGCTTCCCGGCTTGCCTGATCGGTCGAAATGACCATGATCCTGCCAGTAGGGAGAGACTTCAGTTTTGAACAGGTCGGCAAGTTCGCGTGGGTTGGAGGCAGTACAGACGGCCTGTAGCAAATCGGGGTTTCCCGCCAGCAACCGCGCAAGCTGGGCAATCCGGATGGTTGGGAAGTTGGCAGGCCGGACCCTTCCCCACTCCCATGCCCGTGCTTGCATGCTTTGCAAACTGTGCTTGTGCATCAGGTGGAAAAACTCCTGTTGGAGCTGACCCGGATACGCATCGATAAAGATCTGGTTGAGCATGCCTGCGCACCCGAAGAGCAATGCTTCAACCCGTATCAGATTGGTCTGATATTGCATGATCAGCCGGTACGGGACAAGTCGAGCGAGTCGCTCAAATGCGGCTCTGTTGACACCAAAGCCGAATGCACGCAGTATCAATCTGTAGAGCACCTCATGCCAGTCCTGACGTGTATCACGCAACAGGTCCCGGATATCAGCAGATTTTGCTTCGAGTCGGGCGACAACCATGCGCTCAAGCCAGGCGTGTTTGATCATGGGTGGGACCGATGCGAGATGTCCGGCGCATGGCACCCATGAGCGCGCTTCCAGCAGTTTGCGGTAACTGGCAAGAACACCGGCGTGGATCCGCCCCCGCATCTCGATACAGGGAAGGCGGCGCTGTCCCATGTAGACGGGCCGGTCCTCTTCCAGCACGACATGCAGGATGACACTTTCATAGTTCGGATCTCCCGAATGGCCGTGCTGATCCCACTCAGAGGCCAGCAGGTGCATCTCGATATTGCCTGCCCATCGCACGCCATCCAGTATGATGATCGCAAATTTAAAGTCCGGGCCGCCCTTCTCATTGATCCTGCCAAAGTCAAGGATCTCGACAGTTTTCCCGTCTGTCGTCCTGAGTGCGGTGAGATCAAAGCTGCGGGTGTTCCAGACATAATGCAGGAACGCCTCTTTCATCCTTAACGGGTTCGGCGTTCCAGGATCTGGATCGTGTAATCGTAAGGATCCTTTCCTGCTGCAGGATGAAATTCGGATGACGTGACCTGCCATTCTGCAGGATCATACTCGGGAAAGAAGACATCACCGTCAATGTCGGCATCGAGCACTGTGAGGTACATCCGATCAAGCAGGGGCAGGGCTTGTGCATAGATTTCGCCACCCCCGATAATGAAGGCCTCCGTATCGCCGTTTTCAAACGCCTGCTGGATACCTTCTTCGATCGAATGGACGATCACACATCCGCTGGAAATGAAGAACGGGTTGCGGGTGACGACCACATTGGTACGCTTGGGAAGTGGTTTACCGATCGATTGGTAATTCTTCCGGCCCATAATGATATGGTGTCCGGTCGTGGTTTGTTTAAAGAACTTCAGGTCTCCCGGCAGGTACCAGGGGATCTGATTGTCCTTGCCGATCACGCGGTTGCGTGACATCGCGGCAATTGCTGAGATTAACATGGGCTATGGTTTAGTGAGCAGATCCATTTCAAGCATGCGATTTTCGATCCATGCCCGATTTGGGTCTATTTGGTCGTGAAGATACTTCTCAATCATCAATGCAGCCATCGGAGCAGCTACCGTACCACCCCAGCCAGCATTTTCAACGTACACCGCGATGGCGATTTGCGGGTTCTCGCGCGGCGCAAAGGCGAAGAACACCGAGTGGTCCTTGCCATGCGGGTTTTGGGAAGTGCCCGTTTTCCCACAAATCTCAATCCTGGGATGATAGGCCGTGACGGCCGTTCCACCTGTGACTGCCCGGGACATCCCTTCGATGACCGGTTCAAAATACTGCCTGTCGATCTGCACGAACTTCTGCTCCGTATATGCTTCGGGCAGTGACATTGTGGAGTTGACAAATCCTCTGATCAGGTGGGGTGTAATGTAGTAACCACGGTTGGCAATGATCGCTGCGAGGTTGGCCATTTGCAGTGTGGTCAGCTGAAGTTCTCCCTGACCGATACCTAACGACATGATGTAGGTCGAACGCCAGGCATCACCAGCATACAGTTGGTCATAGTAAGCAGGGCCGGGTACATTCCCGCCTTTCTCGTGCGGCAGGTCGATGCCGAGTGGCTCGTCCAATCCAAATTCCTGCAGGTACGTGTTGAGAGTAGTCAGACCCCTCGCCGGCCGGTTAAAGCCTTCTTTTTCGACCAGGTCCCGGAACGTTTGAAAGAAATAGGAATTGCACGAGTGCTGCAAGGCGATCGACACGTTGTAGGGTGTGATGTGGTCGTGGCATCCGTAGGAGAAGTGGCGGTAGCGGTATGCGCCGTCGCAATAGATCGTGCGATTGGGCTGCAGGACGTTTTCCTGCATCGCGATCAGGGCCAACACCGGCTTGAAGATGGACCCCGGTGCATAGGCGGCCATGACGGACCGGTCAAAGAACGGCTTGAGTGTATCCTGTTGCAAGGCGGCAAATGCCGCGCTGCGATTCCGGTGGATGGTGAGGGCTGCAGGATCGTATCCCGGTGCGCTGGCAAGCGCCAGTACTTCTCCCGTGGCCGGTTCGATACACACGATGCTGCCTTTCTTGTTGGCGAGTAGTTGCTCGGCGTAGCGCTGCAAGGCGATGTCGAGGGTGATCTGGAGGTCCTGTCCGCTCACTGCCGCCGAGTCCAGTTTCCCTTCACTGATCCGCCCTACTTCGCGGCCGAGGTTGTCGCGCAGGACATAGGAAATCCCTTTTCTGCCCTTGAGCAG
>JAWWBX010000247.1:0-6609 GCA_033720735.1 Saprospiraceae bacterium
ATCATCGCGCCGGTTGAATGATGGTTCCGCAAAACAAAGCACATCGCCCGGCATGAAGTATCGCGTCACCTGCAAAAAATACCGGACAGCTGATCTGACCTGCCAGTCTGGATATTTTCGCAACTTCAGCCTCGCAACCGAGCAGTGCCCGGATGATTTTCTCTTCGCTGCTTTTTCTGTACGTTTTCCTCCCTGCAGTGCTTGCGGTGGTCTTGCTGGCGCCACGTACCTGGCACAACTACCTGCTGCTGATAGCCAGCCTGATCTTCTATGCCTGGGGAGGTGTCAGTTACTCGGTGCTGCTCCTGATTTCCATTGGAATCAACTACTTCGTTGGCCGGGCCATCGATCGACACCGGGGAACTCCGCTGGCCAGGTGGTCCATGATAGTGGGCGTGGTGCTCAACCTGCTGCTGCTGGGGATCTTCAAGTATGCCAACCTGCTGGTCGGCAGCCTCGATGTGTTGCTGACAGCGGTGGGCTGGACCCCGATCGAGCTCAAACCCATTGCACTGCCCATCGGCATCTCGTTCTTCACTTTCCAGGCGATCTCCTACATCGTTGATGTCTATGATGGCAAGGCATCGGTGGAGAAGCGTATCGCCAATGTCGGTCTGTATATCGCCCTGTTTCCACAACTGATTGCGGGGCCAATTGTCAGATACCGGGAGATCGCGCAGCAAATCGTCAAACGGGAGATGAGCTGGGCTAAAATGAGCTATGGGATCGAGCGGTTTGTGTGGGGACTTGGCAAGAAGGTGTTACTCGCCAACACGTTTGCCGTACTGGCGGATGACATTTTTGCTATCCAGGCCCAGAACCTCGATCCGCTCACGGCATGGGTGGGATTGGCCTTCTATACCCTTCAGCTGTATTTTGACTTTTCCGGGTATTCAGACATGGCGATTGGCCTGGGGAGTATGCTTGGATTTCGCATCCCGGAAAACTTCAATTTTCCATACATCTCCAGGTCGATCAGGGAATTCTGGAGACGCTGGCACATCACCCTGTCCATGTGGTTTCGGGATTACGTCTATATCAAAATGGGCGGTAGTCGCAGATCGGTGCGGCGCACCTACTTCAATTTGTTCGTAGTGTTTGTGCTGGTCGGCCTGTGGCATGGTGCTGCCTGGACATTTGTCGTCTTTGGCCTGATCCATGGAATCTTTATGGTATTGGAACGTATCGGCCTCGAGCGGCTATTGGCGCGCACATGGAGACCCGTCGCACATGTTTACACCATGCTGGTGTTCATGTTGTCACTCGTGGTGTTTCGCACCCGCACGATCCATGACTCACTCGATTACCTTGGTGCGATGACAGGATCGATCGAGCATACGGGATTCCGGTTTGACCTCGGATCGTACTTTGGTATTGAGATGTGGATCATGACCGGGATCGGCTTGCTCGCATGTACGCCCGTTTTCCGCACCATACACCGCCGGGCATTGCAGATCGACCGATCGGGCTGGCAAAGGGTGTATACAACAGCAGGTGTGATCGCCACATTGTTCGTCTTTCTGTATTGCACGATGAATCTGTCGATGGGCACGTATAATCCGTTTATTTACTATCAATTCTGATGATGTCCGGTTCGCCCAAGCACTACGTTCTGCCACTCACCTTCGCACTGCTGATCGCTGTGCACGTAGCAGACCACTTTTTCGGGTTCATTCCAGAACCGGAATTGGCTGAAAAACGTGTGAAAGTGCAGAAACCAAGGGTGAAAGTCACACATCTCGATGTCTTTCCGCGTCAGTATGAGGCGTATTACAACGATCACTTCAATTGGCGCGACTTGTTGATCAGGATCGGTAGCCGCTTTCGCTATTTTGCCCTGCAGACTTCGCCACAGCCAGATAAAGTCATCATTGGCAAGGAGGGGTGGATGTACAAATCCGGCGTGGCCCGCGACCTGTTTATCGGTCATATTCACTACAATCAGCGCCGGATCAATCGGTTCCTGGAGGAGTTTCACCGCAGACGACAGATCATTGAAGATCTGGGAGGCACATACTACATTGCCTTTGCCCCGCTAAAGCACGACATCTATCCGGAATACCTTCCTGACGAACTGACGAGAAACAAGCCTCCCAGTTCAACGCAGCATTTGCGCGAGGTTCTCATGCAGGATAGCCTGCTGCAATTTATCGACCTCACCACGCCGCTGATTGCTGCCAAGGCGTCGGCCCGCGGGCTGATCTTCCACAAAACAGATCACCATTGGTCGGAAGAAGGTGCGCTCATCGCAGCTCAGGAGATCATTTCCGCTATCAGGCAAAAGTTTCCGGAGGTCGACCCCATAGACACCACGAAATGGCAACTGACCTTCGAAGAGACGCCAGGCTGGAGCCTCGCCGGGTTGATCGGGATCGAGCAGGATGTAACAGAAGTCGTGCCGAGATATATACGCCGGGTCCCGCGAGTCGCCCACGATACAATGTCATACCACCTGCCACCTGATGAATTTTGGGAGGATTATATCGTTGCGAAGAAAACGGCGCGCAAAGACAAACCGAGCCTCTTCGTGGTGCGGGACTCATTTGGCTCGCCAGTCATCAAGTTCTTGTCCGACGAGTTTAGCTATAGCTTTTATCTCTGGGACAAATGGGAACACGCGCTCAACGCGGATATTTTTGCCAAGGAGGGATGCGATATCTACGTTCAGCTGATTTGGGAAGGCCTCTTGTTGCGTCTCATCGAAACACCTCCCCGGGGTTGGTTCTTTTAAGGAGTGTTCCGGATGATCCGATCCTCCCCGAGAAACACGGAGTCGGCATGACGGTACCATTTTCTCGAGGCAGGAAGTACCAGCTCCCCTACGGCCTCTTCCCCTTCCAATAAGATGTATTCACCATCGTTGGAGGCCTCGTCATGGTAAAACCGGTACCCGCGCATCGCATAGGTATCAGGATCAAAATAGACATACCAGGTATCACCCCCGACCTCCGGGTCGTACGTCACTTTTACCTCGAGGAGGGTATCACCAAAAAAGTCGGCTTCGTGCACCGTGGCTGACAGCAGCGTACCAGGGTCCTTGAGTTTCATCGGGAGGCCCCACAGATAGGCGTAGTAATCTCGCATCCGCATACTGCGCGGGCAATCAAGCCCGAACGCCTCCTTCTCTTCTTGCACCAGCTGCTGACGGCCGTTCAGCCAGTGCGTACACGTGGCACCGCGCACCTCGCGCACGATCCGGTCTGGGCCACGTTGTTGCTCCAGACGGAAATATGATTCCGGCAAGTTGAAGGTCAGATCGGTGATCCGGTAGTTGCCACCGCGTTCGGGGGGGATGCCCGGCCGGCTTTCGAAAAGCCGCATGGCGTGCACCATGGTACCCCATTGCCCGTGCGGATCATGATAGTCAATGCTCTTGTCAACCAGTTCGGATGCGGTCAGCCCGGTTACAACCCTGATGATCGAAGAGGTAGCTGCAGGCGCCTGTGCTACCGCAAGGAGTGGGGCAAGGATTGCCGTCAACCAGATAAGACCCAGACGCAATATGTTGCGGCAGGCGCTACTGCTTGACAAAGCGCAACGTATAATGGCCGGCATCTGAGGTCATCCGCAACAGGTAGACGCCACTCTGCAGATCGGTGAGATCGAGCGGGTGCGTGTTGCTTCCCGGACGCAGCTGCATTGCCTCGGTGGACAAATGCAACTTCCCGGTCACATCATAGATCTGGTATCGCGTAGTGGCAGCGGCGCTGAGATCGGCCTGAATGTAAGCCAACCCCGAGACCGGGTTTGGATTGATCTGAAGTGCATCAAAAGCCTCCGGCAGGACATTGACAGCGGAGGGGTCTCCCACACCCTTCAACTGAAAGAAGTAATCCCCAGGCAGGTTGAACGTCACCCGTGTTACAACACGGATCACGTAGTCAGCTGCGCCACCGGGCAGAGTGCCGATGGTGTCAACCAGCAAATCGCCGTCGCTGGCGAAAAAACAGCTTGATGCGACGATGTTGGTATCGACAGGCCCGGATCCGCAATCATTCCAGAGATCTATAAAGACTGCCGACCCGGGAGTCGTCAACCCGAAGGTAAGTTCCAGTTGCTGATAGCCCTCCGAATTGAACCGATACCACACTTCAGCAAATTCACCGGCCTGGTTGCTCAGGCACGTGGGATATTCGAACGATGTAAAATCAAAGGTGGCTCCGATCGTCGTGCCCTCGTAGCCATCGGTTGCATCGGGGTCCTGCACCTCGATCAACTCGGCATTCGCGCAGACATTATTGGCTGGCGGGTCTGGCGGACTGGTATTGGTGAGATCCATGGTTCCGGTTCCGGTCTCACCCTGATAACCACCCAGCCGTAACAAGTAGGTATTGCCCTCTTCAACTTCGAAGAAGACCAGGGAGCTGAAGGAAGAGCATCCCGAACCGTCGTCATTGCAGGCCAACAGATCCGCATCGGAAACCGGGCACGGCACGTTGGCATTGTAGACGGCCAAACGCGTATCAAAGCTGACCGAATTGCAGGTAGACCATTCAACCGAGCCAGTAAAATCAGGCGTGAAGGAATACCAGACGTCATTGAGCACCGAGTTATCATTAAACTGAAAGCACGGGTTGTTCGGGTGAGGAGGGCCATCCGTCGTCGCCCCGAGCGTATTGACCTCCTGGTCTTCTCCGACGGAGATGGGAATGGCATCGCTGCAAAAGTCATTCGCCACCGCGGGCACAAACTCACTGATCGAAAAGGTACCCGTCCCTTCCTGTCCGGGAGAAGTGTCACCAAAACCACCGAGCCTTAACAAATAGGACTGGCCCTTGTTGACCGAAAAAATCAACTCCGAAGTGGAAAGCGCGCAGCTTCCGGCGTCCTCGTTGCAGACAAACAGATCTCCGTCTGCAGGAGGGCAGGGGGCTCCGGGCAGGTACACGGCGATCTTCGTGTCAAAATCGGCGGTGCCGCACAACGTCCAGAAGGCGTTGCCCGAAAATGTCGGGGTGTATAAATACCAGATGTCATTGTAGATGGAATCCAGATCGCTGTTGCCGGGGCAAGGAGAGTTGGGATGAAATGGCCCGTCGGTATCGGCGCCGACCGTGGAGAACGCCATGTCTGTCACCTCTCCGATCGGAGTGGCATTGGCACATTGATCATTGGCGGGTTGAGACAGAGCTGGAAGGACGAATCCGGCGGCCAACACGAAGAGTAAGGCGATGCGCATGATGTCTGGTTTTACTGGTGATTTGATAGCGAATCAAGTTAGTAAAAGGAATGTAAAGTCTGTGGCAATGTATCTTGCCGGCGTGCGAAACAAGTTCTCCCTGGCGTGTTGTACCGTGTGTTGCGCGGTGATCATGAGCGTGGGACTGATCTATTATCCCAAATGGCAACAGCCCGGGACGGAGGCGACGCTGAGCTGGGATGTTTCAGGCTACTATTTTTACCTGCCGGCGCTCTTCATCTACCAGGATCTCAAACAACTGAAGTTTGCCGGTGAGATCCTGCAGACGTACCAGCCGACCCCCGAGATCCTGCAAGCCTACCAGCGAGACAACGGCGACTATGTGATGAAGTACTCCAGCGGTATGGCCGTGCAGTACCTGCCGTTCTTTGGGGTAGCACACCTGTACGCATCCTTGTCAGGGGTGCGCGCCGACGGGTTCTCCTGGCCGTATCAACTGGCGATCAACCTGGGCAGCCTGCTGGTGGCATGCCTCGGGATCTGGATGTTGCGCAAGATCCTTCTGACAAAGTTTGGTGATGTGGCCACTGGCGTGGCGCTGCTGGTCATCGTCCTGGCTACGAATTACCTCGATTACGCCGCCATCAACGGAGCCATGACGCACAACTACCTGTTTACGTGGTATTGCATTCTGGTCTGGTGCACGCACCGCTATTGGCAGAACCCTGGCAACGGGAAGGCCATCACCATCGGTCTGATCCTCGGGCTGATGACCCTGACGAGACCCACGGAAATATTGGCGATGCTGATCCCGTTGTTGTGGGGAGTGACCGGCCGCAATAGCTGGACGGAGCGGGCACGGCATTTCAAACGGCATTCCGGACATGTCTTGCGGGCCGGGGCGGCGCTCATTGCGATGGGCAGTATACAGGTGATCTACTGGTTGTATGCCACCGGCAAACCACTCGTCTACAGCTACGAAGAACAAGGATTCTCGTTGCTCCAGCCGCGGATCGCCGACGGACTTTTTGATTTCAGGATCGGCTGGCTGATGTACTCCCCGGCCCTCGTCCTGGCGTTGGCCGGATTTTACTTTCTCTATCGCCATCACCGGCAATTGTGGAGGGTGCTGGGGATCTTCACCGTTCTGTTTCTCTGGCTCACCCTGTCATGGGAAGAATGGACCTATGGCGGAAGTCTGGGACACCGGGCCATGATCCAGGCCTACCCGGTTTTGGCATTCCCCCTCGCGGCGTTGCTTGAGCGGGTGGTCCGCAACGGACTGGTGCTCAAGTGGGTCACCGGCCTCTTCCTGGCGGCGTGCATCTGGTACAATGGCTGGCTGACACACCATGCTCACAAAGGCGGATTGTTCAGGCCGGGCCAGATGACGCAGGCATACTTCAAGGCCATTTTGGGGAAACAGAACGTACCGGAGACATACCAGTTCCTCCTGGATGCCGACCAAC
>JAWWBX010000248.1:0-6599 GCA_033720735.1 Saprospiraceae bacterium
AATGGAAGACCACTTTCCCTCCCTCGCTGGCAATGCGGTTCCATAGCCCAAGGACAGGGACATAGTCGCGCGGCATGCCGTCGATGAAATCCCGGAGGTCGTCACCGGCCAACACGATCTGCCAGTGTGGCTCCTGCTTTTGCCAGCGATGGAAGATGGTTTCGGAGACAGAGTACACTTTCGACGTGAACTGCGCACTCATGGCCAGGGCCTCGCCATCCGCCCCCGACGTGATGCTCCAAGCCTCCCAGGCCATCGCTTCCTCGTCCGTCACCACGCTCAGCCCACTGCGGATCGGATTGATGCCCAGGTCGTTCAACACGCTGAACATCTCCCTGGCCGTCGCGAGAAAGTCCTCGCTGCTGTGCATGGCGAGGGCTTTGGATCGCACTTTCTCCAACGCTGCCTCGATCTCCAGTGCGCGGGATTTATTCTGAAGTTCCCGGGTGCGCTCGTCCACCGCGGCCTGGAGTTTCTTGTTCTCGGCCAGGATCTGGTCAAACGCAAAGGCCTCTCCCTCCTGAGTCCTCGAATCGGGATACGAGCCATGCTGATGTACGATCTTCCACTCCCCGTCAATCTGCGCCAGCAGGGAGGACACCCTGAACTTGGCATAGTACTGCCATCCTTCCGCAGTCCTGAGGTAGACATCACCGAATTCATGGACCATCACGTGCGGATCCACCGGATAGATCTTCGCCTGCCGGTTGCGGATCTCGGCCTGGCCCAACTGTGCATGCATGCGTTCCGTATACTCCCTGATCTCCTCCCTGCTCTCCCAGATCTCCTCCTGCGTGGTCCCGATGTTCTTATAGTCAACAGCGAGACAGGCAGCCCATTTGTCCAGATCTCCATCGAAGTAAGCATTCCAGGAATCCTGTACCACCTTGCTGATCTCCTCTTCCTGTTGTCGGGTCAGTTTCATTTGTCGGTGAATGGAAGAGTCATGGTGAATGTGGTGCCCTCACCTGCCTTCGTTTGCACGGTGAGCTGACCGCCGTGTCCTTTGGTCACAATGTCATACGCCAGGCTCAAGCCCAGCCCGGTCCCGGCCCCGGTAGGCTTGGTGGTAAAAAATGGCTGAAAGATCTTGTTGAGCACGTCGGCGGGGATCCCGTTGCCGTTATCCTCGACGGTGATGACGACCTGGTCCCGATCCAGCCGGCTGGTGATCCGGACTGTTGGTGTGAAATCGTCATCTGACGCTTGTTTCTTTTCGGCCACTGCATAAAACGCGTTGTTGATCAGATTCAGCAACACCCGGCCGATTTCCTGGGGTACCACCTGGATCAACGGCAGATCAGGTGCCAGATCGGTGACAAAGTCCGAATTGAAGGACTTGTCCTTGGCGCGCAGGCCATGGTATGCGAGGCGCAGGTATTCATCTGCCAGGGCATTCAGATCGGTCGGTTCCTTTTCACCCGTGCCGCCACGACTGTGCTGCAACATACCCCGGACAATCTGGTCTGCCCGCCTTCCATGATGTGTGATCTTCTCGAGGTTGTCAATGACATCCTGTGCGATCTCCAGCGCCTCGTCGTATTGCCCTTGCTGCAACTCGTTGCGCATTTCTCCGAGGAGCTCCTGACTCACTTCGGAAAAGTTGTTGACGAAATTCAGCGGGTTCTTGATCTCATGGGCAATGCCGGCTGTGAGCTCTCCGAGCGAGGCCATTTTCTCTGAGTGGATGAGTTGGGCCTGGGTGGCTTTCAGTTCATCCAATGAGCGCTGCAAAGCTGCATTGGCCTCCTCCACCGCCGCCCGCTTTTGCTCGAGTTCCTGGATGGTTTCTTCCAGGAGAATGGCAGTGGTGCGCTTGACTTTCTCGGTACGGTCCAGCTTGAAGGCGGTGATCGTCAGCTCATTGTCGACCGATTTGACTGCTTTGGCAATCACGTGCTTCTCCTCATCGCTGAGGGCGGGCGATTGTTGAATGTGATCCAATATTACCTGCAGGTCGGGATGCATTCGGGTGTGTTAACTCTTTGCTTTCAAGCCGACCCAGCAACAGGTCAGGTTGTGATGCTCATGATTGCCGTTCACCGTTTTCCCAAACTCGCCATACGAGAAAAAACCGGCCATTGGAGCCTGATATTGAGCACGTACGCCTTCAATTTCCTTTCCCACGAGGGGTCCCAGCGAGATCAGGCGCCCTGCACATTCAAACATCAGCAGGGCATCTGCCTCGGGCAGATCATGGGCCCTGACATCATTGCACTCCTCAATCACCCTGTCGATCACGTCAAATTCCGCAGGAACGGAGAACCTGATCTGGTCGCCTTCCACAATTCTGCCACTGACCATGACTGAACGGTCGTCCCACTTAAAATACACGACCGGGCGCATCACGGGATCACGGTTGCCTCGCTGGAGTTGCAGGGGATAATCCGATCCGAACTCGGCCAGAACCGGGTCGATCGCTTCCTTTTGTTCCCATTTGATCCCCATGTACTTGACGATCGTGTCAAGAGCAGGTTGATGGTCCAGGGTATGGATCCACTGTCCCTCCGACCTGGTGATCGTCTTCATCGTTCCCTGGGGTTGCCAGCCGCAGGTTGCCCGCCCTTTGAGGATCATCTTGTCAGCATTCACAGACAGCAGCAGGATGGCCTGACTGCCCGATTGCTCATTTGTAAAGACGTATTGCTTTTCCATGGTCCAGTCGTCGCCGGCCATGCCGCCAAAGATGGTGGTGTGCTCCCCTGCCGCTTCTTCGATCCCGCGCACGATCGCCTCAGGTACAAGATTCAGCCCGCTCCCGGATACGATAAACGACGGTCGTTCGAATGCATCCCTGGCTTCCATTGCCAACTGGCGCGCATCCTCTCTGACATCTGTCTCCGAGGTCATCCTGAAGCCCACCCGGAAGTCATTCCGATCCATATCGACCAGCAATACGGCAATCGAATTTTCCTGGATATCTCCATTGATGAATTCACCGGCGGTGGTAGCACCGAAGACGGTAATTCCCCGCCGCGTAAACATTTCCGATATCTCCTCCCTGTTCACCTTGACAGACTGGAACACAAAAGCGAGAGTAGGGACAAAATCACTGGCAATACAATGCTCAAGCTGTGTGCGGATCTCTTGCGGCGATGTGCCTTGCATGGATTTTGCGTTCATGTTACTCCTTCTCTTTAAGTGCCACCCAGCAACACGTCGTAGAATGGAATTCCTGTCGCCCGTGCGCAGACCCGAATTCTCCGTAGGTAAAGAAACCGGCCATCGGCGCACCCCATGTTTCGGCCAGTCCCTCATTTTCAGTATTCGTCATCGGGCCAAGTGCGTTCAGGCGGCCTGCACAGGAGAAGATGAGCAGCGCCTCGGCCTCCAAATTTCGGGCTTCCCGGAGCTCTTTGGCTTGCTGGATCACATTGTCCACAATATCAAAGTCCGGTGGCATGGAAAACCGAAACCGGGTACCCTCGGGCACGGGAAAATCCAGTCTCAATCCCCTGCGCTCCTGGTCAGCCATGATCGGTGTACGTAAAGCCGGATCACCCACGCCCTCCACCTGCAGGGGGTAGTAGATCCCGATATCCTTAAAGATCTCATAGGCGTCTTTCCCGTCGACCGGCTGCTTCCCCAGATACTTCAGGTACATATCCAAAGCAGGCTGACCGTCGATGCTGTACAGCCAGTCATCCTGGCTCGATGTCACGGTCCGTTCAATCCCTACCGGGCTCCAACCGGAAAGGGCCATCCCGTGCAGAGCGACCTTGTTCTCATCAAGGACCAGAGCGACGATGCCCGTGTCGGAAGACGCGCCCTCTGTAAACACATACGTACCTGTAAAGGTGACGTCGTCACCCGCCATGCCACCGTAAATACTGGTGTCCGGACCGAGGATGCGTTCCAGGGCCTGCATGATGGATGGTCCATTGAGATACCGTCCGTCACGGGTAAAACTCGTGGTGCACAGGATCAGGGCAGGTCGCTCGAACCGCTTTTTTGCGGCAATGGCAAGCCTGGCCGCACCGGATTCCGGATCTTGGATGTCGAGCTCTTCGAACAAAATGGCATAACTGTCGCGATCAAGGTCCAGAAGCAGGATAGCTGCCCCCTCATGGGTCTGCTCATGATCGGTGAATTCCCCACACGACGTACAACCCAGCACATCGATCTCGGCCTTCCGCAGGGTCTGGCAAATCGCGTCTCGGTCCTGACTGATCGAAAGAAAAGCGATGGCCAGGGTTGGCCTGAAGCCATCGGCTTTTGCCTCATGCAGTGCTTTCTGTATGGCATCAGTCGTGCTTCCTTGTATGGATTTTGCCCTCATCTGTTCATGCCCTGTTTTCTTTCAACCCCAGCCAGCAGCAGGTGAAGTTGTGAAATTCGTTATTGCCGCCAGCGGAACGACCAAACTCTCCGTAGCAGAAAAATCCGACGAGTGGTGCCTCGAATGCCACGTGATACCTTGACGATCAAAGATCTGGCTGATGGCACGTGCACCATGCCTGATCGACATGAACACCATGCCAAGTGTGGGTACAAAGCCGTCGGCGATCGCCTCTTGCAACGCCACAGTGACCTCTTCAGGAGATTGTGCTGTAATGGATTTTGCTCTCATTGACAGGGTGTACTTCTGCAGCGTTGCGCGGGGGCGTGTCAAGCCTCCCTGATGTTTCTACAGTGTTGGCCTAAATTAACATCTTCGGCGCACTTCTCGATCCACGGTCCAGCACCAAATTCCCATCCTCAAAGTCGTTCAGGGTCACGGTGCTATTCCTTTGAGCCCGTCAGAATTCATCCGCTTCAACCGACTTGAGAAGCCCACAGGGCTGGATACATTTCGAATTTCGTCGAAATTCGTTGAGCAGATGCTTACTATTTTGTTATCAATGGATTAGAATGCTTTATACAAAGCTTTACTTGAATGATATTTCGAAGATCTTCGAAATGTCCTGGCACGACTGACAAGCGACATATCTCACATTTCGATATGAACGCCTGGCCAGCCGCATACGATCAGCCTTCTTTGTGCTTATCTTCGACATTGCTTACACCAGGCTGATACATTATGCTGAAACTCCTCCCCGTCTGTCTTCTCTCCCTCTCGCTCACCCTGAACGCACAACAGACGCCACATTTTAGCCAGTATCTGCCTGAGGCACCGGCACTCAGCGACTACGAACGGGTCCTGTTGCGGTATGCCAATGACCCCGGGTTGCAGGCTGCTCCGGGTTGGAAGTACCTGGCCCGCTATGCGCATGCCCAATCTATCCGGGCCGAGCCCGACGGGTCTCCGGCAGACCTCGCGACCCTTTTCACCGAAACCCGGCGCATCGAGGCATGGAAGCAAACGGCGGGCCCCGGATTTCGCTCGGCCATGTGGTCACCAGCCGGCCCTTTCTCGGCTCCGACCCCCAACAGTGACTTCCTGATCGAAGGCACCGGTCGCATCAACACCATCACCTTCCACCCCACCGATCCGGACATCATGTGGATCGGTGGCGGACAGGGAGGTTTATGGAAAACCACGAATGGTGCTGCGTCCTGGTTCCCGCTCGGCGACGACCTCCCGGTGATGCGGGTGAGTGACATTGCTGTCAATCCACATGACCCGGATGAAATGTACCTCTGCATTGGGGATTACGCATACCTCGGGTTCTGGATCCGTACCAACGACCGCAAGCGAAACACCCATTTCGGCATGGGGGTATATAAATCGACAGACGGCGGGCTCACCTGGAATCCCACAGGCCTCACCTTTAGCCAGCTCGATCTCGACCACTCACTCACCCGCCGCGTCTTCATCAACCCCGAAAATACCAGCCAACTGCTGGCAGCCGGAATCCATGGCATCTGGATGTCGGAAGACGCAGGTGACACCTGGGACATGATCAGTGAGGAGATCATCTGGGATATCGAGAAGGATCCCGCGGATTTTCGGACACTCTATGCCAGTACTGCATTCATCAACAATTTGCAGATCGGCACGGCGGGGATACTCAAATCCACAGACTTTGGCGAGACCTGGACGACCTTGAACACAGGCATTCCGGCGCAGAACCAGGCTCAACGGATTGAGATTTCGGTCTCACCCGTCAATCCGCAAACTGTGTACGCAGTCGCCTGCAACCTCAATGGCGGCCTGTACGGATTTTACCGGTCGACGGATGGCGGGCAATCATGGGAATTACGCGCTTCATTTCCCAACATCCTGCACTGGTCGAGCGGCGAGAACTCCATTTCGGGTCAGGGGAGCTATGATCTGGCGATCCTTGCCGATCCCGTGATGGAGGACCGGGTCTATGTCAGCGGTGTCAACAACTGGATGTCGGAAGACGGGGGCATCACCTGGCAGGGCACCAGCTACTGGACCGGTACTTACGGGCCCAGCGTGCATGCCGATCATCACTTCCTTGCCTACAACCCCCTCGACGCACAGTACTATCTGTGTCATGACGGCGGCGTGTCCCGGACCGACACCATCAAGGCCGGTTCCTGGCAAGAAGCCCTGAACAATCCGGATTTCCGCTGGCCGACCAAGTGGGAGCATCTGAACAACGGACTGGCCAACCTGTCATTCTACCGGCTGGGGATCAGCCAGTCCAGCGGCAACATCTTTGCCGGCGCACAGGACATGGGCACCTTCC
>JAWWBX010000249.1:0-6596 GCA_033720735.1 Saprospiraceae bacterium
CATGGAAGCAAACAGGACATCGGGGTCCTGTGGATTCATCACGATGTCGATGCATGCGGTGGAGTCGCTGACAAACAGGACGCGCTCCCAGCTGAGGCCGCCGTCCAGGGTGCGATAGACGCCGCGTTCCTGGCTCTTGCCATACAGCAAACCTGCCGCCGCGACAAAGACCCGGTCGGCATCCTGCGGATCTACCACGATCCGCCCGATGTGGTTCGATTGTGCCAGACCGATGTGATCCCACGATGCGCCACCATCCAACGATTTATATAAGCCGTCGCCAAAAAAAGCCCCGGAGGTGGCACTTCCGTTGGCTTCGCCCGTACCCAGATAGATGGTTTGCGGGTCGCTCGGAGCCACCGCCAGGTTCCCGATGGACATGCGCCCGACCTTTTCAAAGATGGGCTCCCAGCTGGCACCCTGGTCGGTCGATTTAAAGACACCGCCATTGGAGGTGCCTGCATAAATGATGTCCAGATCGGTAGGGTCGAGTTGGATGTCAGTGATCCGGCCTCCTGTATTGAGCGGGCCCACCAATTCCCATGCTTCCTCGTCCGACCTCCTCCGTTGTGTCGCCAGTTCTGCCTGCAGGATGGCTTGTTCAACGGCATCGGCACGGATGATTCCGTCCGCACCAGCCCGCTGGAGGTACATCCATTCCGACGGGTATTCCTTCCTGTCTTCCGGAATCGCCTCCTGAGCAGGCTCGCATCCCATCCAGCTCATCAGGCTGATCGCGACAAGCAGAACGGTGACTGGACTCTGTAACATCAACGAAGTGATTTGATTAATGCACAAGATAGGTGAAGCAAGGATTCCGCGTAGTGTACCAGCTGACATCGCTGGCAGTTTCATGACAGCATTCTCTCAGACGGTTCTTTTTACATCGTATGATGTGATAATACAACAGGTAGCGTGCATCATCTTGTCTGCATTCCGCACCGCTAGTTACCGGCCGGTCCACTGACCGTGGCCATCCACATCCGCACCTCTTCTTCGAGGATAAACAATGGCACGCTGCCGTTCTCGAGGATCTTGTCGTGGAAGGCCCGCAGATCGAAGGCCGCGCCTAGCACCTGCTCGGCTTCCTCCCGTAACCGCCGGATGGTCAACTCACCGATCTTGTACGAGACGGCCTGTCCGGGCCAGCCGATGTAGCGGTTGACCTCGGTATTGATCTCATGGAGGGAAAGCGCCGTGTTTTCGGTCATGAAGGCGACCGCCTCGTCGCGGGTCCACCCAAAGGCATGGATGCCCGGGTCGACCACCAACCGGCACGCCCGCCACATCTCGTACGTCAGCGCCCCGAAGCGTTCATACGGCGTCTCGTACATCCCCATTTCGTGTCCCAGCCATTCGGTATAAAGAGCCCACCCCTCGCCAAAGGCACTGATGTAGTACCGGTTGCGAAACGCAGGCAATCCCTCCAATTCTGCCGCCAGCGACATCTGCAGATGATGACCCGGCACGGCTTCGTGCAGGGTGAGTGAAGGCAACACGTAAAGCGGCCGGCTGTCGAGTTTGTAGGTATTGACCCAGTAGGTCCCCGCCCGGTGTCGCTCATACGACCCCGGGACGTACCTCCCTCCTGTGTAACGCGGCGCGATGTGATCAGGCACTGGTGCCACGCCGTACGGCAGGCGCGGCAGCTTTCCGAAATATTGCGGCAACAGGCCATCGATCCGTTTGGAGAAATAACTGGCCTCGGCCAGCAGTTCGCGCGGCGTCGACGCATAGAATTGCGGATCGGTGCGCAGGAACTCCAGGAACTCGGCAAAGGATCCGGTAAATCCAGTCTCCCCGATGACCTTTTCCATCTCCGTGCGGATGCGCGCGACCTCTGCGAGCCCGGTTTCGAAGACTTCCCTGGGTGACATGTCCAGTGTGGTGAAATGGCGTACCCGCTGCGCATAGTAGGCGTCTCCGTCCGGCAGCCCGGAGGCGCCAGGTTGGACAGGAGCCGCCGGGATATACGCGTCGCGCAGGAAGGCGCCGAGCCGCTGGTAGGCCGGAAACACGATGCCGCTGATCGCTGCGCGACCTCGTTCCAGCAAGGCTTGGCGCACCGCAGGATCCATGTCTTCCGGCAGGGTGGTGAACGGGCGGAAGAAGACACTCTCCTCGACCGTCTCAGTCACATACTGAAACGCCGTACTGTCATAGCCACCCAGGATATCGGCCGGCAGCACGTGCCCGGTCTGGATGGCCATCTGTAAATGCACCAGTTGTTGGTCGACCTGGCGTCCAAACGACTCGAGCCGGGCCAGGTAGCGTTCGGCTGCCTCCTGGTCCCGCAGCCTCATGTTGGCCGGTCTTCCACCAAACGAGGTATGAAATCCGCCCTCTGCATTGAACGGCCTTAAATGTGCCTTGAAACGGAAACTGGCGATCTGATCTTCCGTGATGTACCGAAAGATCCGCAGGTTGATCTGATCCGCTCGCGACAAGTGCGTTTGGTCGATGGCATCGAGCTGTTCGCCAATGGAGCGCCAAAAGGCGGCCCGGTGATCGATCGCAGCCTGGCTGAGATCCGGCCCGAGAAAATCATCCTGTTCCTCGGTGTCCAGCGGACGCTGAATCGAACGGAACGACCAGGCCGTATCAATGATCGCATACAGCCGTGCCGAATCGGTCAGAGTTGGTTGCCCGCTTAGTGCCGGCACATAGGCGATGCTGAGGGTACAAAGCAGAACGTAGATGAGGAGTCGCATGACAATGGTTCTTATCCGTAGTTGCGCCAATTTCGCGTTAATTTGCCACTCCTATGCGTCACAGCCTGCATCTTCTTTTGTTTCTGATCGTTCTGACCACCTCCTCCTGCACGGTGCAGTACCTGCTGGCCGATACGACTTCCGACACGGTGGTCGAGTACCAGGACAATTACTATGTCGCCCACAGTCCCGACAGCCTCCTGGAGTTCCACTATGATTTTTGGCAGGTCAACGGCACGCTCTGGTTGTCGACTCTCAACCGTTCCGACAGCCTGGTGCTGCTGCGGACCGACAGCTGCACGCTGCGGTATCAGGGCTTCCGGTATCGGTTCGATCACTTCCAGGATTGGGAAGAATATGTCCAACCACTGCTGGGTGACAGTGCGATCACCTTGCTGGAGCCTGATGAGATTCTGCCACTCTTGCCGCGACAATGGAAAGGACTCCTGGGGCCCGATCTCTCGTTTGATCTCAAAAACTGGAAGTCGTACGCGGAAGGGGTGTCTTACGATCGTTCCGACTCTCCACTGGACCTTGAGGTGCGGCTCTGCTATCAGGTTGGACGGCCGTCCAGCCCGTTGCGCTGTACCATGCACCGGCTCTGGGTTGAGCATGTCAAATACCTGCGCGCGCGAGACTTTCGCGCTATGCAAACACCCGAATTCAGTACGTCCGACAAGTTCTACATGCTGCGCATGCCGGGTGCAGGCGGGGCCTCGCTCCTGGCAGGTATTCTCTCGGCAATGCTCTTCCTTTAGCCCTGCTTGTTGATGCGGGCTGCGGGTATCTGGTTGTCTTCCCGTTCGCTGTTCCATTGAACGCTCACGATCCACCAGCGGTCGTTCTCGTAGACCAGCTGTACGCTGTTGATCCCGCGCCGTGCGGGAGGTGCCTTCGGATCGGATCCCACGACGAACTGGTAGGTGGTAAACACGTGCGCGAGTTCACCGAACTGATGCACCTCGCGGCCAATTTCGGTTTCCCAGAATCCATTCTCCTTGAAAAACGGCCCGTTATTCTCAATGTAGCTCTCCGGGGTCATCGACCGGTAGACGAGCTGGCCGTCACGGGTTTGCCCGACCGCGCCCATGATCGCATTGTCCTTGAACAGGGAGCGGAAGCGATCCCAGTCACGTTCACCAGCCGGTCCCGAGATGACGTTGTACAGGGCGGTAATGATGGCGTCAATGGACACGACATCCGAGGCCTGGGCTGTACTGTTGTGCACCAGACTCACGCTCAAACAAAGTGCGATCAGATACTTCATTGGTCAGATTTTATGAAAGCGATGCCATCCAATTTACGCCAAACGAAACTGGCAACAGGTGCGGTTTTGACATATATTAGAAAAGCAGATGTCATCGTATATCTTGGATAAACTCCGATTTGCCCCTTCCGCCGGCTAAACGCGATATTTGTCTCGTGATATGAGAAGATCAACACATTTCCTCTCCTGTACAATCGTGGTCGTGTCAATGCTGGCGGGCCAAATTGTATCCGCACAATTCTATTTTGGCGCCGATCTCTCGTACGTGAATGAAATGGAAGATTGTGGCGTCACGTATTATGAGAACGGGCAACCAAAGGACCCGTACACCATTTTCCGGGATCACAACTGCGGTCTCGTACGGCTGCGCTTGTGGCACACGCCGTCCTGGTATGACAACCTGAATGACGGCATACGCTACAGTGATCTTGCCGATGTCAAACGTTCGATTGCGCGGGCAAAGGCACATGACATGGCCGTCCTGCTGGATTTCCATCTTTCCGACAACTGGGCTGACCCTGGAAAACAAGTCGTACCAGCGGCCTGGGCCCCTGTGGTTGACGACCTGCCGGTGCTTCAAGACTCACTGTACAATTACATCCGCGGAACGCTGCACACGCTCGACAATGAAGGGTTGCTGCCGGAGATGGTGCAGATCGGCAACGAGACCAACCGGGGCATCCTGCTGTCTCAGGAAGTCAATGATGCCGGGTGGGTCCTGGACTGGGACCGCAACAGCGCCTTGTTCAATTCAGCGATTGATGCGGTGCACGATTTCGAGGATCAGGCGGGCAAGGAAGTACAGATCGTGATCCACGCCGCTGATCCGGACAACCGCTGGATCTTTGATCAATTCATCGACAACGGCGTTACGGATTTTGACATCATGGGCCTCTCCTACTACTGGGCGTGGCACCAGCCCACGACAATCGAGGAGACGGGAGATGTGGTTGCGGCACTGCGCTCAGACTATCCGGACTACGACGTGATGATCGTCGAGACCGGGTATATCTGGACCTGGGCCTCGAACGATAATGCCAACAACATCATCAACTCGGTGCATCCGGACTACAGCCCGCCGTCCCCCGGCGCGCAAAAGGCATGGCTCATCGATCTCACACAGGAAGTGATCGACAACGGTGCGCTGGGCGTGATCTACTGGGAACCGGCGTGGGTTTCTTCGGACTGCTGGACGCAATGGGGACAGGGATCACATCAGGAGCACGCCACCTTCTTTGATTTTGACAACAATCTGCTCAATGACGGCGGTGTCGGATGGATGACGCACCAGTACGACAATCTCACCCACCGTATCGAACTGTCCGACCAGGTGATTGTGATCGAGGCATGGCCCGACAGCAATTTTCGCCGGTTGCACATTATGCTGCAAGGGATCACTCTTCCGACTCAGCTCAATTTCGAACTGGTGAGCGCCAACGGAACAGCGGTTGCCAGTCTGCAATGTGATCCATGCAACAACGGGATGCTGTACCTGCCTCTACCCGACATGCCTGCGGGCATCTACTATCTGGCGGCACGCGCAGGCACACGTCCCGCGCCGGTTCACGTACAGGGGATCTGGATCGGCAATCAGTAAAAAATGAGGTGGTCGACTGGTTTTTTGTTGGTGGTCACGGTGTTCATTGCCTGCCAGGATGATCGCTCGTCCTCGCACTCTGACGAGCCAGCACGATTCTCACTTTTGACACCCCAACAGTCAGGTGTTACGTTTACGAATACGGTCACTGAAACCCCCGAATTCCACCACCTTCTCTGGGAATCAGTCTTTTATGGTGGCGGCGTTGCGATCGGAGACCTGAACAACGATGGATTGCCCGATCTCTATTTTACTGGCAATCAGGTGGATGACGCACTCTATCTCAACCAGGGCAACATGGAATTTGCAGACGTCTCGGACCAGGCCGGTATCCGGGCGCCAGGCACGTGGTCGACCGGGGTGACCATGGCCGACGTGAATGCCGATGGGTGGCTCGATATCTACGTGTGCAAATCATGGTGGGACCTGGATGCCAACCATGTGGATGGACGGCGCAACCGTCTGTTGATCAACAACGGCGACCTGACCTTCACCGACCGCGCAGCGGAATACGGACTCGACGATGCGGCCTATTCCACGCAGGCTACGTTTTTCGACTACGATCTTGACGGAGATCTCGACATGTACCTGATGAATGCGCCTTCCAACAATTTTCGGCAGAAGTTGCGCTACATGGCAGACGGTCACATCCCCTACCTCTTCAGCGACAAGCTGTATGAGAATGTGGGTGGCAAATTCACAGACCGGACGCGTGCCGCCGGAGTGGAGAATTATGCCTTCGGATTGGGGCTCGTCGCTACGGATCTCAACGCGGACGGCTGGCCTGATCTGTACGTTGCATGTGACTATGAGCAACCCGACAAGATCTTTGTCAACAATCAGGATGGTACATTCACTGACCGGCTGCAATACCTGTTGAAACACACGAGCTATTCGTCGATGGGGTGCGATATCGCGGATATCAACAATGATGCATTACCCGATATCGCCGTGCTGGACATGCAGGCCTCCGACCACATTCGCGCCAAGACCAATATGCCGGCCATGAGCTCGTCCAGCA
>JAWWBX010000250.1:0-6555 GCA_033720735.1 Saprospiraceae bacterium
AGGTGCGGTTTGCCAAAGGCAGTCAGGACGAGCACGACCTTTTCCTTAGCTTAGAAGATATGAAGGCCGTCTGTGTCTCGGCACTCCTTGCCCTTTGTTTCCTTCCTCCGGTCTGCGCACAGCGCCAGATGATCGTCTTCGATCACTTCAATGAGGATGGCGGTCTTCCCAACAACTCGATCAACCAGATCTATCAGGATCGTGACGGCATCCTTTGGATGCCAAGCTTTGACGGCCTCGTGCGCTACGACGGCTACACATTCACCTCATTCCGCCGCATTCATGCGGATCCGGCCACCCTGTCAGACAACAATGTACGCTCGGTTGCCGAAGATCACTGCGGCAGGCTGTGGGTCGGCACGATCGGAAGCGGACTCAACGTCTCTGACCGGAACAAACAGCACTTTCATCGTCTGACGCCCCCGCAAATGGGTCGTCCCGGTGTTCGGTCAAAAACCATCCGTGCGATCATCGAAGATCCGCAACACAACATCTGGATCGCAGGGGACGAAGGGCTGGAGATCATCCGTTACGAAGACTCAGTGGCATTGCCCGGCGCCTCGATGCAGCAGGTCGCCGCCGGGATCAACCGTCTCGGTACACCTGTCTCTTTCCACCTCGATGACCAACAGCGGATGTGGGTGGCAACCACCAGGGGCCTGGCCGTCTATGGTATCGCCGACAGTTCCTTGCTCACCCCGGACGATGTGCCCTGGCTACCGCGTCACGACATCAACGACATCGATCAGGCGCCGGACGGATCGATCTGGATCAGCGCCCGCAAGGAAGGTCCACGCTTCTACTACCTCGGACGCGACGATACCACATTTCGTCCGTTTACGGATATCGATCTGCTGTCCGCATCGCGGAGCGCACTCTTCGTCTTTGATCTGGACGGGCGCATATGGATCACGGTGTTTGGGGAGCAGGCCTACGGGTACGATTTCCGCGATTCAACGGTATTCCTGATCAGCTCCGACAACAGCAACATCCCCGACGAGCGGTTCCTGCGCGCACCGAGCGTAGACCACCAGGGCAATATCTGGATCCCGGGCGCAGGCTGTTATCGGTACAACTATCCGCGCGGGATGTTTCAACACCTGCATCGTTTCGGATTTCATCAGGCAAGTACCGCCATTGCGTCCTTCGGTGATGAAATGTGGTTTGCGTACAGGGAGAACGGCATTGTGCGCCATGACCTTAAAACCGGGGCCGAGCAACTCTTGACCACCAACACTCCAGGGCCCTCACGCCTGACATCCGATCACGTGGCGGCAATCACCGGATTGAGCAACGGGCTCATCGCCATGGCGGGATTCGGGTCACTCATGCTTCATGATCCAAATACCGGGGTCACCACCAGCACGTTCGCTTCCGGAACCAACCGCTCGTTGCTCGAAGATCAGCGGGGTCGACTCTGGATGGGCGGAATCCGCGGCCTGTACCAGTTTACCCGGTCAGGCACGCTGCTGCAGATGTATTCATTGCCAGAACGGTTTGGTGACGGACGCAATTTTGTCCAGGGCATTCAGGCCGATCATAACGGACACATCTGGTTTGGAACAAGCATCAAGGGCATCAGCCGGCTTGATCCCGAGTCCGGGGAGATCACGCAGTATCTGCCAGAAACGACTCCAGGCCTGCAAACCGACAAGGTGATCGACCTGGCGTATGCCAACCGCCAGATGTGGATCGGCACCAATGCCGGTCTTGTCAGGCTCGACATCGACACGGGCGTATTCACTACTTATGGCCTGCAACACGGGATCGCTAACGACCACATCACGGCCGTGTTGTGGACCCCCACCGGCCTCTGGATGACCACCTACGGCGGCGTCTCCCATTTTGACCCTGCCACCGAACGCTTCTCCAACTACAATGTGGCCAGCGGCCTGGCCAACCGCACGTACTACCCCAGATGCAAACTGCTGGGACAGGATGGCACGGTGTATTTTGGAGGCACACAAGGCGTGGATTATTTCAAACCCGCCGAACTGCGCGAACGTGCAGATGATCTGTCGGTGCACCTCGTCCGGTTTTCCGTGGATCAGACCGAGATCCCCTTTACCGAGATCATACCGGGTCAGGCGATGGACCTGCGTCATCATGACGATGTCCTGGAAATCGAATTTGCAGCACGCGAGTATGCGACGCCCGAGTATGTCGAGTATGCATACCGGATCACGGGGCTCAGTGACCGATGGGTGCATCTGGGATCGGCGCGCCGTGCACTGATCGCTAACCTGAAGCCCGGCGACTACGTGTTTATGGCGCGGGCGCGCTTGCCCCATCAGGACTGGTCACCGGGTATCCTGCAAATCCCGTTGCGGGTCGCACCACCCTTCTGGGCGACCTGGTGGTTCAGATTGCTGGCTATCTCCGTGATCGTCGCTGCGGTGCTGGGCTATGTCCGCTTCCGAGAGCGGAAGATCCGGGAGCGCGAAGAGCGCAAGAAGGAAGTTGAACGCGCCATGATCGACCTGGAACGCCGAGCCCTGCTGGCGCAAATGAATCCGCATTTCATTTTCAATGCGATGAACTCTATCCAGCAGTTCGTGGCAGCGCGTGATATCGAAGGTGCGCTGAAATACCTCTCCAAATTCTCCAGGCTGCTCCGGTTTGTGCTGAGTATCTCACGGGAAAACAAGATCACGTTGATCGATGAGATCACCATGATCCAGGATTACCTGGAACTCGAGCGCATGCGCTTCCCTGACAAGTTTGAGTACACCGTGGATATTGACCAGTCACTGGACGTACATACCCTGGAAATACCGCCATTCCTGATCCAGCCGCAGGTGGAGAATGCCATCCGGCACGGATTGATGAACAAGGGTGTGGACGGCCGCCTGCTGGTCGCCATCGAACGACAGAACGGGCACTTGAAGGTCACGGTTGAAGATAATGGCATCGGACGCGAAGCAGCCCGCCAGCTACGTGCGCAATCCTCGTTCAACCGGCGCAGCCAGGGTCTCAGCATTGTCGAAGAACGCCTGAGACACATCAATCAAAACAACATTCCGCACAATCTGCAGATCACAGACCTCTACCATCCCGACCGCACCCCCCGGGGTACCAGGGTAGAAATTTTTGTCGAACTCGATTAATGTATCATGACCGAATCAGCCACCTCAGCAACCCTGCGCGCGATCATCATTGAGGACGAAGAGCGCAGTCGCATTGTCCTCAGGAACCTCCTGGAGACCTATTGCCCACAGATCGAGATCGTCGATGATGCTGATTCCGTCAAACAGGGCGTGCGGATCATCAGGCAGCATCAGCCCGACCTGATGTTCCTCGACATCCAGTTGCTTGATGGAACCGGTTTTGACATCCTCGAAAAATGCACAGAGTACGAGGGTGCCATTATCTTCACGACGGCCTTCGACCAGTATGCCCTGAAGGCGTTCAAATTCAGCGCGATCGATTATCTGCTCAAGCCGATCGATATCGAAGAACTGAAGCTGGCTGTTCAAAAGGCCACCACGTCTCAGGACCAGCGGTATACCAGCCGCAAGATCAGCCATCTCCTATCCCACCTGCGCCGCTCTCCCGACGAACACCCGGTGTTGCTCGTTTCGACAAGTGAATCCATCGAGTTTGTGCGTATTCGCGACATCGTGCGTTGCGAAGCGCAGGGGGCTTATTGCATGATACATTTCAGTGAGGGCAAACCCCTGCTTGCCAGCAAGGTGATCAAAGAATTTGAGTTCCTGCTGCAGGAGTATGCGTTCTTCCGCGTACACCAATCGCACCTGGTCAATCTCGGCCAGGTCAGAAAGTATGTCAAGAGCCACAATTCCATTCTGATGCGGGACGGCAAGGAGATCCAGGTCGCACGGAGCCGCAAGGAAGGTCTCATTCGCGCGATGTCCGGACTGAGTCAGCCCGGCACGGCTGACCGCCGCCGCTAGATCTGTGCACGTCTCCCATGACGTCCGCAACCAGCTGACCGCCTGCTAGTCCTCCTCGTCGTCGTCCTTGGCACCGATAGGCGGCAGATCCCGTGGCTCTGTAGAATCCTTGGGAGATCCACCCGGCCCGTAAGCAACCCACCCCGTGAGCCCACCGCCTGCGATCAGCACGCCAGCTGCAATCGCCTCACTCAGATCAATCGCCCCGTCCCCGGTGAACCCACCTTTCCCTGCAATGATCAACCCGAGCAGGGACTGAAAGACGGCCAGGATGAGGAATATCCGCTGCCATGGCCAGTAGAAGGATTTCATGCGTTCGCGCAGGTCGCCGCGGATTGCGTTGTCGAGGTTGATCGCGTCGGTCATTGCATTGAGCAACTGATCGTGGTGTTCGTTTGCCATAAGTGTGTAATTAACAGATGATGCAATAAGCCATAAGTTAATCAACTCCCGGGGTATGGCGCAAGTCGCAGAAAGCCCCTTGAAAACAGTTACAATCACCGGCTCCCGATACACTCATTCATACCATGCAGAGCCAGCCGGAACGTCAATTGATGGCGGTGATGTTCACCGACATTGCGGGGTACAGCAAGCTGACACAGGAGGATGAGAGCCTGGCTCTCAATTTCGTGCGTCGCTTCCAGATGGCCGTACAGGTCCATACCCGGGCCTTCCATGGCGAGGTCGTACACTTTTACGGTGATGGCAGCCTGACCTTGCATGCGAGCGTCCTGGATGCGATTCAGTGTGCCAAAGCGATCCAGGAAACGCTCCGGCACGATCCCGTTGTGCCGGTGCGCATCGGCATCCACCTGGGAGAAGTTGTCCGCCAGGGTGACTCCACTTACGGCAATGCCGTCAACATTGCTTCCCGTCTGCACCAACTGGGACCGCCGCGCAGCATCCTCACCTCCGGCACCGTCGCAAATCAGCTGATCAATCACCCCGATGTGGAGCTGGCATACGTTGGTGTCGAATCGGTGAAGCATATCAAAAAGCCGATCAGGGTCTACGCACTCAAGGGTGACGGGCTGGTCGTACCCACCTGGACAGCCATTCACCGGCGCAACCCGCAGCGTATGCGGAAAAGCCTCCTGCTGCCTGCCTTGCTCCTGGCGGGCATTGTGCTGGTCGCCGCGATCCAGATCTGGTCTGGGTATGGCCGCTTCAACATCCCGCCATCTGAAGAACGCCTGGTGGTGCTCCCGTTCTCCAATAACACCGGTGATTCGACACTCGCGTTTATCGGACACATTGCCAGCCGACACATTTCGCGCTGTCTCGAAGAGAGCGATAACGCGCGCGTAGTGAGCTACGATCACCTGGTGCGCAACGAACAGTTGCAGCACTTCAACTTCTTTGACCTTCGCGCCGTGATCAGAGGATTCGGAGCGCGCAACTTCATCGAGGGCAGCTATGTCATTGTGCAGGATACGCTCCTTCAGTTTGTCAGTGCACTCCGCGACGGGAAGACGATGGAACACATCCAGCATTTTCCAGTGGTGACAACCAAACTCCGGAAGTATACCTCTGGGATCGAGGAACTTGGCCAACGCATTTCCGGATACTGGATGAGCAAGGAGGCCAATCCTCTGAGCATTCCGCGACAAGACGCATACAAGGCGTTTGTCGAAGGCCAGTATCACTGGCAGAGCGACTATGCCCGGGCCGCCGACTACCTCCAAAGGAGTATTGCCCTGGATTCCAACTTCCTGGACGCGTACTACTTCCTGTTTGATGCCTATGCCAATCAATGGTTGTACCACGAGGCTTCCGACGTCCTCGATTTGATCAACCGGCGTTTCAGTGTCGAGCAATTCAATGGCCGCCAGCTGCTCAATCACCGGTTTTACGAGGCGCAGATTGCCTGCGACAATGAGCGCGCATACAAGATCCTGCACGAAATGTATGAGGCAGATCCCGATGAATACTTTCTGAACACCCAGATGGCCATTGCCGCTCTGCATTTCGTCAACGAACCCCGGCAATGCCTGGCCATTCTCGAGCGCATTCCGTTCGACAGTCTTGACCTGGAGATCAACCGGCATGCCCTTGGGCGCGTGTCATTGGCAGTGCAGGCCAGTTTTGCGCTGGGTCAATATGAGGAGGCAGCCCGGTACGCGTGCTACTTCCCCCGCGACGACTGGACCACCAACCACCTGGAGCTTCAGGCGCGCGCACTCGCCGGAGTCCGCGATACCGCCGGCATCGAGGTGTTGCTCAGCAGGATCGAAATGGCAGGAAAGTCCCGGGCTCACCGGATCGTTTTGTACGGCCTGAGCCGCGACTTCCGCCTGCTGGAAGAACCAGATCTGGCTCATTATTATCGCAACCGCGCCCTGGCAGCGTACGCCTCCCATCAATCGGCCATCTATGGCGAGTTGCTACTGGATGCGGGCAGCGTGGACCAGGGTATGGCACATTTCACCACCCTCCGCGAGGCCTACGGTGATCATCCTCTGGTGCTGGCAGGACTCGCCCGCGCCCATGCCCTGCGCGAAGATTTCGAACAAGCCAGATCACTCATCCCGCTCCTGGCAAAACAGAAACCCGAACGGTTCGACTTTGGACAATCAGAGTATGACCAGGCCCGCATCTATGCGTTGCTGAATGCACCGGACCAGGCATTGCACAAGCTCAG
>JAWWBX010000251.1:0-6520 GCA_033720735.1 Saprospiraceae bacterium
AAATGGTTGCTGATCATGACAAACAGCACTGGTAAGGTCAGGTAGTTATTGTGCAGCGAGCGCAATCCGGCGTGCTTGCCAAGATCCGGGTCAAGATCCTCACCCCGTTTTGCTGCGCGTACCATTGCCTTCTGCGATGGGATGATCACAAAGAAGACATTGGCGGCCATGAGCGTGCCGAGCAGTGCACCGAAATGCAAATACGCAGCACGGCTGTTGAAAAGAGCCGTATAGAGCATGGCCAGGCCGACTGCAAGGACAAACCCCGTAATGGCGAAGACAGTGGCATTCCGGGCCAACCGAGACCTGCAAAGACGGTCGTACACGATCCAGCCTGTCATCAGGGATCCCACACTGATCCCGATGGCCTGACCACTGGTCAGCGGCAGAACGGCAGGGTCGATCAGGAAGGAATGAGCATCGAGATAGTACACGATAGCCAGCAGGCAGAAACCGGAAAGCCAGGTGAAGTATGCTTCATATTTGAACCAATGCAGATCTCTCGGGATCGTGGCAGGCGCAAGCTTGTACTTCTCCAGATAGTAAAAGCCGCCGCCATGCACAGCCCACAGGTTGCCAGCCAGTTCGGGGCGCACATTGCGCGTGCGATTCAAGGCGTTTTCCAGGAAGACGAAATAGAATGATGTGCCGATCCAGGCAATGCCAAACGTGATGTGCATCCAGCGTACAATCAAGTTCAGCCATTCGTGGACGTGGCCACTCCAGGGCGTTCCCAACAACAGGATGTAGACAATGGCGACCAGCAATACGATCGTGAGCACCAGACCGGCGTAGACATAGTTCTTAGTGCGCGCCAGCCGGGCTCTCGTAGTGTCGTCCTGATCAATCTGATCATCGGGATCATCGGCGTCCTGTGCCATGGTTCTGAGAGCCTCAACCCGGTAGGTGAGGTGTATGAGGAGCAGGAGCACCACCAGCAGGAAAAACACGATGACCACTACCGCCACGTTCATGATCTGGCGGGCTTGCCAAACAACCGCAGCCTGCTGACTCCGCCGTCGGGGATGATCGTCAGTCGCGCATGTGTGACGACCTGGTCACCGGGGCAACTGATCTCATGTTCAGTGTCGGGTTCGAGTTTCACTTCGGATGTCAGGGCGTGCCAGGCCACATCTCCGTTGAGGACGGCCGCGTCATCCTCGCTGAAGCAGGCTTCTACGATACAACGATCGGGATAGTTGCCTTTGAAATGGGCGGTATCCAGGACGATCCGGTTGATCTGACCGGCCGTGGCCAGCCTGATGATGACCCAGTCAGTGTGTCCCTTGTCGCGACTGCGCCTGGTCTCCCAGCCGTCTCCCATATTGATGCCGCGCCCTGGCATCAGGAGGTTGCTCATCTTGCTGAAGAACATATCGCTGCATCCCAGCGCCCGCGCGCCATGGATGGCAGCGGCCAGGTCCACCTCGCGGTCTTCCGGCAATGCCTTCCAGTCCACAGACACCTCACCATACACCCGCAGACGTGCGACACCGCCGTCGGGATAAATATGCAGGCGCACGTGGTTGTAGATCCCCTCATCAGCACACAGGTAAGGGTTCTGACTGCCAGGTGCGAGAGGGCTCCGGGGAAGGATTTCGCGCCACGGGAGCTTGTCCCATTCCGTGATTTGTTCATTGGCACGGAGGTGAATCGCATCGATCGAGGCAAAGGGCGGATGGTTGCCGAGGAAATGGTTGGTATCGATATCGAATCCGCGGATGCGGCCCTGTGTGGCCAGGCGGACCACCGCCCAGTCATGACCTGTATCCCGGCGGCGGCGTGATTCCCAGCCATCCATCCACTTGCCACGGTCGGTATACTTGTCCGGAATGAAGATGCCCCGGCCGGGTTTGATGAGATTTTCCTTTTCGGCGAAAAAGTCGTCAGTCGCATACAGCACGGCTCCGCCAAGCCGCTGTGCGGCCAGATCGAGATACTGGCTGCTAAGCCGGTCGAGATGATCCTGATGCTGCGTAGACATCGTGATTGGTTAACCTTGCTGCAAAGGGCATTCCAAAACGTGCGTTGAGATAGATCAGTTGCTCCCTAGAACCGGTTGGCCTGCTCCGGATGCGATCAGCGCGCCATGGCGTACGACATGTTGACCGGCGACAAATGTGTGGATCACCTGACCGTGCAGTGACTGGCCGAAGTAGGGCGAGATCTTGTGGCGAAATGCAGCTGTGGTGGCTGTTGGCACGTAGGAGAGATTGGGATCCCAGATGCATATGTCGGCATCGGATCCCGGTGAGAGGGTCCCTTTGGCGTGATGCAAGCCGGCCAGACGAGCCGGACGCGAAGTCACCAGTGGGATGAACGCCTCCAGCGTAACCGTGTCACGCAATGCGGTCCAGCCCGCCGATAGCAGATACTGAATGCCGGCAATCCCGCCCCAGGCATCGATCAAATTGCCTGAGTCCATCTCCTTGAGCGAGGGGGGTGCCGGAGAATGGTCGGTTGCGAGCAAGTCGATCAAGCCATCGCGCACGGCCTGCTTCAACTTGGCCTGGTTGGCCTGATCACGAATCGGTGGTGCGCATTTGAATTCCGTGCGGCCGTCTGGAATATCTTCCGCACAAAAATGCAGATAATGCGGGCAGGTCTCCACTGTCAACGGCAGCCCTTCGGCGCGTGCGGCGGCGATGTCGTCCAGGGCCTCAGCGGCCGATAAATGGACAACATGCGTCCGGCAGCGATAGGTGCGGCACAACTCAATCAGCAGGCGAATCGCAGCAACTTCCCACGCCGGGGGTCGGGTAGCAAGGTATGTTGTATAGAGCGACCGCTCTACGGTGCCGGCCGGAGCCACCGGGAGTTCCACTTCGGCATGTGTGAGCAACGGGAGGCCATGGCGCACCAGCACCTCCATCGCGGTTGCGAGTTCTGCCCGACCCACTGAAGGAAATTCGTCAATCCCGGAATCGATCAGAAATGCCTTGGCCCCGAGGCAGCCGGCATCGAGGGTTGTTGCAAGCTGGGTGGCCGATTGGCCGACGGCGCCGGCCCAGAAACCGCAGTGTACGTGGAGTTGACCGTCTGCGGCATCGAGTTTACGTTTGAGACTGTCACGCGTGGTCGTGACCGGACTGCTGTTGAGCGGCATGTCGATCACTGTGGTGGTGCCTCCCAGCGCAGCGGCTCGTGTAGCCGTGTCAAAGCCTTCCCACTCGGTCCGGCCAGGCTCATTGATATGCACGTGGATATCGACCACACCAGGCATCACCACGGCATCCCCGACATCGAGTAATGAGGGTGTGCCGAAGCGACCAGGGTGGATGCCGGCAATCCGGCCATTGCGCATTTCGAGGGTGGCGTCGATGAATGCGCCCTCGATCCAACAGCGGCGCGAATGGATGGCAAGGTCGCGTAACATGGGTCAGCGACCTTGATAAAGGGCCATGAGAACTTTTTCAGGGGTCATCGGCGATGAATAGGGGACGCGCGCCTGGGGATTGAACGCCAGGATCGCGTTGTAGAGCGCAAAGTAGGCGCCGATCCCGTACATCAGTGGCGGCTCGCCGACAGCCTTGGAGCGCAGGATGGCGTGCTCTGCGCCATCTGACTCGAGGAAATGGACGTCAATATGCTCCGGTATAGAGTAAATGCCCGGGATCTTGTACGTGGCAAGAGTGCTTGAAAGCAGGCGACCATCTTCGCCGTATCGCAGTTCCTCCAACGTCGTCCAGCCCATCCCCTGGACCAGCCCACCCTCGATCTGCCCGAGGTCCACTGCGCGGTTCATACTCGATCCGCTGTCGTGCACGATCTGCACTCGTTCGAAGTCATACGTTCCGCGCACACAGTCAATGCGGGCCACCAGGATGGCCGTTCCGTTGACATGGTAGGCAAAGGGATGGCCTTTCTCCTTTTCCTTGTCGAAATGGATGACCGGTGTGGCGTAATGCCCCTTGGCACTGAGATTGACCCGCCGGGCAATGGCCAGGCTGATGAGTTCGTGCCACGTGAGGGGCTCTTCCAATTCAGCGCGCAGCTTGTTCAGGCGTTCGGTGATCTGACCGCATGCTTCCTGGAGCGCTTTGCCGTTGAGGTCGGCTGTTGAGCTGGCAGCCGATGGCGAAGTGTTGGCAACCCGTGTGGTGTTGGTAGTCTCCAGTCGCACGAGGTCGGTACTGATGCCAAAGGCCTGTGCCGCCACCTGGATCATCTTGGTGTTGACACCTTGTCCCATCTCGACGGCACCGGTGCTGACGCCCACACTGCCATCGCTGTACACATGCACCAGTGCACGCGCCTGATTCATTTGCGTATTTGTAAATGAGATACCGAAACAGACAGGCATCACGGCCAGGCCCTTTTTGGTGAGCTCATGCGCTGCGTTGAACACCGCAATCTCCTCCTGATGCGTTTCCAGCTGATATCGGCTGACCGCATCATCCCAACAGCGGATGGCCAGGTCATCAATGATCTTCTGGCCGTAGGGAAAGACGTCTCCTTGACGCAACAAATTCTTGCGCTGAAGGTCAGAGGGATGACAACTCAGGCTACGCGCGGCGTGGTGCATCGCCGCCTCGATCACAAACATGCCCTGCGGTCCGCCAAACCCGCGAAAGGCCGTGTTGGGGGGCACGTGGGTCTTACAGCAATGCGCGGTTACCTCAACGTTGGGGATAAAGTAGCTGTTCGTCGCATGAAACAAGGTACGCTCGAGTACGGCAGGAGACAGATCCGCTGCAGCACCTCCGTTCTGAAAGAACGTGGCCTGATAGGCCAGCACCTTGCCATTTTGGTCCAGCCCCATCTTGTAGTCGCAGGAATAAGGATGGCGTTTGCCGGTCATGATCATGTCATCACTCCTGTCGAGGATATACTTGACCGGTCGCTGCAAGTGATGTGCAGCCAGCGCAACCATCGCAGCCCACATCGTAGCCTGGTCTTCTTTCCCGCCAAAGCCACCACCGATCCGACCCACATCGATTTCGATCTGGTGCATCGGGATGCCCAGGACGCGCGCAATAGTGCGCTGTCCGTGGGTCGGCCCCTGCGTCGAACTGTAGATCCGCAGGCCGCCTGACTCGGTCGGGATGGCATAAGCTCCCTGCGGTTCAATGTACACGTGCTCCTGGCCGGCGATCTCTACCTGCCCTTCCACCACCACTGCACACGATGCAAAGGCGGTCTTCACATCACCCATCTGGAAGCGACGCGACCGATGCAAGAGCATCCCGCGCGCAAACGCCTCACGCGGGTCCGTGATCACCTCTTTTTCGTCAATACGCAGCTGGACTGAGGTGCGTGCCGCGTGCGCTTGCTCGGGCGATACTGCGATGATCAGCGCCACCGGTTGCCCCCGGTAGTGGACTTCACCAGTGGCAAGCAACGGCTCGTCGGCGACGATCCCGCCAATCTGGTTTTGCCCGGGAATATCTTCGGCAGTGAACACCCTGACAACGCCGTCGACCTGTGCTGCGTCGCGGACCTCCAGTGCGGTGATGTGTCCGTGGGCGACTGGTGAAGGAACGGCAAGGGCGTACAAGGTGCCGGCAACCTCAGGGTAGTCATCCACATACAAGCTCTGACCGGTGACATGACCCGGAGCCTCCAGATTCCGGTCGGCTTGTCCTCGCCTCGTTGATGTGTGCCTGAGGATCATGCGCCCAGGAGGGATTTGAGGTCAACAAATGCAGGGGCCAGGCGGGAAAAGTGGATCAGGAGTTGCTGGCGGGCAAGCAGGCGCTTGTAGTCAGCCGAGCCGCGGATGTCACTGATCGGCGCGATCTCGTCTTGCAGCACTTCTATACCCTTCCATACCAGAGTACGATCCGGTGTTTTCCCTAAGAAAAAGCTACAGGTCTCCGCGAGATATTTCGGGATCGGGGCGACTCCGCCCATGGATAGATGGATCTGTTGAATCGTTCCGTCATCACCCATTTCCAGCAGACAGGCCGAATTGACGCTGGCCACGTCGAGGTACGTGCGCTTGCATACGCGTTCGAAGTGCAAGCCGGCCTCCGGCGAAGGAAGTTGAAACATAAGTGACTGGACACATTCACCTTCCTGCAGCGCGAGTTGCTTGTATCCCAGGTAGAAATCACGCAGGCGCACGGTGCGCACCTCCCTGCCATTGCTCAGGGACAACGAGCTGTCCAGGGCAAGGAAAAGAATGGTCAGATCTCCGATCGGCGAGGCATTGACCAAATTGCCTGCGAGGGTCGCGGTGTTGCGGATCTGGGTGCTGCCTACCGGAGCCATAAAGTCGTGCAAGCCGGGCAGCAGATCGTTGAGGAGTGCGGAGTGTTGCAAGGAGGACATTGTTTCGGCCGCGCCGATGCTACAAGTGCCATCCTCGATCCGGATGCCATGCAATGCGGGGATCCGCGATGCCGGTAAAACGGGGCAGTTTGGCATCGCATGGGGTTGCTGAACATACAAGTCCGTGCCACCACCTACCAACGTGGTATCAGGTAAGTTGAACAGTTCAGGCTCCGGAGCTTCCATGGCACCCAGTCGATCGGCGATGCCTCCCATCCACGCGGGCACCACCCCCTCAGCAATGAGT
>JAWWBX010000252.1:0-6476 GCA_033720735.1 Saprospiraceae bacterium
CCAATCTGACCGGCAGACCTCCGGCTCTGACTCCGGGATTCATTCAGAAACTGCTTCAAAACACCGCAGCCGACGTGAGCAAGTCACAAACATGCTTGAAACTTCATTGCACACCATTGAGCGAAGGTCTTGCCAAAACGATCTACTGGCTGCGTAAAAATCCAACATCATGAAACAGACATTCAGAGAACCGCCTGCGGGAAGCTATGCTCTCGTCACCGGCGGCAGCCACGGCATCGGGCGCAGTATTGCAGAGATCCTCGCCCGCAGGGGATACAACATCCTCCTGGTGGCATTACCGACCCCCGAACTCGATCTTGCCAAAATCGAACTCGCACAGAAATACGGCGTGCAGGTGGAGAGTGTCGGACTCGATCTGACATGCGAAAACGCAGCACAGGCGGTCTTGACGAAATTCAATCAACTTGACGCCCGGTTATCCATCCTTGTCAATAATGCCGGTATTGGATACCTCTCGCGCTTTGAAGACAACCCTCTATCCTACTATGTGAAACTGATCAGGTTGAATGCCGTGGCAATGGTGCAAATGACGCACATCTTCCTGCCAGCCCTCCGCCGGGAATCGCGGGCATACATCCTCAACATGGGCAGCATGGCATCGCTTCTTCCCTTACCATTCAAGTCGGTGTACGCCGCATCGAAACACTTTGTGAAAGGATTTTCACTTTCACTGAGGGAAGAGCTGAGAAGTGAAACTATTTCAGTCACGACTGTTTGTCCCAATGCCGTGCTCACCAACCAGCACCATCGTGACAGTGTCAGATCTGTTGGATGGTTGGCCGGTATATCGGCGCTCACGGCGCAGCAGGTTGCACAAGAGAGTGTGATGGCCATGTTCCGGCGGAAGGGCATTGTGGTGCCTGGTGTTGCGAGCAAGGTGTATCAGGCAATTCACAAAATGCTGCCACACCGGGTAGTAATGTCCCTGCTCCGACGGCAACTGAAAAAACTGATACCCGTTGTATCCAAATTCAATTTCAATCACAGTCAAAACACACAACCATGAAACATCTGGCTCAATACGCTGTCCACTGCGTGATCATCGCCATCACCGCAGCCCCTCTCCCGTCGACAGCTCAAACCCGCGATCTTACATCTTTCGGACCCTGGGAATTGCAAAGAGCGCAGGACGGCATTACCATTCACACACGCGACGCGACCAGACGTGGGCTCAATACCCGGGAAACACGTACTGCCATGACGCTTTCCATGCCCCTGGACGAGGTGCTCGATATCGTGCGAGGTACCAGCCAGTATTGGCTCGGGCTCAAGCAAGTGGCCGAAGTGCGGGACTTCAATATTGCCAGCGACGGCAATACCTGGCACAGCTACATTGTTTTTGACCTGCCATGGCCGGCGAAGACACAGGATCTCGTGGTGCATTGCCTGCTCAAACAAGAAGGAGACGGTGCTGCGATCATCACCATGGAAAGCACACCGGATCTTGTTCCGGAACAACCATCGATCAGGCGCATGCAGTCCTTCAGCAGCCTATGGACCTTTGCCGCCATCGATGCGCAGACCACAAGGGTCACCTATCTCGCCGCGGCCACCAGTGAGAAAAGGCTACCCGGATGGATCACTGACCCGATCGTCCACAAGGGGCTGATCAGGATGTTTGGCGCGATCCGGGTCAGTTCTGAGGGAGCCTTTGCCACCGGGTCCGGTGAATAACTGGGCCGTCAGGCATTTGCACTGATCTCAACCTCACGCGTATGAATACCCCAGCGCTGCAATGTCCCGCGTGTCGGTCTCGCTCTCGGACCAGGGATCCATAACGGCACTCGCACCGGACAGCGACGGGTTCTGGCCCGGATTGGCAGCTTGCCACTCGGCCCAGATCCGGTCGATCTCACAATGGTGCATCCAGAAGATGGGGTCGCACGGCGCGGTCGGCACGAGCCCCATGGACCCGCCAACCCAGACGTGCCCTGAGTCATGAATGCCTTCCAGGGCGGAGGCGAAGCTGTTGTACGTCCCGTTGCTCATCGCCGCGTTGACTGCTGCCGTATTGGGCAGCGTTGAGAAGGCACCAATATTCCGGGTCACGGTATGCGATCCCGAGGACAGGTTTACCGTTGGGGTAAATCCGGTCAGCCAGGCCGGGAAGGCCTGCTCATCGGAAGAGCGCCAGTACGGCAGGCAGACGGTGGGATCCACCATTTGCAGGAGTTCTTCCAGGCGCAGCAGGTAGATGCGGTGCCACGGCAAAAAGCGCGGGTTGCCATGCATCTGATGGACGGAATTGCTGTGAATATCCACGAGCGGCCCCAGTGCCCCCATGTTGTTGATCTGGGTGAACGCATTCAGAAAACGGTTCTGTTCGTCTGTGGAGAGTCTCCGGTGATCACGACGCACACAGGTAGTGCGGGGATCCGGATCGTCCTCACACTTGTAGGGCTCCTTGTAATCTTCCTTGCGCGGACGAAAGCACGAATGATCATAGGAATGCGGCACATACTTCGGCGGGTTCTTCGACGCATAGTCGCCATAGATCTGCGGATCGGGGTATGCCGGGTTGTCGGGTGGCTTGTGCCGGTGCTTCGGCTTGTAGTCATCGTAGTCGTGGTCACAGTACGGTTTGGGTTGATGTCGCTTGTAGTGCGGTTTGCGGGTTTTGCCCGCGTGCTTGGGCGTGGATTTACGGGTTGCCATCGTATGGTGATTTAGTTAGGAATACATGGTGAGCCTGGCATGCCGGGTACAGGATTCGGGTTTGTGTGCATGGGGTGGTGCCTATATGATGTGTGCTTTCGACTCGAGATGTAACCGATCTGGCGCGTATTTGCCAATGCAAATGCCTGTCAACTGCGCATGCCACCGCGTGCCTTTCCGTGCATCGCGCGCCTGATTCCCGTAACTTATAGGAAAACCAGTCGATATGAAGACTTCGACATGCCTTCCGACCCTCACCCTGCTGATCCTGATCACTGCCGGCGTCCATGGGCAAAACGTCGGGATCGCAACGACATCTCCGCAAGCATTGCTCCATGTCTGGAATCCCGGGCAGGTCAACACGCCCGGAGGGATGGTGATCCTGGGCAATACCGATGAAGCGCACCTGGAACTGGACTTCAACACCATCCAGTCCAGCTTCGGGCCCCTCGGCCACCTTGATCTCAGCTTGAATCCGGCCGGCGGTGACATCGGGATCCAGACATTTTTCCCGCAAGCACCGCTGCATGTCTACAGCGCAGGCCTGGCGCCTACCGGCGGCGGACTGGGCATTTTCGGAGATGCCAATGCCGGCCATCTCGAGGTCGACTACGACCGGCTGCAGGCCAGCTCCGGAGGGGCCTTTTCCACCCTGCGCCTGCAACAGGACGGTGGCGATCTGAACGTGGGCAACGGGCTCATCTTCGCTGACCGCTCGCTTGACCGGGTGGGGATCAATACCCAGAATCCACTTCACGACCTACATGTCGTGGGTACGGCCTTCGTCACCAGCACCGTGGAGACCAACGACCTCATCGCCAACGATGACGTCTTTGTGGCGGACTACCTGACGCATTTTGCCGACAACAACACTGAGTTGTGGTTGACCTCCGACCGGATGCGATTTTATTGCGGGGGGCTGCTCATGCTGGACATGGAGGAAGCCGCCAGCGACGTCGTGCGCGTCGGGAGCAATGACGTCGACGTGAATATCTGCGAGGACAACCTCTTTATCAACGGATCTGTCACACCGCAAGTGGGTATCGGTACGACGGCACCGGACGCTGCGCTACATATCAAGATGGGCAACAGCCTGAACTCGGGCCTCCTGCTCGAAAACTCGTCGACACTGCAGGACTGGCGGTTCCTTGTGAATGGTAACGCTGACATCGACCTGTTCTGGCAGGACAATCTGCGCGGAAGATTTGATGATGCCACCGGCAACTACACACCGATGTCCGATGCCCGGTTCAAAGAGGAAATCCGCAGCCTGCAGAATGGGCTCGAGACCTTGCGACGGCTCAGACCGGTGTCGTATCTCTTGGTGCAGGACACATCTCGCCAACGGCACGCTGGATTCCTGGCGCAGGAGGTGCTGCCCGTGCTGCCGCAAGCGGTCCTGCACGATACGCTCACTGACCGTTACACGTTGTCTTATACCGAGATCTCCGTGGTCACCGTAAAGGCGGTGCAGGAACTGGCCGACCAAGTAGAGCGCCTCGAAGCATCGAACGCGCGCTTACGCAGTGAAAACGAGAAGTTGCACGAGCGACTGACACGGCTTGAGGCACTGGCAGGACTGGCGCAAAACAACCAGTAGGGAATCGACCAGGGGGACGCAGATCGTCACTGGATGATGACCACGGCACTCATCGTGCGCCCACCGGTGGCCAGGGTTGCAACGTACACCCCCGCCGGGAGGGCTGAAGCCTCCCATTGCACGTCATGCGTACCTGCCGAGCGGATCGCATCCTCTATCCGTGCGACAGGATGTCCGTCGATGTTGTAGAGATCAAGCACCACCGGCCCTGCATCCACGAGGACATACTGACACCGGATCTGCCGCTCCACCGGATTAGGAAAAATACGAAGTTGTGGTCCCGCATTGACGCGATCGTGCGCATCGGTCGTACTAGTGGTCCCTGCACGCAAACGGTAGACACCGTCGAGATGCGTACTGAAATAGATCCACTCGTCTGACCCGGCCTCCAGCCCGTTGATCGTGGTCAGATCGGGCAACGGCACCACATCCCAATTCTGCCCCAGGTCGTTGCTGGCCAGCAACAGGGCAGCATCGTCCATCACGTTCTGCCTGCCGGCCGCGTAGACCACGCCTTGCTCATGCAGGTACAGGATCTCCGAAATGTGCAGTTCGATCCCTTCGAGAAATACCGTTTCCCAGGTTACCCCGCCATCAAAAGAACGAAAGATGACATGCGACGCAGCTGCGAAAATCGTGTCGGCATTGGCCCCGCCAAAGTCGATCCCGAAGACCATCCCCGGCGGGGAAATGTCCTGCCAGGTCTCGCCAAAGTCAGAGGAGCGGGCCATCAGGAAGCCGGCAAAGCCGTCAGCACCGCCCAGCATCACTGTGCCCGGATGCGACTGGCGCACTTTGACCGTATTGATCGCTCCTTCAATGGTCGCCGTAAAGACCGCCTGCCAGGTCGTATCACCATAGTAGCGGCGGTAAACCGCACGACCGCCGGCGGCAAACGTCTCCCCGCAGACCGAAGGGTCCGGGAAGCCGTCCAGATCCGATACACGCGGCGTCAGGGACGGCATCATGCCGGCACTGTTGGCGGCCACATCACCCCCCATTTCACTGCAGAACACATAAGGCGGCTGACCCTTCGCTGAGCCCACTCCGATACTGATGGCCCAGCCCAGCGGGCCGCTTGTGTGTGGGTAGACGGCCAGCACCAGCGAATCGATTGGGATATGTGTCCACCCGGAGTCCTCCACCAGCGACTCGAACTGCCAGAAGACACCGGCCCGGTCGGTTCCGATCGCAGCGATGCCATAATTGATGTCGAAGGCGGTGATCGTTTGGTCGTCAAGACCCAGGTACTCGATCTCGTACTGGGCGTTGAGGACAGGGCTGGCGCAAAGCAAGATGAGCAGCAAAACAAGGCGATGCATAGCGGTGCGATTGTGTCTGGTCTATTCTTATAGACGTTCCACGAGCGAATAACGTTGGCCGAAAGCGCGGTGAATCAGGAATGCAGGAACAGTCGAAATACAGACGAAACCTGCTCAGGACACACCTTCACCAGGGTGCAAAGGAAAAAAGTGTGTGGCACATCGCGTACCACACACTTGCACCGGGGAAATGTGGTTTGCCTTGAACCCTCGGTTTACTTCAATCCGCAGGTCATTCCCACAAACACGGTCCGGCCGATCTGCGGGCCACCGGCAATGTTGCGGAAGTTCGTGCCAAGCAGGTTGGTCGCGCCGACTTTGAGAGCCACTCCCGATGCGCCTAACCGGTGCATCACATGCCCGTCGAGTGTACCAATCGCTTCGACCGGACCGTAGGTAAATGACCCCTCCCAATCAAAGCCGCTTTGCCAGCGATAATGCATGCCAAACCCGAAACGACCCAACTCTCCATTGCGGATCCCGATCAGGGCGATATGCCCGGGCATGTTGAATCCGGCATCAAAATCAGGATCCTCGCCGTTAGCGGAGTATGTCGTGTAGGTATAATGTCCGTGTACGTGATAGCTGCGGAAGAACCGGTAGTCGAGTCCGATCCCCGCACCGGTTGACGTCACCGTCGATCGCGAGTTGACGTACAGACGGAACGCGGCTGCGTTCAGCGGGTCATCGTCAACACCGGCCAGAGGGATTCCCTGGTGCGACGTCCCGGATTTCAGACGCACTGTTTGTTGGGCGATAAAGTCCTGGTATCGGCTGTGATACACATTGATATCGATGTACAGCCGGTTCTGCAGCACGGATTTGTAGCCAACTTCGAAGACCTGCATCTTTTCCGGCTGCAGATAGGGCAGATCCAC
>JAWWBX010000253.1:0-6425 GCA_033720735.1 Saprospiraceae bacterium
AAGGTGATGTTGTCATTACCCCCCGCACGGTAGTCGCGCTTGAGCGAAGGGACAATGAAGTTGGGTCCGGGCGCGTAGCAGCGGGCACCGATGTACAGACGCTGGTCATCGTACAACAAGTACACCTCGGTCTGGTAGTCGGAAAGGAGTGAATCAGTAGGGAAGTGCTGCCAAAACCCAGTGATGGCCTGAGCCCGGCTCCACACGGCTTCGTCCAGGTTACCATCCAGCGTGACCGGCTCCGAAATCTTGTGTACACGCGCGACCGGGGCACCATTTGCCCACACGGACATCGCTCCGGTCAGAAGCAGGATCACTAAGAGCAGCCTGGTCATCGCGCGCAAAGAACGGTATTCTGATGCCTTTCAAACAAGTCCCTAACGGATATTAACAACGCCTTGACAAATGCGGAAAGCGCGCAAAATGAAATGCGTAATTTGAATCACTTCATCTATCCAGACTTATGCGCGTTTTCACACTCCCCGTTCACTCCGCTTCCCTTGCCATATTCATCCTGTTGATCGCGACCTACTGGTCCTGCCAGACAACAGAATCACACACGTATTTCGAGGTGGCAATCCCCGATGACTTCCCAAGTGACACCGTCAACGGACGCATGTTGCTGATGCTTTCAACCAACAAGGAACAGGAGCCCCGGTTCCAGATCTCGGATGGGCCAAACACCCAGCTCATCTTTGGGGTTGATGTTGAGAATGCCGCGCCGGGTGACATGATCGCCTTCACCGATGAGGCATTCGGCTATCCGATCGAATCGCTCCCCGATGTGCCCGTAGGGATGTACCATGTTCAGGCGTTGTTTCACGTATATGAGGTGTTTCACCGCGGCGATGGCCACACCGTGGTGATGCCGATGGACCGTGGCGAAGGGCAGCAATGGAATCGTGCCCCAGGTAACCGCTACAGCACCCCGGAGCGGCTGCCGTTCAATCCGGACCATCCGACCCTCATCGACATCACCCTGGATCAGGAGATCCCTCCGATCACCCCTCCCGACGACACGAAGTATGTCAAGCATATTCGTATCCAGAGTGACTTATTGACAGAGTTCTGGGGGCGGCCAATGCATCTCGGCGCCCATGTATTACTCCCGGAAGGCTTTGACGAGCACCCGGAGGTCCGGTACCCCCTGGCGATCATGCACGGACACTTTCCATATGATTTCGGAGGGTTCAGGACCGAGCCACCAGACCCCGACCTGGAGCCGGTCTACAGCGAGCGGTTTCGCCTCGAAGGATACAATCGCATTGTGCAGCAGGAGGCCTATGATTTCTACAAGATCTGGACGGGGCCAGGCTTCCCGCGGGTGCTCGCTGTGCTGATCCAGCATGCCAACCCGTTCTACGATGATTCGTATGCCGTCAACAGCGCCAACGTGGGGCCCTACGGCGACGCCATCACCTACGAGCTGATTCCTCATATCGAGGAGCAATTCCGCGGGATCGGTGAAGGGTGGGCGCGATTTGTCTACGGTGGATCAACCGGAGGGTGGGAAGCACTCGCAGTGCAGGTGATGTATCCGAAAGAATACAATGGCTGTTTTGCCGCTTGTCCCGATCCCATCGACTTCAGGGCCTATTGCCTGGTCAATCTGTATGAAGACAAGAATGCGTATTTCCTGGACGGTACCTTCAAGCAAACCTTGCGTCCCGGACATCGCGATTACCTCGGTCACGTCAACGCGACCCTGCGCGATATGAATATGCGCGAGCTGGCATTGGGCACCAAGGGACGGTCTGGCCAACAGTGGGACATCTGGGAAGCTGTTTATTCGCCCGTGGGACCTGACGGTTACCCTGCGCGGATCTGGGACAAGTACACCGGTGAGATCAATCACACTATTGCAGAGCATTGGCGGGAGAACTACGATCTGACCTACATCATGCACCGCGACTGGGCCAAGATCGGTCCGGATCTCAAGGGGAAGATCCATATCTATTGCGGCGACATGGATAATTATTATCTCAACAATGCGGTGTACCTCGCCGAAGAGTTTCTCGAGGGTACGGACGATCCTTACTACGATGGCGAAGTGGACTACGGTGACCGGGCAGAGCACTGCTGGAACGGCGACCATACCCAGCCCAATGCGATTTCGCGTTTGCGATACCACCGCTATTTCATCCCGAAATGGGCCGCGCAAGTTGCGAGCCGTGCTCCGGCTGGTGCCGATCTTACAAGCTGGAGGTATTGATCAGGGGCTTCGATTGGTGGATTATTGCAGGCAGTGGTTGACATTCAGACTTTCTATCATATGTCCGGAGTATATCGTAGATATACGATGACATTCAACCTTTATAACATATATCAACAGGATGACAAGTTTTAAAACACTGAATTGAACCTCGTGAAGCAATGACAAGACAGAGCACAATACCTTACTTCCCGCTGACAACATTGGCAAGGCGTGTCACCATCATCACGATGTTCATGGTTTGCGCCCTTTCCAGCCCGGCACAAACGGCTTTTTCCGACCTGGTCCAATCGTTCATCCACGTTCAGGATTCGGTGATCGCCATTCAGAACGTCACCGTGATCGATGGCACTGGCGCATCGGCCTCACACAACCAGACCGTTCTGATCAGGCACGGACGCATTGCTGCCCTCGGTCCGGACGTACCACTAACGGGGTCGACACGGGTAATCGACGGGACCGGCAAAACAGTGATCCCCGGCTTTGTCATGCTGCACGAACACATGTTTTACAGTACCCCGTTCAAGGACAATTTCAGCATCAGCGAGATGCCGTGGACATTCCCCAGGATGTATCTGGCAGGTGGGGCCACGACCGTCCGAACCGCCGGAAGTATCCAGCCGCTGACCGACCTCAACATGAAAAAGTGGATCGAACGCGGCGAAATGCCCGGTCCTGACATCGATGTCACCAGCCCGTTTATCACCACCGAGGAGGTCGGCATCCCGCAGATCAATCCGCTGCTCGAGGGGCAGGATCCGGCAGAACTCGTCAACTTCTGGGCCGACCAGGGGGTCACCTCCTTCAAGGTCTACGTGACGATCACCCGCGATGACCTGAAAAAGGTCGTTAACGCCGCGCATGCCCGCGGCCTGAAGGTCACCGGCCACCTCTGTTCGGTGACCTATCAGGAAGCTGCAGAACTCGGGATCGACAACCTCGAACATGGCTTCTACATGGCCAGTGATTTCATTCCAGACAAGGTGCCCGACCAGTGCGATCCGTTCTCCCGGAGCAGATCACTTCGCGCCCTGGACGTGGACTCGGAGCAAATGAAAACGCTCATGCAGGTACTGATCGATCACCAGGTCGCCGTCACGTCTACCCTGCCTGTATTCGTACCGTACAAAAACCGGGAGGTCGTGCTGGGAGGCGGGTTTGATGCACTCGAACACGACTTTCAACGAAAACTGGCGGAGAACCATGCCGTGCGCTCCGAGCGAGAGCAACCTGCCACCCTGGAATATTTCCGAAAGCAAATGGCCTGGGAGAAGCAATTCTATGACATGGGCGGCCTCCTCGTGGCCGGTACCGATCCGACTGGCGCGGGCCGCGTGATCGCGGGCTATGCCAATCAATATGTCCCGCAACTGTTTGTCGAGGCGGGTTTCTCCGTTCCGGAGGCAATCAAGGTCTGTACGCTGCATGGCGCCCGGTACCTGGAGCGTGACGCCGAGATCGGAACCATCGAAACCGGCAAACGCGCCGATCTCATCCTGCTGGACGGTAACCTCTCAAACGACGTTGCAAACATCCGCAACATCGAGATCGTCTTCAAGAACGGAGTGGGGTTTGACTCCAAAAAGCTCTATGAATCTGTCAAGGGGCTTGTCGGCACCAACTAACACCACTGTGCGCTATGACTTCTTCCTGATCGTCACTGTGTACTGATAACCCCCCGATTTTTGTTTTTCACCTTCGGTTGTCTTGGGAGTGGTCGTCGTGGTGTAATGAATGCGCGTCCCGGTCTGCGGGGCTTTTCTCCGTGGCAATTTGAAATGCACATGCAGGTCCTTGTGAAACAGGATCTTGCGCTTGCGCGGCGCTTTTGGCACTTCAAACTTCAGCAATTTGGCCAGGCGGATGGCCTCCTCATCGCATCCATGCCCCAACCCCGAGACCACGCGTGCTTCGATGACCTTGCCGGTGTGGTCGATGGTATACTTGAGCGACACGGTACCCTCAATCTTCTGCTCGACGGCCTGCTTCGGATAACGCAGGTTGTCGCGGATAAACGCCTTTAATGCGTCCCTCCCTCCCGGATAGACCGGTTTGTGGATGAAATGTTTGTCCTTCCGCTCCTTGTGCATATGGCAATTTAGAAAGTTCGCCAACCAATCACCCTACCACTGACGTTGTTTCATTACGGTATGTGTTTTGATACAATCATTGAAATCATGTTCCCATAATGCGTGCCCTGGTCATTTCCGGAGGTGGAAGTAAAGGTGCCTACGCCGGCGGCATCGCAGAGTATCTCATCAGAGAGCAGGGCCGGAAGTACGACATCTTTGCAGGTACAAGTACCGGCAGCTTGCTGGTACCCCTCTTGGCCGCGGGCGAGATCGACCGGATCAAGCAGATGTATTGTAATGTCCGGCAGGGCGACATTTTCAGCGTCTGCCCTTTCACCTTCAAAAAGGTGGATGGCCGATACAAAACGCGTTTCAATCACCTGGGTATCCTCAGGCAATTTATCCTGGGGAGAAAAACGTTTGGCGAAAGCCGCAACCTGCGCAAGCTGATCAGGCAAACCCTCACCCCTGAGATCTTTGCCCGCCTCAAATCAGATCCGGCATATGTGATTGTCACGGTGGCCAACCTGAGTCGCGACATCGTTGAATACAAGTATCTGCGGGACTACGATTATGATGCTTTCTGCGACTGGATCTGGGTCTCGGCCAACCTCGTCCCGTTCATGTCACTCGTCACGAAACATGGGGACGAGTACGCGGATGGGGGATTTGGCAACCCTGTGCCCATCCAGGAAGCGATCAATCTCGGGGCCCGGGAAATTGACGTGATCAAACTGATCCCGCGTCACCGGCCTGCCCGCAACGTGCCATCGCGCAACGCCTTCAACCTCCTGATGAAAGGCTTCAATTTCATGCTCCACCAGCTGGCTCAGGACGACGTCTCGATGAGCTTGCTGGAAAGCCGGTATACCGATATCAAGATCAACCTGATCCACACTGAACGGATCCTGACCGACAACTCCGTGATCTTCGACCCCGAGCAGATGCGGTCCTGGTGGCAGGAAGGCTGGGAGTATGCCGAGCGTCAGTTTGGCGAGGATGGAGCGTAGCCTTGCGACAACCTGACCATCTTTTGCTTGTCACGCTGCTCAAGCGTTTGTAAACGTTTCTATCAGATCAACAACGGCTATTCGGTATGGTAACCTATCCATCAATGATTTACACATCTCATCACCAACAATGTTTTCTTTATAATGAGAGCTGTTCCCATGCGTAACCGCCAAAATGTCGGGGCGCGGTCGCCAACAACCACTTGGCCCTGAATTTGTGGAGTTCCTGGCAACATATTGGATCACAGGGTGTTACCTTTATTACAATTCGAAGCGACATGAGTATTTCTGACAAATTTGACCGGTCCAGCGTGCTGGAAGCGCCCTTGCCATTCCGCGTCAAGGCCAGTTTCAAGGCCATGTACCAATACTGGGAGGATCTTGCCAAAGGTGATGATGCCGACCGTGCACGGTATGCGCAGAAGGTTCTGGACAGTGTGGCGCATGCCAAAGAGATCCATGAACCATTCGACGACTTTGCGCTGCTCGATCGCTACGAGAAGGAGATTGCCCGGCTTTTCGCGCCCGTCTTCCCGGCACCGCTAAAGGACAACGAGATCAAGGCTGTCAGCCTGCCGTTCCGGCATTTCTTCTTCAACCCGACTCCGCGCCTGAAGCGGATCCTCGACGCCACGGACAACGATTATCATCTGATGGTCAGGGATATGCACCCTGACACCATGTATATTTTCGCCTCTATCTTCCTGCTCAATGTCATTTACAAAGCGGGTATCGAGTACAAACGCCCGTTCTATTTTGAGATCCCCAACAAACAGGATGGCATCACCAGGTACTACCGGGCGTTCTTCAATGGTGATTTTGCTGAATTCCACCCCAATCCGGAGGCACCCGAGTTGACCGCCGAGGATATCAACCTGTTGCGGGACAACTTTGACAACATCGATCTCTGGAAGGAGAAGATCCCGCCGAACAGCTACGATTTTGAAGGGTTTGGCCTGGTGACACTGTTTGACGTCACGGCCGACGAGTCGCTGTCTGACATGAAGAATATCCTGCTGCAGGGCAACGTGTTGCAGTCTACCGACAATCTGAAACGGCTCGAGTCTGATCTTCGCTCCTATCTGAACACGAGCGATGTACGTCTTGGGCTGGCCACGTACGACGCCCGGA
>JAWWBX010000254.1:0-6421 GCA_033720735.1 Saprospiraceae bacterium
CTCTGATATGTAGTTTGTTAGCAGCACCCGCGAGATTCAGACCCTCATACTCGATGCTCATCCCACTATTCGCGGATGCCGGATAGTATTCGGAAAATTGCAAAACGGGCCGTTTCGAAATGTCCGAGATGAGGGCCAGGATGGTTTCCGTCGTGTCAGCGGAGCCAGCGGAGAAAATGTCGAGTTTGTTGATGGCGGAATTGAAACCAATCCCGACGCTTTGCGCATGTGTCTGTTTCGCAGGGGCGATCAGCAAGCAGAGTGAGACCAGGGTCAGCATGTGTTTCATAGGTCAGGCAATTTGAGCCTAAGAAGTTAGGGCATTCCCGGCAGAACGCAAGGCAGTTTGGTGGATACATCGTCATCTGGCTGGAGGGTAACAGGTCCAGGCGGTCCAACGCACGAAGGCTCCCCCGTCACCAGGGAAGCCTTCGTAACCAATACTTACAGTCGGATCGCTAGAAAGAGCAATCTACCCCGAGATCACTGTTTGTGATCGTGACGTTGGTATTGTCGATCTGGAAGAGATCGCAAAACTCGTTGTCCGCCGAGTAACTGTCAGTGATCAATACGTTGTTCGACCCAAAGATCACCAACCCGTCGCTATTCTCAGTGGTGGACAGGCTCCTGAGTTGCACATCAGTTCCCGATTGCAGCAACACGCCGGCGAAGTCATTCCCGGTTGATACGCAATCTCTCATCTCGAAATCGTGCGGCCCGTATGTCCACACACCTTCGAAGAGATTGGCACTGATGGTTGCATCCCGCACACTCGTGCCCGTCGTGTTCAGATCGAACAGCCCGACCGCGTTGTTGGTCATGGCTGATGACCTGATCGTTGAGGAAACAGCATCCCGGAGAAAGACACCGGCCCCGGTGTTATTGGAGAGGTCACAATCCTTGATGAGGACGTTTTCCGCGATGAGGCCGCCATTGGCAATAGCCACGATACCATTGCGACCATCCGTGGAGGTACACCCGATATAGGTGTTGCCATCACCTCCGAACACAAAGTAGCCTCTGTCGTTGGCGGTGGCAGTGCAGTTCTTGAATTCATTGTGATTTGAAGCAACTGCAATAAATCCAAACATCGAATTGTTGGTAGACGTACACCCTTTGATCAGGTTGTTATCGGAGCCCGACGCCAGCCAGAAGCCCCAACCTTGCACCAGGGATGACCCGTCAAACGTACAATTCTCAATGGTGTTGCCCGAAGCAGACTCTGTGAACAGCCCGGCTATTTGATCAGGATTGGCTGATTCCACGGCCAAGGCATTGCCCTTCACCTGGTTGTTGTTGGAAACGTAGAGAGCCATCGCGTGATAGTCGCCCGTGATGGCATTGTTCTCGACCATCGAATTGTTGGTGAAATACATCGACAAGCCTGTCCAGAATGTGGATGTAATCGTGTTGTTGTCGATCATAACATCATCACCATTGAACACCACGACACCCTCATCAAGTACCAGGTTGAGCCCGGTAACCCGGACATTGCTGATGTTGCCGGGTGCCGCGTCGAGGAAAAGCCCGGCAGATTCAACGGTGGGCACACTGCCACTGGCGCCGCGGATGGTGATATCCGAGGTGGTCACAAAAGTCGGCCAGGTCTCGCTCAGATCCGCGCTAATCGTGATGACACATCCCGGAGCTGCGGCATCTACAGCGTCTTGCAATGTTGCATAATCGGCCGGCACGTCAATTGCGCAATTGGGCGTGCGGCTGCTGACTTGAGGCTTGGTTTGTGCGTGTGCGCGCGCTTCGTTTTGGCGCTGTTCAACAACCAACTTGTACGCAGAAACGCGATCGGATTGACTCAAATCCGGGATCTCCATTTCCATCATGGTCACATCCCGTGTATACCGTTGCGTCGGTTCGTTCTGATGCAATTCCGGCTCGACCTGTTGAACGAGTCCGTGATCATCCTTGCAGCCCTGTGAGAGGAGCAATGAGACGAAAACGAGCGCAAGCACTGCACCCGGGGCGAATTTTGACTGTACTGAAAACATGATACGATAGTTAAAGTGTTAGAGAATATGGTTACGATGACCATATTTGATCCCTCCGCAAATTCTTACCCGGCGACTCAAAAAAAATTTTGAAAAGCGCATCCTAGGGCGGGCACAGGCCTGCATTGGCCAACACGGATCTCCCGGAGATCGTCTCTTCAGCTTTCTTCCTATTTTTCCCGGCAACATCCGATGGCAGACGACAAGACAGACTATATCGGCGCCCTGCGCAAGGGGGATCATGTGGTCCTCCGGAAGATCTACCAGGAATTTGCTCCCGACATCACCAGGCTGGTACGTCAGAATGGCGGATCCGTCGACGATGCCAGGGACGTCTTGCAAACCGGATTAATGGTGATCTTTGAAAAGGTGCGGCAACACGGGTTTGAACTGACCGGCAGCTTCGGAGGGTATTTGTATGCCGTTTGCCGCAATGTCTGGGGCAATAAGTTGCAGAAAAAGTCACGTGGAGAGGTAAGATTGACCGATGATCTCAAATATCAAGCAGATACCGGGTCGGAACCCGAAATTGAAAAACAGGAACGCAGCAAGTTGCTCTGGGACAAGCTGCATCGTCTGGGAAGCGATTGCCGGAAGTTGTTGATGCTCCACTTTCAGGGAAAGTCCATGGAAACGATCAGGGATGCACTGAAGATGAGCAGTGTCAGTTATGCCAGCAAGCGCAAATTTATCTGCAAAGAGCGGCTCACGGCAATGGTCAGGAGTGACCCGCGTTACAAAGAGCTTTTAAATGCCTGACAAAAATGTCGGAACAAAGTAAAGAGCTGAAGATCGAACGCTACCTGTCAGGGCAGATGACTGAGGCGGAAGCTGCTTCATTCGAAGCTGACCTGCGCGCAGACAGGACGCTGGCCGAAGAGGTGCAGTTGCTCCGCGAAATGCGCGCCGAATTTGGCGACCCGGACAAGGCAGCGTTCATGGAAGCCCTCCGTGCCGCCGATCAGGCACATTTTGAGCCCCCCGCAAACAGGCGTACATCCGGACATACCCGGTGGCTGCTCCTCATTTGCGCCATGCTTGTCGTCGCCGCCACTGCATACTTCTTCTGGCCGGTGGATGAAGAACCCGCAACAGACTCCAGCGACCCCTTTGAATTGCAGGATACACCACCTCATCAACCAGAGGTTGTGCCCGAAGGCCAGATCCTCTCCGAGGCTGAACGTCCGGACCCCGTTGAACGACCCGAGCCGCTCGACGGCGGGGTGGAAGAATCCGCTTCCGAGCTGCTTGCCGCCGCCAGCTTCGAACCCAACCCCTATCTGGAGTCATTCATGAATGCGTCTGTGCGCTCAACAGCCACGCAGACGACGGCACAGGCCTCCTGGTCCCCGGAAGGAACGCTGGTGATCGAAGGCACGCTTGACCTGCCCGCCGGATCTGCGCGGGAGGACTATGCGATCTACGTCTATACCAACGATACTGACGCATATCTGAACGAGCAGTTCTTCGAACGGCGCAATATGACCCGGTCAACGTCCGGCGATGACGACCGCTTCCGTATGGTATTTGAAAAAAATTACCAACCCGGGCTCTACTATTATTTGATCATGAATGATCAGGCTGACGACCCGTTGCTGGTAGGCAAGATCCAGAAGCAATAAGCAATCACTAGCTGCCGATCAACGTAAAGGCACTCCAGTACGCCGGTGTCGCCGAGACCGGATCGTTGATCATGGCAAGCTTTGCCAGCCGCAGCGCCTCTGCATAGGATTTCCCCGCCTGGACTTCCGCATAGAACGAGACCATAAGCCGTGAAGTCGCCTGGTCGTCCACCTTCCAGTGCGAAAACAAAACACAGCGTGCTCCTTGCTGAATGAACGAGCGATTGAGGCCGATCATACCCTCTCCGCGCCGCAGCGGCCCCTTGCCACTTTCACAACTGCTCATCACCACCAGGTCGGACCGCGAGCGGATACCGGCAATCTCGTTGGCACGCAGAATGCCATCAGCTGAGCCATCTTCAGCGGCACAGGCAATCCCGGAGTAGCGCGGATCCACATAGTTGGCAAAGCTGTGGGACGCAATATGGATAAAGCGTGTCGGTACTTGCAATGCTGCCCGCAACTCCGTTTCCGTGGCTGCAGCACGCGTGTAATGCACCACCGCATCCGGCGCAAACAGTGCGGAGATCTGCTGCACCTCGGCCTCGCTTTGCGGTAATGCCGCCCAGCCATCGTGCGTCACCGACGTGTAAGACGTATCGAGACCGGTCTGGTCCCTGACCGCCACAGAGTGCACCTGGCCGGCCCCGTCAAACACCGGCGCAAATGCCAGCAACTCTCGCGTGTAGTCTGTGTCACGCGTGCGCGACCGGACCAGCAGCGGTGACGAATACTGGTAAGAAATGACCTTGTCCCTCAGCACATAATCCAGCTTGTCGAACGGCAGATCCGCCTGGTTTTGCACGAGCACCTCAAAGGGCAGCATGACCAGCGGCCCGTTGGGAATGATGATCAATTTGGAGTACTCCTCTCCCGATCGCAAGGGGGCTTCCAGCAACGTGGCATAGAGGTCATGGCTGGCTTGAATGAAGGCCCGGCGCCTGCGATTCTGCACCAGCAGCCGGTTGTCCAGGGCATTGACGAACTGCACGATCTGCTGCTCTGTGCTGTCTGACCATGGCTGCGTATAGTTCTGAATGCCCTGATGGTCGATCGCAAAGATCTGCAGCACGTTTTCCTGTTCATGCACGACATAGCTGAGCAGGACTTCGTCCTCCGCAAGCAGGGCTTGTACTTCCCCGGCATCCACGACATCTGACGCGTACACCGCATCGAAATACTCCGGGTGATCGCTGCGCAGCGATTCGACAAACGCATCGTACCCCTGACGTGCCCTGAAGAGGGCCCCGTTGGCAACAGCCACGGCCCCCAGGGTGTCTTGCGCGGCAAGTGCCGCTTCGTACAGCCCTTCACAGCGGATCAGCTCGATCGCCAGATCTTCCTCAAGTCTTTGCTCTTCTTCAGTGAGGGCGGCGACAGCATCCGTGGCCAGCAGGGCCTCCAGCAGGACACTCGCTTTTGCCGCTTCACTCAGCGCAAAGGACCTCTCCAGCAACTCCGTGTCGTGCGTCATCGCATACAACCTGGCCGCAGCCAGCCCCCCGTAGCTGTACAGCGACGCGTACTGATCGAAGAGTGCCTGTTTCGATCCCTCGCGATAGTTGAGGGTGGCCCTGAGGTCCTCGAGCCGTGCCAGACCCCTCTCAGCAGTCGTCAAGGCGGCCTGCAAGTGCTGCCGTGCGTCGTCACCTGACTTTCCCATCCTGAAAAGGATACGCACGCGTTGCTCGAAGTAGGCCGGCTCGCAGTGGTAACAGTAACTGGAAGCCATCGTATCCGTGCTGAGATGCTGGTCAGCTGCAAGCTCCAGGCCCAGGGCTCGCAAAGCGCTGTCGTTGCAGGCCAGGGCGCGTTCGAGGTCTGCATAACGCAGCTCGTGCTCGGCCATCTCCCGGTACATTCCGGCAATCCGGACGGGAGCGGTCTGAAAATGGCGATGCACCAGCGTGTCGAGTTGACGGAAATAGAACATGGCCGAATCGCGGTGGCCCGCATGCGAGTGGGCAAGGGCCATGATCAAATTGATATTGTGGAACTGATGGCTGTCGGCGATGCCGGTCATGTTCCGGTAATGCCAACCACGTCTGGCGTCTGCCAGGGCCCCGGTCGTGTCGTTCAGACCGATCAGGCAGGAGGCGATCTTGGCGTACTCCTTGGACAGGAGGATCATCAGGTTGGTGTCGTCGGGGTACTGGGTGCGAAGACCTTCGAGGATGCTCAGACCGTGCCTGAGATACGGCAAGGCTGTTTGATACCGCTGGTGCTCGAGGTAGGCGAGCCCGAGGTTGGATTGCTGGACGTACTCAGGATACTGGCCCGTCATGCCCCTCTCCTGCAGGATGAACAACCCCTTTTCCTGGTATTCGATGCCTTTCTCAAAGTTGCCTTTCTGATGGTAGACCCCGCTCAGCAATGAGTAGAGGTCGGGCAAGTGTGGAAAGCTCTCCCCCACTGTGGCGTGCATGGTATCCAGGGCTCGCACGGCGTACCGTTCTGCTGCTTTGACATCCCTGAGCTGAATGAGATGTGTCCAGCCATTGTACATCGAGAACATCACATACCCCTGATAGTCTCCGGAGCGGCGCAGCGTGTCGGCCAGGTGATCGGTGATCTCCACACAATCCTCAAACCGGCTTTCCACAAACGCCGTTTGCGCCGAGTCCCTGAGTCGATTGACCAGCTCGGTGTCGACCTGTCCCCACAGCGGCTGCAGGCACACCGCACACAACAGGGTGGTGATGTATTTCATATGGGTCTTCCTGATTTTGCGGGTCTGAAGATAGGAACAGTTGGGTGAGTGGAAAGGGGGGCGAGGGGATTGTGCGAGGTGGA
>JAWWBX010000255.1:0-6405 GCA_033720735.1 Saprospiraceae bacterium
CCCTGAATGCGCAGCGTCATGTGAAGTACTTCGGGGCCTGCCCTGAATGCGCAGCGCAGCGTAGTCGTTCAGGGCCTGCCCTGAATGCGCAGCGCAGCGGAGTCGTTCAGGGCCTGCCCCTGAATGCGCAGCGCAGCGGAGTCGTTCAGGGCCTGCCCTGAAGCCGCCGCGCAGCGTAGTACTTCAGGGCTTGCCGTGAAGTCGCAGCGCAGCGGAGTACTTCACGGATCAACCTGAACATAGAGCGTAGCGGAGTTGTACAGGGTTCATATTATCTTGATCGCATGAAGCAATTTCTGGCCATTGTCCTGCTGACTGTATCGTGTCACGTATTTTCCCAGGACTACAACATTCTGGACTACGGTGCCATCAATGACGGCCAGACTCTGTGCACCACACCAATCCAGACGGCCATTGATGCTGCACATGCCGGGGGCGGTGGCCGGGTAGTGATCCCGGAAGGCCGGTTCGTCTCCGGCAGCCTGATCATGAAATCGGGCGTCACTCTTCACCTCGCACAGGGTGCGGTCTTGCTGGGCAGTACCGATCCGGCACACTACGTCAAACTCAACCGCTGGAAAGGCCTGATCATGGCCGACGGCCAGTCGGATATCGGCATCACCGGGCAAGGTGAGATCAACGGCCGTGGACGGCAACTCGCCTTGCACATCGACAGCCTGTTTTACGCCGGCAAGATCGACAGCGCGCAGTACAATTTTGTCGAAATGCGTCCCAAGTATTACCTACGGCCGCAACTGATCGAATTTGTCCAATGCCGGAATATCGAGGTCCGCGATGTCACCCTCAGAAATGCTGCGTGTTGGGTGCAGACACACCACGAATGCGAGAATATCGTGATCGACAACGTGCGTACCGAGAGCGATGCATACTGGAACAATGACGGGATTGACATTCAGGACTGCAAGAACGTACGGATCACCAACTGTTTTGTCAATTCGGCCGATGACGGGATCTGTCTTAAATCGCACTCCGCCGACTATGCCTGTGACAGTATTTACATCGCCAACTGCACGGTACGCTCCAGCGCCTCCGCCATCAAGTTTGGCACACGCTCACACGGGGGGTTCCACAATGTGGTGATTGAGAACATCCGGGTGTACGACACCTTCCGTTCTGCCGTGGCGATCGAATGTGTGGATGGCGGGCATCTCGACAACGTCCTGGTGCAGAATGTAGTCGCGACCAACACAGGCAACGCTATCTTCATCCGGCTGGGCGAGCGACATACGGATCAGGCGGGCACGCTGCGCAATGTGACGCTGCGCAACATCAAGGTGGATATCGCCTTCGAGCGTCCGGACTACGACTACGAGATCAGGGGGCCTGCCCTGCCCTTCTTCCACAATACCTTCCCTTCTTCGATCACCGGCATTCCCGGACATCGCGTCGAGAACGTGACACTTGAGAACATAGAGATCAACTACCCCGGCCGCGGCAACAACGGCCTGGCCAATTTGCCTCTGTCCCGCCTTGACGACGTTCCGGAAGCGATCGATGCCTACCCGGAGTTCTCGATGTTTGGCGAGCTGCCGGCCTGGGGGTTCTACGTCCGGCACGTCGACGGGCTGACGTTCAGGGATGTCAGACTGAGCATTGCCGATCCGGACTATCGGCCGGCGTTTGTCTTTGATGATGTGGACGACCTCGATATGTCGTCTGTGGAGGTTCGCGGCGACAGCAAGCCCATTCAGGTCGTGCTGCACAACACGGGTACAGTGCGGATCGACGAAGATCTTTCCATTCTGAAGATGCGATGAGTGGCCGATGCACCGGTTGTACCATATTCTGTTTGTTGTATCTGTAATGGCTCTGGCCTGTACACCGGCGGTGCATACGCCACAATTCAATCAGTGTGAGCAGGCGCCCGGAATGACTCCCGCAGACAGCCTGCTCCCTGTCCGCGGGGCCCTAGTGTCTACGCGTTTTCACTCCTATGATCAGCTCAGATCGGTGATCGAAATCACCTATCGACGCGGCGTCCAATTGACCCACTGTGACAACGGGCGAGAGGTCGTCAGCGTGCTTAAACCGGGAGTAAGCCAGGACGATTTCACGGCCGCCAGGGATGGTACTTTCCGGGACCGCCTTGCCCTGATCCTCAAATCGCCGTATGCTGCCGCCCACAGAAGGGATCTGCAGTCGATCTACGCCCTTTCGCGCCGGCGATCCAGTCTGATCCCGCAAGGAACACCGGCCTTCTACGATCTGTCACAGGCCGTCATGGCGCATATCAGTGCGCAAGACCTGCCGGCCGTCGATCACCGCGATCTCACTTCGGAAAAGGGCTACTTTAATACCATCAACCACATCACCGCCCAGTCGTTCATGACTTCGATCTTTTCCGAGCGCATGGCGGCACTGATTGCAGACGCCCATGAGCGCATGACCATGCCGGCACTGATCACCGGCACGTTTAGCCAGGAGCAGATCGCCGATCTGGAAAATGGCCCGGTCGATAATTATGTCGATATGATCAACAATGAATGGGGGCAGGAGCTGGGCAAGCGACTGAAGGAGCGCTACGGGATCAGCCGGCAGACCCGGTGGACGACGGTGTTGCTGGCAGACTACCTCAACGACCTGCAACACTACTATAGCTGGGCGTTCAGTGTTGGCTTCATGCCTTTTCGCCCCTCTGATGAGATCGTGGTAAAGTTTACAGACAAGCTCAACCGCGTGGTCTACGCGCGCTTCACCTGATGCCGTCCTCCTCTTGGGCGACCAGGCGCAGATTGGCCGGTGCCGAAGGATCCTCCACGAGACGATAGGTCTGACTGATCGCGGCCGCGCCAACTACCTGCCACTGCTCAAGCTTTTCTATCCAGTCGGCTTCGAACACAGCGACCTGCTGTAGAACCGTCTCACTCAAATCGGTTTCCCGCAGTCTGGCAAGGGTCAGGTTGGCATGCGTGCAATCGGCTTGATGAAGGCGTGTCCTCTGCAACTTTGCTCCGGTCAGGTCTGCGTTAGTCAGCACCGCATGCTGCAGGTCGGCTCCCCGCAGATCAACCCATTTGGCAGTGGCATTACGAATGGATGAACGCTTCATCCGGGCATTGGACATGTTGGCTTCCTCCAGTTTCGTCGAGTCCAGATTGGCATCATACAACTCGGCCCAGGCGAGCATCGCCCGTTTGAGCACGGCCCTGTGCAGGTCGGCACCATTCAGCCGGGCACCCCACATGCCGGCCTCGGTCAGATCGGCTATGCTCAGATCGGCACCGGTCAGATCGGCATCCCGGAAGTCCGCACCCACCAGGTCCGCCCTGGCCAGGTAGGCATTGCTCAATGCGGCACCTCGCAAGTCAGCACCAGAAAACCTGGAATCGCGAAGGATCAGATCCCAGGTTTCCGTATCCAGCTTCATGGCTTGCAAGGCGAGCAGCAGTTGTCCGCGTTCCGGACTGCGGGCCCGCACCTCCCCGGTGGCGCCGGCTGCGGAAATATAGGGCGGCAAGGCGTGGCTGAGGGCTGCGATCTTTGAGATCGTGGTAGTGCTCAGCGTACCGTCGGAGCGTTCTTGCAATTCGTCCTGGACACGGCCCATCAGGTCGGCCAGCACCTGCATCTGACCCGCATTTTTCTCTGCCTGGATCAGTGCTGCCTGCTGTTGCACAAGCTGTTGCTGGCGGTCGAGGTCGGCCTGGAGTGCTGCACGCTTGCCCGCGATCCACCATCCGCTGACCGCTCCCGCAGCCAGGATACCCAGCACTCCTGCGAGCCACGCATACCGGCGGCGTACCTTGCGGGAAACCAACAACCAGATCACAACAGTCACTGCTACACAGGTGGCAAAGCCGATCGCAAAGGCAGCGTCGTGCTGAAAGTATGGCAGGCCGAGATAACCGAGCGCCCAGCCGATCGCTATTCCGAGTACGACGCCGATCAGCAAGTACCGTGATGCCTTCATGCGCAAAAGTTAGGCATTTCCCCGCGTGGGTCATTCGGGGCAGACCGCATGCCTGGCTGGATGGCCGAGGTTTGGAGTGTACCTGTCGGTGATTGCACCGAATCATGCGCCTGTGTGGCGCAGATCACACAATGCAAGGTGCAGGATTCGTACTTTAGCCGTCCAAACACAAAATGACAGGAAAATGGAAAATAACTCACATCCAGACACAACCACCAGCCACGCCAGCTACAATGTCAATAAGGAAAGCAAATGCCCCTTCCTGCACGGTGCCCTCAAGCAGGCAGCGGGTGCGCCTCCTACCAACCGCGACTGGTGGCCAGATCAACTGAAACTGAATATCCTGCGTCAGCATCCTCCCGCCTCCAATCCGATGGGAGAAGATTTTGACTACGCTGAAGCATTCAAATCGCTTGACCTGCAGGCCGTCAAACAGGATCTCTATGATCTGATGACCGACTCTCAGGACTGGTGGCCGGCGGATTACGGCCACTACGGCCCGTTTTTCATCCGCATGGCATGGCATAGCGCGGGCACCTACCGCATCGCCGACGGACGCGGCGGTGGAGCTTCCGGCACGCAGCGGTTTGCTCCGCTTAACAGCTGGCCCGACAATGCCAACCTGGACAAGGCGCGCCGGCTCCTTTGGCCGATCAAGCAGAAGTACGGGAAGAAGATCTCATGGGCCGACCTGATGATCCTCGCTGGCAACTGTGCCCTCGAGTCGATGGGCTTTAAGACCTTCGGATTTGCCGGAGGGCGTGAAGACGTCTGGCACCCTGAAGAGGACATCTACTGGGGCCCTGAAACGGAATGGCTGGGTGACAAGCGTTACCGCGGTGATCGCGAGCTCGAGAACCCACTCGGTGCTGTCCAGATGGGTCTGATCTACGTCAACCCCGAGGGCCCGAACGGCAAACCCGATCCGATCGCTGCGGCTCGGGATATTCGCGAAACCTTCGGGCGCATGGCCATGAACGACTATGAGACGGTCGCCCTGATCGCCGGCGGACACACCTTTGGCAAGACCCACGGGGCAGCCCGCGATGCCGATTACCTGGACCGGGAACCGGAGGGTGCAACCATCGCCGAGCAAGGCCTGGGCTGGAAGAGCAGCTTCGGCACCGGTAAGGGGCCGCACACCATTACCAGCAACCTTGAGGGGGCCTGGACCAAGACACCCGCTCAGTGGAGCAATGACTACTTCGACCATCTCTTTGGCTACGAGTGGGAATTGACCAAGAGCCCGGCCGGTGCCTATCAGTGGAAGCCCAAGGACGGTGCCGGTGCCGGCACCATCCCCGATGCCCACGATCCCGAGAAGCGTCACGCCCCCTTCATGCTGACGACCGACCTGTCGCTGCGAATGGATCCCGAGTATGAAAAGATCTCGCGCCACTTTCATGAAAATCCGGATGAGTTTGCTGATGCCTTTGCCCGTGCCTGGTACAAACTCACCCACCGCGACATGGGGCCGATCACCCGCTACCTGGGACCGGAAGTGCCGTCTGAGGAACTCATTTGGCAGGACCCGATCCCGCGTGTGACCCATGCGTTGATCGATGCCCAGGACATTGCCGCTTTGAAGGAACGGATCCTGACCTCAGGCTTGTCAGTATCTCAACTGGTGGCCACAGCGTGGGGAGCGGCTTCGACCTATCGCGATTCGGACAAACGTGGTGGTGCTAACGGCGCCCGCATCCGCCTGACCCCTCAAAAGGACTGGGAGGTCAACAACCCGGCACAACTGGCCGAGGTACTGCAAACGCTGGAGGGTATCCAGCAGGACTTCAACAGTGGTCGGAGCGACAACAAGCAGGTTTCACTCGCCGACCTGATCGTATTGGGTGGCTGTGCCGCCATTGAAAAGGCGGCGCGCGACGGCGGTCATGAAGTAGCGGTGCCGTTCACACCGGGACGCGCTGACGCGCTACCCGAGCAAACCGATGCTGAAGCATTTGAGCATCTGGCCCCACGCGCCGACGGATTCCGCAACTACAAGCAGGAGGGCTATGAGGTGGCTGCCGAACATTTACTGGTGGACAAGGCCCAGCTGCTGACACTGACGGCTCCGGAGATGACCGTCCTGGTCGGCGGGATGCGCGTACTGAATACGAATTACGACCAATCACGCCATGGTGTCTTCACAGACCGCCCGGGGGTGCTGAGCAACGACTTCTTCGTCAACCTGCTCGATATGCACACCACCTGGAGCGCGACGTCGGAGGCCGAAGAGACATTCGAGGGAAGAGACCGTCATTCCGGCGAAGTGAAGTGGACCGGCACCCGTGTCGACCTGATCTTTGGCTCAAATTCCGAATTGCGTGCGTTGGCTGAGGTGTATGCAAGTGCAGACGCACGGAAGAAATTTGTGAAGGACTTTGTGGCCGCATGGCACAAGGTGATGCAGCTCGACCGGTTTGATCTGAACTGATCGGGTACTGAGGAGTTATACAGGGGGTGATCTGGTGTCA
>JAWWBX010000256.1:0-6366 GCA_033720735.1 Saprospiraceae bacterium
CCTCCGGATGCCATGACATCCACCCACACGGTTCCGGTATAGCAGAAGAGTTTGTCAAGGTCCGAGTCATACACCAATAGTCCGGTGGCGGGACTGCCAATAGCCAAGCGCTGGCCTGTAGACAGGCGCGGCAACAGGAACCCTTTTGTGGTGCTTTTAACATCCAGGATCGCAGAGCCATGCGGACTGGAATTGTCTTCATTGATTGCGACTCCCTGGGCATACAAGCCGATTGCGCATACCAGGACGAGTGTTGTAATAACAAGTTTCATCGCTCTGCATTTATATTCAAAGTATGGTCCTTTCGTGGCGGAACCAATGACTGTTGTACGACCGGTACTGCGGGTTTCTGGAATGGATCAGGAAACCAAACCGCCAGCATGCTCATTGATCCCGGAGCCCTTCGAGCTCCGATCTCATTTGACGGATTAGTTCCGCCTGCGACTGGGAAAGCCGGACGAGTTGATCAATTTGCGCCTGCTGTTCCTGTACCGCTTTCACCAGGGGAACCACAAATTCGCTGTACCGCAGGCCATAGAAGTCCTTGTCGTTTTTAGGGGAGTCGATAGCACTAAAATCAAAGCCAATCGCATTGGCGGCAGTCTCCACTTCCTGGGCAATGAAACCTGCGTAGCGGATGTGCTCCTTATCAGATTTTAACTCTTGTACAGAACTGTCGCGTGGGCCATAGTGCCCGGTCCACCAATCGTCTATGGCCTGTAGGTCAATCTGATAGGTGACCGGCCTTAGTCTGGAGACAAAATCGAGCCCCTTGACGTCCTCCTGCACATTGCGTTTGAAGCGGGCATCGCTGAGATTGGTCCAGCCTACGTAGCCACCAATACTGGTCGTTAAGCTATGCCCGATACGCACCTGATCTGAAGCTGTACAGCCCGAACTGTATCCAATTGCGGTAGAATAGTTGTAGTTGCTACCTGAGATAAATGACAGATTGCCCACGGCAGTATTGTAATTACCCGAGGAGTTATTGACCAGTGCTCCATTTCCAACAGCGGTGTTTCCACTCCCCGTTGAATTGTTCAATAGAGCCTGACGGCCAAAAGCACAATTATAATTTCCGGTAGTATTGCTTTGAAGTGACCGATCTCCTGCAGAAGTATTATCGTGCCCTGTTGTATTGGCCTCAAGAGACGAGCTTCCCACTGCAGTATTCTCATATCCCGTTGTAGTACTCAATAGGGCCTGATGTCCAATAGCAGTATTGCGGGACCCTGTGGTGTTGGAATACAGGGAATGCACTCCGTTTGACGTATTGGAATGACCGGATGTATTGGAGTACATTGACTTATAGCCACTCGCGGTGTTGGAGTATCCTGTTGTATTGAGGTAGAGTGCCCACACACCACCGGCTGTGTTCTCATAACCAGCAGTATTGCTGTACAGGGCTTTGTTCCCAACGGCGGTGTTGTTATGTCCGGTTGTGCTCAGGTATAACGCCTGGGAACCACAGGCCGTATTTGATGTTCCGGTAGTATTGTTGTAAAGCGCAGAGTTTCCGATGGCACTGTTTGAATGTCCTGTGGTGTTGTAGTACAGGGACTCAAATCCATAAGCGGTATTACCATTGCCAGTTGTATTACTGTGCAGAGACTCAACGCCACCGGCGGTATTAAAATTCCCTGTCGAATTATTGTACAGGGCCTGGTAGCCGGTTGCCGTATTGCCATTTCCGGTAGAATTACTGTACAGCGATTCAACGCCGTTGGCTGTGTTATAAAATCCTGCCGTGTTGCTGTATAGTGCGTAGTAGCCGGTTGCGGTATTATACGTCCCGTATGTGTTGTTTTTCAGGGCATGTGCGCCCAGTGCACTGTTCTTGTCTCCCGTGGTATTGCCATTGAGAGCAAGGTGTCCCATCGCAAGGTTTGAATTTCCCGTGGTATTGCTGTAAAGAGACCCGTATCCCACGGCTGTATTCTGGAACCCGGTCGTGTTGCTGTACATCGATTGTACTCCAAGTGCGGTGTTCCAGCTCCCATTGCCCGTAAACAGTGCTTCGAAGCCAGCAGCGGTGTTCGAATGCCCCGTGGTGTTGCCCTTGAGCGCATTAGCTCCGACGGCCGTATTCTTGATGCCGGCTGAATTACTGTACAGCGCCTGATAACCTGTGGCGGTATTGTCTTCCCCGGTGGAGTTGCTCACCAGCGCAAAAGTGCCACTCCCCGTGTTCCGGTCCCCTGACGTATTGTTGAACAAGGCGTAGTGCCCGTTTGCCGTGTTGGAGATCCCGTTAGTATTATTCTTCAGGGCCTGCGAACCATGTGCGGCATTCCACTTTCCCGTCGTATTCTGGGACATCGCGAAATACCCGGTGGCCGTATTCTGCTCTCCCGTGGTATTGTTGTGCAGGGCCCACATGCCATGTGCACTGTTCTGGTCTCCCAGTGTATTGCTATGCAGTGCCTGGTAACCAGTTGCGGTATTGTGGCTGCCACCCGTATTGCTGAAGAGTGCGTGATAGCCGGTGGCCGTATTGTAGATCCCGGTGGTGTTGGAAACTCCACTGCTGTCACCGACAAACACGTTGTGGTTATCTGTCCCGTTGTCGACACTTCCTGCGCCCGCCCCGATGAACACTGACCCTCCCGAATTTTTCGGCACCAGGCTCTTCCCATCCATCACCCATCGCTCGGTACCGGCCAGGTCAAACCGGATGATGTCCTCATCGGCACTTTCTTCCACCTGGATCCCGGTATCAGCGTCTGCATCCATGATCATCGCTGAAACACCTCCTGGCACCATGACATCCACCCACGTACCTCCGGCATAGCAGAACAGTGTATTGAGATCCGAATCGTACACGAGAAGACCTGTTGCCGGGGCTGTGATGGCATTACGCTGTGCAGTAGCCATGCGAGGCAGTAGCAACCCCTTCGTCGTACTCTTGATCTCAAGCATGGCAGAGGCATCGGGTGGGGATCCGTCTTGATTGACGGCGATGCCCTGGGCCTCAACGCAATAATACATACCGCACAGAATGAGAAAAAAGATCAGATACTTCATGTGCATGATGATTGGAATGATATGCTACAGTCAATGTATACGGGTACGCAGCAGCCGGTCAAGCATCATTGTATAAAGGGTGCGGGAGGTTTCAGGAAAGGTAGGATGGTGGCTATTTGTCCGGGAGGATCACCTCCACTCGTGTACCGGCTGCCTCTCCCCGATCATTGACCAGGTCAATGATCCGGATCATGTCTTCTTTGAGGTAGTTCTGATGCAGCAGCTTCACGCGGTCCGTGGTCAGTTTCATTCCCTTGGATTCGTGCGGGTCACGGCTTTGCAATTTCATCTGCTGCGCGGCGCGGCGGCCTATGCCATTATCCTGGACGATACACTTCAAATGGCCGTTCTCCGGATAGATCTGAATGAGCAGGTGGCCGCGATCCTCTTTGTGCATCAGTCCGTGCCAAATGGCATTCTCTACAAAAGGCTGAAGAATGAGCGGCGGGATCATGACTTCCTCCAGGTCAATTTCATCATCGGTCTGGATCTCGAATTCAAACTTGTGATCGAACCGCATGGCTTCCAGGTCGAGGTACAGACGCAAGGCCTCCAACTCCCGGTCAAGCGGAATGCTCAGATCTCTCGAGTTGTCGAGGATCAGTCTCACGAGTTTGGAAAACTTGGTCAGATAAAGGGATGCCTCCGCCTGTTTGTTCTTGAGGATATACCAGTTGATGGAGTTGAGCGAGTTGAATATGAAGTGCGGATTCATCTGGGCTTGCAGTGCTGTCAACTTGGACTCGGCGATCTCCTTCTGCACACCGAGCAGCACCCGCTCTTTCCGCTCCGCTTCCTCTCTGCGCCGGACCCGGTTTTGTAAAAAGCGGTATGCAGCCGTCGCAGCTGCTGCTATGACAACAAGCAGTGCAATCCGGAACCACCACCGCTGATGAAGGAGAGGTGTCACCTCAATACGGAGCGACTTGTACTGACTGCTCTGGCCACCATAGGCATTGATCGCCTTCAACTCCAGGGTGTAGTCGCCAGCACGCAGATTGTTGAGGCTGATATAGCGCTGCTCGCCCGGTCTGCGCCAGGTATCGTCAAGGCCGCGGACACGGTATTGAAAATCCGTTGTGGCCGGCTCATTGAAGTTGATGGCATCAAACTCGATGACGACCTCTCTTTCGTGCGGGGCCAGGGTGATATGGCCGATGCGGTCAGCGACCTGGTCAAACTGCTCATGACGATTGGCAATATTAATAGCGGTGATATATGGCCTGGGGGCAACCCCGCGCTCACTTAATTCATCCGCATTGAAGAACATGATGTGCCGATTGCGTCCGTTGACAATCGCACCATTGGGCAACTCGGTGATCGAACTGCGCTGGACCACCCCCATTTCCGGGTACGACGAAAACTGGCCGGTGGCCGGGTCGAGACTCAGAGTTCCGGCTTCTGTGTTGAGCCAAATCAGCCCGTCCCTGGCTGCAGCCAGGGCATAGATCATATTGGTGCCGCCGCCCATCTCGTTAAAATGCGCGATCGCTGAATCCGTATCCTGCGAAACCAACTCAAACAACCCCTGGCCAAACGTCCCGATCCAGAATTGGCCCGCAGATGATCGGACGATTTCCCTGACATGCACGTCCGGGATGATCACCCGGGCGTTTCCATCCGCTGCAGGATGATCAAGGTGCAGGAGCCCGCTGTTGGTACCAATCCACAATGCCGGTCCATCGCAATGGAGGTCGTTGATGGCCCTGCCGGGGAGGACCCTCTCATGGATGTGCGGATGCCCCGGGCTGCGTCGGATTCCAAACAACCCTTCCGTCATGGAAGCAAACCATATGGTGCTGTCGCAGACGCATACCGTGGTGATATCATCCCATCTGTGCTCCGCCCGATCTGGTCTTACCCTGCCAATCATCTCAAGACCAGGGTCAAAATAGAGCAGACCCGAGTCGGTGGCCATGTAGATACGGGTGTCCGGGTGTTGCGCCAGATCACGGTAGTAAACATCAGTTCCAGTCACGGGATCGACATGGAAGCGAAACGCGCGTACGTGTTGGCTCTCAAAGTCGATGTGCAACAGTCCGGCGCCAAACAAGGTACCCACATAGAGCGCGTTCCTGTCACCATCGGGCAGGTACGCCCGATTCCAATTATTTCCCGGCAAATGACTGAGGCTGATGTGTTGGAACACCGGAGATTCCTGCGTCGCCCTCAGCAAGGGGCCGGACGATCCGATCCAGATGTTGCCAGTCTCATCTCTGAGGAAGAAACGGGCACCCGGGGCAAGGCCCGGGTCATCGTTGATGCGATGCCACGTCAAGGTGTGGGTATCTAAAATGATGAGCCCGTCAAAAAGCGTGGTCAGGATCAGCTGATCCTTTCCATAAGGCTTGATGTCTGTCACCTGCCAGATCTCGCCCGGTTGATCATTCTTTCTCTTGAGGACCAACTCCTTGAACGATGGTCCGGAAGGATCGATGCGCACGATACCGGTGACTGAGCCGGACCATACGACGCCCTCTTCATCTACAAACACCGGCACCGGGCTGGGCACATAGGGCCGGTCGAAGGCCCGGAACCTGATCAACTCAAAATGTGCTTTCTGCTTGTCGAAACGATAAACACCAAACGGGGCTCCAATCCACAGGATCGACGGATCCCGCCCTTGTGCGATATGCCCCAGATAGTTGCTTCTTCTTCGACTCTCCTGATCCGCCGGAGGATAGAAACGTTGTACGGTGCCGTTCCGCCAGTCAAGACGACTGAGGCAAAAGTCATCACTTCCAACCCAGACGATCCCATCCCCTGCATCCAGAATGCCCCCGATAATGTTGCCTCCCAGCGAATTACTGTCGTCAAAGACTTGTCGCCAGCTCTGAAACTGGTAGGTCTCCAGGTCAAGACGACTGATGCCTCCCGCATTGGTACCGATCCATAGCGCGTTGTCATGTCCTTGATACACATATTCGGGTCGGCCGTATGTCAAAGACATGGGGTCTGCGGCGTCGTGGCTGTACCTCATCAGATCGAGGCCATTGAATCGATAGAGACCGTCATATTTGCCAAACCAGAGAAATCCACTGTCGTCCTCTACAGCACTGTAAAAGTGCATGGTCTCGTCACCGATAATGACGGGCTTGAACCTGATCGAAGTCTCCTGCGCGGAGACATTGGTCTGGAGCCCAAGGCACAGGATAGACGCGACCTCAAGGCACCGGGCGATTCTGGTCAGCCACCACCGTACCGGGCAAGACAACGGCATGTGCATCTGGTATGGTCTGTTGCCCCGCATCGTTCAGAGCATTGGCGCGTGATTTGTCTCATTCCTGCTGCATCGCCTCCCTGACCGCACCCCGTCGCCTTCTTGAAACCTCGGCCTGCGAA
>JAWWBX010000257.1:0-6359 GCA_033720735.1 Saprospiraceae bacterium
TGCCGCTGCCACCAAGAAGTACGTAGTTGCCCCAATGATTTGACGGACCTGTGTTGGACATTTCAGTGAATTCTCCGTATTGCGGGCCCGTGGATGCACCTGCCAGCAGGTTGTACGACCCATAGCGCTTGCCAGCGCCGCCTCCGTGCAGCAGATTGTAGGTGCCATAGTGAATCGTATCATTGTCGGTGAATATTTGATTCCAGGTCCCCGTTTGTTCTCCTGTACCTGATCCGCCCAGGGTATTGAAAGAACCATAGTGCTTTCCCGTTCCGGATCCCCCCACGCTTGAGAATACTCCATAGTGCGAGGCTGAACCGGCATTTGATATCGTATTATACGTGCCATACTGAGGGCCAATGCCAGTTCCTGTCAGTACGTGGTAGGCCCCATACCTACTTCTGATCCCGTCAGCATCCAGATGCGCATAAAACCCATAATCAGACCCCCCGCTTGATCCTGTCAGATACTGATAATTGCCATAGTGATCGCCCGCACCGGAGCTATTGAAAATACTGTGGATGCCATATTGATCAGAGTCGCCATTATCCGCTATTTCCTGATAAATACCTTTCTGGTCACCGGAACTGTTTCCCGGGAGTATTTGGTGCATGCCGGTATGCTGACCTGTGCCGGCACCGGAAAGGTGCATGAAGATCCCCGCGGCAGTATCAGGCCCGTTGTAGGTATTGTCAATATTGATGGAGCGCACGTCTTCTCCGGCAATATCCACGCGGAAATTGGCATGTTGACTCCCGACTCCGATATGCCCTTCGTGATAAATATGGTCGGTGATACTCGCTGGCGGATCTGTGGTGCCTACCTGATACCAGTCCGCGTCTTTGTCCCCGATGCTGACCCAGGTGGCCAGATTGGCATCGAAATACAAAAATGTATTGATGTCGCCGTCAAACACGATCAGGCCGTTTGCCGGATTGACGATCGCCATGCGCTCTGCGCTTGTCATACGGGGCAGTAGTACCCCTTTGGCGCTGTGCTTTACATCCAGGATGGCGCTTGCATCCGGAGCTGATCCATCTTCATTGATACCTACGCCCTGAGCCGACAGGCACAATGAGCTTGAAACAATAAGAAGGAGAACGAATAACTGATTTGCAAACATGGTCACATTGTTTTGTGAATACATGTGCATGTTCGCGATAACAGCGCATCCGTTTGTTCAAGGAAACCTAAAGAAGTGTAAAAAAGGGTCAAAAAGACGGGAATGGCGGCAGGATCCCGCTGGAGGTCAGCCAGCTTTACGCCGGGACTCTAAAGACGGGGGAGACTGGAGAGATCACGCAGCATACTCTACAGGCAATCTCCCCCGATCATCATTCACCCTACAAATTAGGCTGCGGGGTAATCCTCAGGTAAGGACGTACCCGCTCATGACCCTTCGGGAACTTGCCCGGCACCTCTTCGTCGGGAACCGACGGTAAGATGACCACGTCCGCCCCGTTTTCCCAGTCTGCCGGGGTGGCTACACTGTGATAGGCCGTGAGCTGCAGTGAATCCAGCACGCGCAGGATCTCCGCAAAATTCCGTCCTGTGGAGGGCGGATAGGTCAGGGTCAGCTTTACTTTCTTGTCAGGGCCAATGATGAATACGGATCGCACTGTGCCTTTTTCCTCCACACCAGGGTGCAGCATGTCGTACATCTCGGCAATCTTCCGGTCTTCGTCAGCAATGATCGGATAGTTCATGCGTGTGTTCTGGGTGTCCTCAATGTCATCGATCCAGCTTACGTGCGAGTCGAGCGGATCCACGCTGAGTGCGATCACCTTGCAGTTGCGCCGGGCAAACTGGTCCTTGAGCTGAGCCACACGGCCAAGCTCAGTGGTACAGACGGGTGTGAAGTCGGCAGGGTGGGAGAAAAGCACACCCCAGCCATCGCCGAGGTATTCGTAGAAATCGATGTCGCCCTGGGTGGTTTTGGCGATAAAGTTGGGTGCAGTTTCACCTAGTCGGATTGGCATAACAGTTTGATTTTTTGGTTAATGATAGAAGTGTCATGTAAACGCGTGTTTGTGACGATCGGACATATGCAGAATTCCCCGCAAAGTTGGGCACTTTCGCAATTCCGGTCAAGCAACGCTAGTACGTGGGCAGCGATGTATCGACCTCCCGCGCCCAGGCCAGGATCCCGCCGTCGAGGTTGTACAGGTTTTGATAGCCGTACTTGCTCTGCAGCACCTTGATCACATCGGCGCTTCGCTTGCCGCTGCGGCAATGCACGATCACGTCGACATCTGACGGGATCTGGTCCAGGTGCTCCTCCACGCTGTTCTGAGGGATCAGACGCCCCTGCAGATTGACGATCTCGTATTCATAAGGCTCCCGCACGTCGATCAACACACTGCCATCCGCCGCATCACGCCGGCGCTTTAGTTCATGGACGTCAATCGCCCGTATGTCACTGGTCTGTTCACCGTTCTGGGCCGGGATCCCGCAAAACTCCTCATAATCGATGAGTTCAGTAAGTGTCGGGTTGTCCCCGCTGATCGGATTGGCTGGGTCCGGTGCGACTTTCAGGATACGGGTCTCAAAGGTCGCAGCGTCAAACAGGAACAAGCGCCCGGCGAGCGGGTCGCCCACCCCGGTGATCACCTTGATCACCTCATTGGCCTGCAAACTGCCGAGGATACCCGGCAAGACGCCCAGGACACCGCCCTCGGCACAACTCGGCACCAGGCCGGGTGGAGGCGGGGAGGGGAACAGATCGCGGTAGTTTGGCCCCCTCGTTCCGTCTGGATAGGCATAATTGAAGACGCTCGCCTGACCTTCAAACCTGAAGATCGACGCATACACGTTGGTCTTCCCGAGCAGGACACATGCGTCATTGACGAGGTAGCGCGTCGGGAAATTGTCGGTGCCGTCGGCAACAACATCGTACTCCCGGATGATGTCCAGTGCATTTTCGGACGTCAGGGCGACATTGTATGCCTTGAACGTGATATGCGGATTGAGCTTCTCCAGGCGTTGCTTTGCCACCTCCACCTTGGGCTTACCCACGTCGTCGACGGTGAACAGCACCTGTCGCTGCAGATTGCTTTCGTCCACCACATCGAAATCAACGATCCCGATCGTACCCACCCCTGCGGCTGTCAGGTATTGCAGCAAGGGTGCTCCCAGCCCCCCGGTGCCAACCACCAGTACTTTGGCTGCCTTGAGCTTGCGCTGCCCGGCAATATTGAACTCGGGAATGATCAGGTGGCGGCTGTACCGCTCGAGCTCCTGTTTTGAGAATTGTACTTCCGACATTTTTTTATCCCTTGCTGCCTCCTGCGATCGCCGGGATGATACTCACGGCATCACCCGGTTTGAGTTGGGTCGACGCACCTGAGAGCTGGTTGATATCCTCTTCTCCCACGTAGATACGGACAAAGCGGCGGATCTGCTGATCGGTGTCGAGCAGATGCTTGCCCAGCTCCGGGTACTGGCCGATCAGGGCACCGATGGCCCCCGACACACTGTCAGCATCCACGGTCACTTTGGCCGCGTTGTGCGTGAATTTGCGCAATGGCGTTGGAATGTGAATCGTGATCATAGCGAAATGGTTTCTTCTTTGTGATGAACGAATTGCTCTTCTGTAAATGCTTCGTGTTGTAACTGGTAGCTACGGATCGCTGACATGCTGCCGTTTTCAATACTGGCGATGACATACGAAAAGAACGGTTGCGCACTGGCCAGATCGTGCTCCGACGGGACAGCCGGATGATCGGGATGTGAATGGAACACACCCAACAGGACCCGGCCCGCGGCATCAGCCTGCTGCTCGGCGCGCAAATAGTCCAGCGGATCGATGACGAAGCGCCGTCTCAGGTTTTCCGTGCTGCGGTTAGCCACCGGGATGATCTGCTCGACGATGCGTGTTGCACCTTCAAGGCGCCCGGTCAGGAATCCACATGCCTCATGCGGGTAGGCTTCCTCGAGCCACGCGCTCATTGCTTTAACCAGGTGTTGCGGCATGATGATCTTCATGATCCGAAGAGTTCTTTTTCAATTTCGGCATAGCGCTCAATCGAGTCGGGCAGGACCGTTACGACGATCCCGGAGTCGAGCTGCCCGGCGATGCGTTGCGCACCAACGAGATTGGCGGCCGATGACGGTGAAATGCGGATCCCCTCGCGGTCGGCAAAGGTGCTGATCATCGCCATGGCATCCTCCGAACTGACTTCGAGCATTTCGTCAACCAGATCGGGCGTATAGATCGATGGCACATCAGCCGTCTCCAGGTGTTTCCAACCCTCCATGATATGCAATGGGCCGTCGGGCTGCAGCGCGATGGTTCTCACATTGTGGCGCTTGAGGCGACTGGCCGAACCTGAAAAGGTGCCCGTCGTACCCAGGCCTGCCACAAAATGGGTCAACTCTCCCGAGGTCTGTTCCAGGACCTCGAGTGCCGTGCCATGGTAGTGCGCCTCAATATTGGCCGGGTTGCTGTACTGATCGGCATAATAGTATCTGTCGGGATGCGCTGCGGCCAGCCTGCGGGCTTCTGCCTGCGCGCCCTCGGTACCTTCAAAGGGCGATGTCAACACGATTTCCGCGTCGAGACGCTCCAGCATGCTGATGCGTTGTGCGGACGCATTCGACGGCAAGCAGATCGTGCATCCGATCCCCAGTTGTTTGAGGATGGTCGCATAGGCGATCGCCGTGTTGCCACTCGACGCATCCAGCAGGCGGCGCTCCCGGTGCAGCCAGCCCTGAATGACTGCACGACGAATGATATGGTAAGCGGCGCGGGCCTTGACACTCCCGCTCAGTTGCATCCACTCGGCCTTGGCCATCACCTGCACGTCATCATTGCTCAGGAAGTCGATCCGGAGCAGAGGGGTGTTGCCGATCTCGCGGGCAATCTGCCCGACTTCGGTCAGCAGCGGTTTATCGATCAATTGTGCTTGTAACATCTTCAGTTCGTTGCATGAAAAAAGCCCTTCAGGTGAACCGAAGGGCTTCGTATCTATTCAAACATACGCCTCCAGTTCACTCAGTTCGCTGAGCGCAGCAGCAACAGGCGCAACAGTGGCGGTATGTCATTTCTTGTTTCATCTCTTTCAAATATATCGTCCGGTTTCCATTAAAATCAACCGGACATGCAATCTTAACAGTTATTTGTTGATATTGTTCCCCCTACAAACGACGTACCATTCATGAACGCTGTGGGGCGGACCAACTTTAAATTTCCAGGTCAGACAGGGTATTATTCGGGGAAAGTACGTGACGTCTACTATTTCGGCGACCGGGTGATCATGATCGCTTCGGACCGCATCAGCGCCTTCGATCACATCCTTCCCCGGCCCATTCCGGGCAAGGGACAGGTGCTCAACCAGATCGCGGCCCGCTTCCTGCGCGCTACCCGTGACATCGTCCCCAACTGGCTCGAAGCCACGCCCGATCCGAACGTGTCGGCAGGCCTGCTCTGCGAACCGATCAAGATCGAAATGGTGATCCGCGGCTACCTGGCCGGACACGCCTGGCGCGAGTACAAAGCCGGTAAGCGCGTGTTGTGCGGGGTGGAAATGCCGGAGGGTTTGCGCGAGAGCGACCCCTTTCCCGAACCCATCATCACGCCGGCCACCAAGGCCGAAGAGGGGCATGACGAGGATATCAGCCGGGAGGAGATCCTGGAGCGGGGGATCGTCAGCGAACAGGTGTATCAAACCCTGGAGCAGTACACCCGCGACCTGTTCGCCTTCGGGTCGCGCACCGCCCGGGAGCGGGGGCTGATCCTGGTGGATACCAAGTACGAATTCGGCATCCATGCCGGCGAGATCTATCTCATCGATGAGGTGCATACCCCTGACAGCTCACGCTATTATTACCTGGACGGGTACACAGAGCGGCAGGCACGGGGAGAGCGCCAGAAACAGCTGAGCAAGGAATTTGTGCGGGAATGGCTGATGGACAACGGCTTTCAGGGGCTTGAGGGACAGACCATGCCGGTCATGCCCGATGATTTTGTCCAACTTGTTTCGCAGCGGTATGTGGAATTGTACGAAAAGGTGACGGGCATGCCCTTTGAGCCCGCCGAATCCGCTGAGGTCGACCAGCGCATCTACGAAAATATCATCAAGTATCTGGAGAAATAGCGAGCACACCTGAACAAGCAAGTGAACTGGGGGATCCTGTCCACGGCACACATCAATCGCCGTCTCATCCCTGTCATCCGCGCCTCGGAGCGCGGCCAGCTGCGCGCCGTCGCCAGCCGCGATGCGGGACGGGCTGCCGCCTACGCCCAGGAATGGCAGATCCCGCAAGCCTACGGGAGCTACGAGGCCCTGCTGGCAGATCCGGAGATCGATGTCGTGTACATCTCACTGCCCAATCATCTGCACGCGGCGTATGCCGTCAAA
>JAWWBX010000258.1:0-6354 GCA_033720735.1 Saprospiraceae bacterium
AGCACTTTGGGCGTTTCCTTACGGCAGTTGTCGCACTCAGGCGTGTAAATAAACAGGACGATTGCCCTGGCTTTGATACCATGCAGGGTGATCTCCTCGCCATTCAGTCCCACCAGCGAAACATCCTGGCCGATCCTGCCGGGCAGGCTGAGGTTCCGGATGCGGGCATCCTGCTGCAGGTAGCGGATCTCGTTGGGATCGGACCAGAACGCCAGTTCAGGCGTGAAGAAATTGAGCACCATATGGGTGTAGACCGCATCGGCACCCATGAACGACGGCTCTTTATACTTGACCCCGATCCAGTTGGCGGTGTATTTGAACAGCGAGTCATGCTGCATGGACTGCCGTGTGAGGTAGTCGGCATACTTGATGATGGTGTCGGCACTGTTGGGCATCAGGGTCTCGAAATACTTTTGCAGTTTATTATGGTAGACCGGAGTACGTAGCAGGCGGCCGTCGGTAAAATCGACCATATCCCAGAACTCCTTGCGGTAGAGGTAGAGCTGCCTGCGCTCATCGATCTCCCCCGATGGGAGCCGTGGTTCGCGGATCTCCGGATTCTGCCCTGCCACCTTGAAAATGGTGAAAAAAGCGTCAGGGTGGTCGCGCGTAAACTGTGCGAGGTGTGCCTTGCGCTCGGCGAGTTTTGCCTTGCGTTCCTCCTCGAGGGCCGCCGCCTCTGGCGTTCCCGCCGCCACTTGCGTCTGCCGCTGACGGATTGCCTGGTATTCGCGCTGATACTGCTGTTCGAATTTGAGATTGCGATACAGCAGTTCGTTGTCAAGTGACCCTTCGACGACCATGCTCCCGACCAGGTCCCCGAGTTGCGTGGTCATGGTAAACACCTGATCCTCGGACAAGAGCATCTGGATCTGCGAACGGCGGTCCGGCAGGATCACGTAGTACAGGCCCTCTTCGAGCAATTGTGGGCGGCTAAATGTGATCCGTCCCTTTTTGTCCACCGCGAAGGAGTCGACGGTATAATACTGATCACCGAGCATGCCGCCCAGGTAGCTGAAGCCACCGTCCAGACCCTCTACCTGCAGCACGACGTTGAGGCCACCTCCGCCGGTGTTCGCGGGAGCACTATCCGCCGAAGCCTGCCCACACGCACACAGAGTTGCGGCTGATAGCCATAGCAGCCACGCGTTGATTGTGGCAAAGTGAGGAAGGTGGAGCGATGGACTGCTCATTGCGAGCCGGGAAAGAAATGCATTTATCACCATGCCGGGATACCGTTTATGTCATGCCTTGGGACCCAATGAAGTCGCGCGCGAAGATAAGAAATGTGCCCTCAACGCGATCGACCCGGGTGCGTTACCGGCGAGCAATTGCGTTTGACATGGCGAGACAGAGTATATCGTAGATATACGATGACATTCAAACTTTCTAACATGTGTCAACTGCACCCGCACCAATCCGTCATTCGCCAAAAACATTAGCTTAGAGGTGGAGCCGTGCCGTTCATTTTGCCCGGTATCCTACCCTGACCAGGCGGACCATCAACCGAACGATTCTCCATGTCTGAAACAACGACTGCACCCGACGCCATGCGTCGCAGCAAACCCCGCCTCACCTTCTGGGAGATCTGGAACATGAGCTTTGGATTTCTCGGGATCCAGTTTGGCTTTGCTTTGCAGAATGCCAATGTCAGCCGGATCTTCGAAACGCTCGGCGCCGACGTCGAGCAGATTCCACTGCTCTGGATCGCGGCGCCGGTGACGGGCCTGATCGTGCAGCCGATCATCGGCTATTACAGTGATCGTACCTGGAACCGGCTGGGGCGCAGGCGACCGTACTTTCTTGTTGGGGCCATCTTCGCCTCGATCGCACTTTGTATCATGCCCAATTCGCCCGCTTTGTGGGTCGCCGCAGGAATGTTGTGGATCATGGACGCATCGATCAACATATCCATGGAGCCGTTTCGCGCGTTTGTAGGCGACAACCTGCCTTCGGAGCAACGCACGGCGGGGTTTGCCATGCAGAGCTTTTTCATCGGGATCGGCGCCGTGGTTGCCTCAGCACTCCCCTGGATGATGACCAATTGGTTTGGGATACCCAACACGGCTCCGGCAGGAGTTATCCCGCCGTCCGTCAAGTACGCGTTCTATGTCGGAGGCATCATCTTTTTTCTTGCCGTCCTCTGGACGGTCATCAGGTCGAAGGAGTACTCCCCGGAAGAACTTGCCTCTTTTGCCGAACAGGAATCGCACTACCAGAAGGAGGCACTTTCCGTCGAAGGGCATCGCCAGCGTGGGCAACGCCAGTTGCTTGTTGGAATCATTACGGTTGTTATCGGCCTTGGTCTGACCTTTGCCCTAACACGGGCCGACCTCCAAAAGGAATTGTTCATTCTCACGCTGGGAACCGTCGCCGCGGGATTGTTGGGTATTGTTGCCGGCGCCTTGCAAAAAATGGGTCGGAACAGCAACGCGCTTGTCACCGTTGTCAACGACTTCGCTGATATGCCGGGAACAATGCGTCAACTCGCGGTCGTGCAGTTCTTCAGTTGGTTTGCCCTGTTCGCTATGTGGATCTATTCGACGGCCAGTTTCACCAGCCACATCTTCGGATCCAGCGACCCGACCTCTCAAATATACAATGACGGAGCGGACTGGGTCAATGTATGTTTCGCGGTCTACAACGGCATCGCGGCAATGGTGGCCTTTGCCTTGCCTGTATTTGCCAGGCGGACTTCGCGCCGTGTCACGCACATGATCTGTCTGATCCTGGGCGGGATCGGCTTGATCTCCATTTACTTCATGTCCAGCCCCATGCCAATGCTGCTTTCCATGGTGTTCGTCGGAATTGCCTGGGCGAGTATCTTATCGATGCCCTATGCCATGCTGGCCGGTGCGCTGCCGGCCGACAAAATGGGATACTACATGGGTGTGTTCAATTTCTTCATTGTCATACCACAATTGGTCGCCGCTTCGATCCTGGGATTGATCGTCGGCAGATTCTTTGCCGGGGAGGCGATCTATGCGTATGTGGTGGGCGGCGTCGCCATGATCCTGGCCGGGCTTTTCTGCCTGCGCGTGAACGATGTCGACGAGCAGGACAATCCGTAGAGCAATGGCAAACCAGCACAAGACGGGTTCTTCCCTTCTTCCGGTGATTCTCCTCATCATCACGATCGCAGGCATGTTGTCATGTGGTACGGATGGCGACAAACAGGGTAGCTGGTATATACTGGAAGACAACGTCCTGACCGTGCAAAAAGATGACGGCTACTATCTCATCTCCGCACTGGCCGAAAACATCGTGAAAGTGGACTACAGCGCGGACGCAACCCCGGGAAAGATCCACGCACCGGTCATGGACCAACCCGTGGATGTGAAGCTGAAAGGCGGAAGCAAAACGCTGACACTATCTACCTACCGGTTGCGCATTGAGGTCACCAGGTCACCCTTCGGTGTTTCCGTCAAGGATTTGAAGGGCCGGCAGGTGATCAGGGATGCCGGTGGCTATATCCAGGACGGCGATACAACGCGACTCAGGCTGCAGCTCGAGGATGACGAGGCCATCTACGGAACAGGCATGCGCGCCCTGCCGATGAACCGGCGCGGTTACCGATTCGCCTGCTACAACACGCCGCACTACGGCTACGAATACGGGGCCACGGATCTGAATTATTCAATTCCGCACATCATCTCGTCGCGCAAATACATACTGCTGATCGACAATCCGGCCCGCGCGGTCATGGATATCGGACACACAAAGCACGACGTACTCGAATTTGCCAGCACCCTGGGCAACCATGTCTATTACCTCATTACCGGCGAACATTATTATGAACTGACCGAATCGTATGCCGACCTGACGGGACGTCAGCCGCTTCCGCCGCTTTGGACCTTTGGTCACCTGCAGTCGCGGTTCGGATATCGCAGCCAGGCAGAAGCAGAGCGCATCGCCCGTCAGACGCGGGAGTCCGGGTATCCGCTGGATGCCATGATCATTGATCTGTTCTGGTTTAGCGAGGACCCGCAGGATGGCCGCATGGGCGATCTGCGCTGGGATCGCAACCGCTGGCCTGATCCGGAAGGCATGATGCGCAGATGGCGAGAGCAAGGCATCCGTACCGTCACCATCTCGGAGCCATTCTTCGGCCGGACCTCGCAACACTTCGACACGCTGTCCGGGGGCGGTCTTCTCGCGACCGACACGACCGGCAAGACCATGACGATCCCGGATTTCTTCTTTGCTGACGCCGGTTTGATCGACTTGTTCCAGCCGGAAGCCAGAGATTGGTTATGGGAACAATACCAGCAGCAAAAAGCACTCGGTGTTGCAGGTTGGTGGTGCGATCTTGGCGAACCGGAAAAGCACCCGTCGGCCATGATGCACAGTACCGGTCCGGCCGATGCTGTGCATGGGTTGTATGGCCATCAATGGACCCGCGTATTCCATGAGAACTATCTGCAGGACTATGTGGACGAACGGCCTTTCATTCTCGGCCGGGCTGGGTTTGCCGGTACCCAACGGTTCGGTATCCTGCCCTGGTCCGGCGACGTGGGGCGCAGCTGGTCGGGATTGCGGGCCCAGCTGCCGATCATGCTCGGCATGGGGCTGTCAGGACTGGGGTATGTGCATTCGGATGCCGGTGGCTTTGCGGTTGGTGAGCGTGACGCCGAGCTGTACACCCGCTGGATGCAGTTTGCCACGTTCACGCCAGTCTTCCGACCGCACGGTGACGCCAAGGTTGCGCCCCCGGAACCTGCACTCTGGCCACGGGAAGTTCAGGCCGCCATCAAACCGTATATCACCTTGCGTTACCAACTCCTGCCCTACCTCTACACCGCAGCCTGGCGCAACAGCCAGACCGGCATCCCGCTGGCACGTCCTCTGTTCTACGACTGGAGCTGGGACCGCAAAGTGGATTCCATCGAAAACGTGTATCTCTGGGGGCCGGACCTGCTGGTCGCCCCCGTACTCAATCCCGGCGAAACCACCGTGCCGGTTTACCTGCCCTCCGGAGACTGGATCGACTTTCACACCCATGCGTACTACGAGGGTCGTCAGGCCATTTCCGTTCCGGTCACCATCAACGACTTACCGGTCTTTGTACTGGCCGGCAGTGTTGTTCCGACCGTCGATCCCATCCCCAACACCGATGCCTACCGCACCGACAAGCTCAACCTGACCTACTATTGCGACCAGGGTCGCACGTCGGACCGTTCATCGATCTACATGGATGATGGCAGGACTCGTGATGCATATGCACGCGGAACATATCACCTGCTGGAGATTGCGTCGCGGCAGGGGCGCGAAACCACATCCTTTGATCTGCGCTTGCTGGGTAATGGCTATCAGGGCGCACCGGCCGAACGCCAGCTGCATTTTTCGTTGATCGGCTTTCCGCGCGATCCCGGATCCCTGCTCATTGACAGTACCCGGACGACCTATGCGTGGGACACTGTCACCCGGACCCTCACCTTTGAGATGCCCTTTGTGGATCAAAGCGAGGTGATCCTGTCGTACGCGGAAGAATGATCACTGCGCCGGAGCGCGCTGACTCCACACTTCATGGATCGGGGTACCCCGGCTGCTGTTGCCCTTGTGGTGCCAGGCCCCGTCAATGAGCTCAAATTCGAAAGGCAGCGATGCACCTACGCGCGTCTGGTCGCGTGAAAAGAAATCAATGTGTTCCGTATAGACCCCGTCGTGCGTGGTATACGTTCCGCCACCTGTGCCGAAGAAGCCCCCGGTCTCCGAGTTGTAGGCGATCCACTGAAAACGGGTGCCCGACAGGATCTTCATCGTCTTGCGCGCGCCTGGAGTGCGCGTCCGCATTTCACCATCACGCACCCGGCCGGTAATCAGCCAGGCTCCGGCCAGATCACCAGGTTTCCCATCATCAATCCGTTCAAATGTGGCATCACCCCAGGTGAGCATGTCTCCATCAGCCTTGATCGGGAATAGTTTGATCTGCCCCACCAAGGCAGTGTCGTAGGTATTGAACTCATAGGTCAGAGCGCTCTGGTCCTCGTAAAGGTGCAGCGCCCCGCCATACGTCCCATCAAATGATTGCGCATCAAACCCTGCAAAGGAAAAATACCCGGCAGCGATGATCAACACGCCGCGGTCCGATTGCCAGGCGCCCTGCAAGTTGGACTGACTCACAGCCGCCCAGGCAATTGCCATGAACCAGCCAAGCAGCATCCATCGTCTCATATACATCCTTCTTTTAGACAGTGACGGGGAGAGATACGGAAGATACGCCATCCTGACCGAACCGCCCTCAACAAAAAAGCGACCGGATCATCATTGCGGGAAGCAATACCTGTCCAGTCGCCGAACATACCACGACTTCTATCAATGGTCTCTTGTCAAACGTGCATCGCGGCGCCCTCC
>JAWWBX010000259.1:0-6339 GCA_033720735.1 Saprospiraceae bacterium
GAGTCATCCGGGATTCCGGGGTTGTAGAACACTTTGAGCGAATCGGCATAGCCGGGAAACGAGAGCCAGATCTCGTCATCATTGTACGGGTTGAGTGCAATGTCGGTCGGATTATTGGTGGCCATCCCTGGAACGGTATCGAGGTCGATGACCGAACAATCGGCATTATTCAGCGTCCCGGTGATCACACCAACGTAGAACAGGTCGCACCGCCACAAATGACGTGCAGTGCTGTCTGCGATGTAGAAGTACAAGACATTCGTATTGTTCTTGGACCAGCCCAGCTGCTCGATCAGCTCGGAGCCATCATAAGATCCCGAAGGATGGTTCACATTCAACATCTGCCAGTCGTCGCCGGCATCTCCTGAGTAGTAAAGATCGTCGTAGCCCGCCACGAGGTCGGAAAAACTTGTCGGACTCGGTTGATACGGCGTATCCCAGGCCCCCTGTCCCTCCGACCCAACCAGCTCGGAATCGGGTGTGATCTCGTCCTCCAACCAGTTTCCGGCAAAATACCCCTGCACAAACAGCCGTCCGTTCTGCGATGACCGGTAGCGCACATCATCCCCATCGATCACACCGCGGTAGGTACGGAACCCGTCGCCACCTCCCATCATTTCAAAGACCGGGTCGTCAAAGCCGATGCCAGTACTGGTGCCATTGTCCTGGGCCCCCGCACTGATGATCGGCAGTCCAAAAATTCCCGTATACACATCGAGATGATAATACTGGGTGATGCCCAGCCCCTTGCCGCGGTTAGACCAGTTGAGACCGCCATCACTCGAGATGTAGATCCCTCCGTCACTCCCGACGACGATGTCGTCATTGAATGGATTGGTCTCAATCGCATGAATGTCGGCGTGGGTGTACTCAGGCGGCTCGTTGGTCCAGTTGGCAATCTCGCTCCACAAGAGACCGCCTGAGGTGCTCTTCCAGACATTCACGCCTCCGACGACGACCGTTGTGGCGTCGTCGGGATCGGCCCAGATCGTCAGATCGTAATTGCCCTGTCCGTCATTCTCGGTCATGGGGTCGTTGGCAGCCAGCAGATTGAAGTTGTTGTTGACGAGCTCCACAAAATTCTCACCGCTATCGCTGGACACCTGCAGTGAGATCAGTCCTTCGGTGCTGTCGTGCGCGATCATGACATACAGCAATTCAGGATTGTCCGGGGTCACCGCAATGGCCATCCTGCCCCAGGTGCCGGGAGTGGAGGTCGGTGCCAGATTGCCGGAAATATCCGGGAAGAACGAACCCCCGTTGGTACTACGGCGGAGGGCGCCTTTGCATGCCGCGTAGATCGTCTGAGGATCGCCAGGCTTGAACTCAATATCATAGCACCGGTCACCAGTCACCGGAAAGGTATCGGTAGAGCTGGTCCAGGCGCTGGTAGTGCGGAACAACCCATTGGTACAGGCCGCAAACATGGTATCGACACTCCCCGGATAGCGGATCAGTTTGTATCCGGCCCGCAGATCATCCATATTGTAGGCAAAGGACGTAGGGTTCCACGTGGTACCCCCATCGGTGGAATGCAGGATGCCAATCCCTGGTTGTGTGCCGCGGGTACCCCAGGTAAGACTCTCGCCGTCACCAGTCAGGATGTGCACATCATCCACGTCGGAGGGGTGCACCGAGATCCCGGATATCGCGATGGAAGGCAGGCTGTCGGTCAAAGGATACCAAGGATAAGGTCCGGCACCCGGATAGAAACCAGCCACGTCGGTCCGCCACAAACCTCCTCCGGCCGTGCCTGCATACCAGGTTGTGGCAGAGGCAATATTGATATGGTTGATCCTGCCAACGCCTTCCTGGTTGAAGTCGTTGCCAATCGTATTGAGCGGTCCGATGTGGGCCCAGTCACCGTCGATCATGCCTGGAAAGGTGTCGATGTACAACTGTTGAAGGGCTTCCAGATTGGCCTGCACATGATTGATCAGATTCCCGCTCTGATCCAGGTGGCGTCGTGCAAAGTGCCGGGCTCTCCGCATGCGTTTGTGCGAGCCTTTCACTGGCGTATCAGCATATCGCTGCATGGCGGCTCTGTCGAGCTTCTCAAAATTGCGCTCTTTGGGAAGTGTGGTCTGAGCAGTCAGGAAAGCGACAGGCAGGCAAATCAGACTGATCAGGAGGAGGTGTCGTAAGAGGACCATGACCGACATGGCAAATGGTTGTTAACAGTGTGTCACGGCAACCCATCGTTGTCCCAGGTTCACTGTCTTAAGTTACCTATTTTCATTGATAGCCCGCCCCCCTTTGATGATAATGACTGAACGGTCAGATCAAATATGTGAACGGCCGAAAAGGCTCTTCGAAGCCGGCGCGATCAAGGTATCCGCACAAACCGCAGGGCTGCGACAGATCTTTCTTCGGCAATAAGCACAACCTGGTAGATCCCCGGCGCAAGGGTCGTCAGTTCGATCCGCACGGATTCCCTCAGTGCCGGCAGGTCGATGTGACCGTGCATCTTGCCGGTCGCATCCATGATCACCAGTTCAGCCGGACCCGGAAGAGGAGTCAGTCGCACCTGCAAATGGTCGCCCGCAGGATTGGGATAACCGGTCATGAGGTGGGTGCGGGTACTGCTTCCGCGTGTTGAAGTAGTGCTGCTTTCCAGGACAAGCCGCAGCGCCACCGGACGGTGATCAGAGATGTTGTCATCATATGCGTCAATCCCGCCCTGGATCACGTCATCGACCCTGATCGTCTGGACACTGCTGCCCGGAGCTGCAAGCGCCGAAAACAACTCATTACTCACCAGGATATGATCGAGGTGTGATGGCCAGCCGGGATAAGACCAGAAAGCACTGCTTCCTTCGGCGATCGACATGTCGGCAAATGCGTACTCCTGCGGGGCACCGAGAAATGCACCAAACACATTGTTCGGCCCGGCATCGGTGAGAATGTCGTTGAGATCCCCCAATACGATGACCCGGTCATCAGGATGATGTTGTGCGATGTACGCTGCGATCAGCTGGCTTGCCTCACGGCGCCGCGTCTCCTCATCCCAGGCATCCCCGGCATCGAGCACACCGTTGCCACAACATTTCAGGTGGTTGTTGATCACAACCAGAAATTCTCCGTTGTAGCTGCAATGCATCACCAGAGGTGGCCGCGGGAAGGGGCGGTTCATCCCCTGGTAGATCTGGAACACGTCGATCACATCGACCACATCAGGCTGATAGATGTACGCCAGTCCGGAAAACTCCGTGTCGTCCCAGTATCCTGACCAATCTCCGAGTAAATTCAGGATGGCATCAAAACTCTGCTGGTCGTCGATCTCCTGCAAGGCAACAAGGTCGGCGTCCAATGCCGCAACGATGTCCGCAACGTATTCAATGGTCGTGAAGCCGTTTTTGGGAAAGCGCTCGATATTCCAGGTCATCACCTCCAGGGTCGAATCCGTACCGAACGACAGGTCCTCTATGCTTTGCCCGGATAATGGCACACAGCATATTACCATCCATAACACCAGGAGTGCCTGTTTCATGCATTTGCCGATTGTGGGCGGCGTGTAGCCGCCAGGCGCGATCAGCTGATACGCGCTTTCAGAGTACAAAGTTAGTTCAAACAGTGTGCATCCGGCAACAAAATGAAGGCATGCCGATAGCGAGCTCTGCGCTTTTCATACCTTCAAGGCGTGACCAGTCACGCAATGTGTAGCTCCCCTCGCAAGCCAGCCCGCCCTGGATTCTTGGCCGGTTTTCTACTATGCATGGGCATTCTGACCGGATGTGCATCCAACGAACCTGCGGTGGTGCCTGCACGATTCTCTGACATCGCCATGGTCGGTGGCAACTTGTGCTCTCGGATGATGTTGTTCGGGCATTTTGAAACGGAACTGCAGCTGCGCTACCCGGACAGCACCCTGATCATCCGCAATATGTGTGATCCGGGTGACACCCCGGGATTCCGGCCGCACCCGAGCCGCCCCCATCCCTGGGCGTTTCCGGGAGCGGAAAGATTCCAGAACGAACTGGCACAACCCTCTCACAGCGAGGGACACTTCGATCCACCGGACGATTGGCTCAGGCAGCTTGACGCAGATATTGTGCTGGCATTTTTCGGATATGATGCCTCTTTCCGTGGCCACGCAGGCATGGACGACTTTCGCGACGAACTGACCGCTTTTATCCGTCATACACGGTCGCAGGCATACAATGGCGTCGCTCCCCCCGAGCTGGTGCTGATCTCGCCGATCGCCTTTGAGGATCTGTCTGCCATGGCCGACCTGCCCGACGGCTACCAGGAGAATGCACGACTGAGCATGTACACGGGTGTGATGCGCGAGGTTGCTGAGGCCGAGCAGGTGCACTTTGTCGACGCGTTTGCGGCCACCCGTGCCTGGTACACACGCTCCACCGGAATGACCATCGACGGGTTCCAGCTGTCTGACCAGGGCTATCGCAAGTTCTCAAAGTGGTTGGCCGACGAGATCTTTGGACCTGGCAAGGCGGTCAACAACCACCGGGAAGCCGTCCATCGTGCGGTGATGGACAAGAACTGGTTCTGGCACAACGATTTCAAGATCCCGAACGGTGTCCATGTGTACGGCCGGCGGTACGAACCTTTTGGTCCCGACAATTACCCTGCAGAGATTGGCAAGATCCGCGCCATGACCCGTATCCGGGACACTGCGATCTGGGCTGCGGCGCAGGGGATTCCCTACGACGTACCTGCGGCCGACCGGCGCACACCTTCGCTCCCCGAAGTGGAGACCAATTTCAATCCGCCTGCAGACCAGCCACCTCCACGATACCTCTATGGCGATGAAGCTGTCGGCAGCATCGAGGTGGCTGACGGGTATCACATTGAGCTTTTCGCCTCCGAACAGGACTTCCCCGACCTGGCCAACCCTGTTCAATTATCGTTCGACAATCGCGGCCGGCTGTGGGTGGCGGTGATGCCCAGTTATCCGCACTACCGCCCGGGCGATGCCTTGCCAGATGACAAACTGCTGATCCTGGAGGATACGGATGGAGACGGAAAGGCGGACAAGCAAACCGTTTTCGCAGACGGGCTGCATTTACCGATCGGCTTCGAGTTTGCGCCTGCAGGCGTCTATGTTGCCCAGAGTCCGCACCTGAAACTCCTGACCGACACCGATGGAGATGACCGGGCCGACCAGGAGGAGGTCGTTCTGAGCGGATTCGACGAACACGACACGCATCACGCGATCAGTGCTTTCTGCGCGGACCCATCCGGCGCCATCTACATGGCAGAAGGGGTCTTTCTGCATACCAATGTCGAGACAGCCTACGGCACAGTAAGAGGTACCAATGGCGGATTCTACCGCTACAATCCGCAACGACGACACCTGGAACGGACAGCACAGCTCTCCATCCCCAACCCATGGGGGATTGCCTTTGATGCATGGGGCCAGAACTTTTTTGCGGAAACATCAGGACCGGATGTCCTGTGGATGATGCCCGGCACGATCAAACCGCGCTATGGGATCGCCTCCCCCAAATCACGCAACCTGATCGAGGAGGCACATCGTGTTCGTCCCACTTCCGGCCTTGAGTTCGTCTCGAGCCGCCATTTCCCGCCTGAAGTACAGGGCGACCTGCTGATCAACAACACCATCGGCTTCCGGGGGACGAAACAACATACCCTGCGGGATAGCGGAACCGGCTATTTCAGCGAACACCGGCTCGACCTGATCCGCAGCTCCGACCCCAACTTCCGTCCGGTCGACATGGAATTTGCCCCGGATGGCTCCCTTTATATCGTCGACTGGCACAATATCCTGATCGGCCATATGCAGCACAATGCGCGGGACCCTCTGCGGGACCATGTGCACGGACGTATCTACAGAATTACTTATCCTGCGCGCCCGCTCGTAGAGTCCGCCGAGATTGACGGCGCAAGCATCCAGACCCTTCTGGATCATCTCAAACTGCCTGAATATCGCACCCGCTACCGCGCGCGCCGGGAACTGCGCGAGCGTGATCCTGAGTCAGTCAGCCGGCAGCTGTCCTTGTGGGTAGATCAGATGGACACAACTGATCCGCACCATGAGCGCCTCATGACCGAGGGGCTGTGGGTGAGTTGGGGAATGAACCGGGTGGACCCATCGCTTCTGCGCAATGTGCTCCGGGCAAACGACTTCCGTGCGCGCGCCGCCGCCGTGCGTGTGCTCCGCTATGCCGGCCACCAGTTGCCGGATCAGGCCGAGCTGCTGCAGCAGGCAGCCGCGGATCCGCATGGTCGGGTCAGGCTTGAGGTCATCGTCACGGCATCATGGCTCGATTCGGATACAGGGCTGGCGCTCCTGGCAGAAGTGGCAAGGCATCCGCTGGACGATTGGATGCTCCCGGCCTTTCAGGCTGCCACCGC
>JAWWBX010000260.1:0-6317 GCA_033720735.1 Saprospiraceae bacterium
AGGATTGCGGCCAGCACCATCAGAGCGGTGATGAAGAGATGCTTTTTCATAATTGTTACTGTTGGATCGTGAAAATGATGAGTCGCCTAAAGTAGTGAATTCTGTGTTCACGTGCCTGCCCTGTACGCGGAGCGTAGCGGAGTCGTACGGGGTTCAGGTGCCTGCCCTGTACGCGGAGCGTAGCGGAGTCTGTATCTCGTGTTCTTGTGTTCACGTGTTCGAGTGCCTGCCCTGTACGCGGAGCGCAGCGGAGTCGTACGGGGTTCAGGTCCCTGTCTGCTGGCAAGCTACAATCCCTTCCGGATCTCCCGGCTGATCACCAGTTTCTGGATCTCCGAGGTGCCCTCGCCAATTGTGCAGAGCTTGGCATCGCGGTAGAATTTCTCTACGGGGAAGTCCTTGGTGTAACCATAGCCGCCAAAGATCTGTACGGCATCGGTTGCGACCTGCACAGCGATCTCTGAAGCGTAGTATTTAGCCATGGCAGACGCCTTGGTGACGGGCTCGCCGCGGTCCTTGAGATAGGCTGCCTTGCGGGTGAGCAGCTCAGCTGCCTGGATCTTGGTGGTCATGTCGGCGAGCTTGAACGAGATGGCCTGGAAGTTGATGATGGGCTTGCCGAATTGCTGCCGCTCCTTGGCATATTGTACCGAGGCTTCGTAGGCGCCTTTGGCTATCCCGAGGGATAATGCAGCAATGCTGATGCGGCCGCCGTCGAGCACCTTCATGGACTGGATGAAGCCCATGCCGACCTCGCCGATCACCTGATCCTTGTGGACCCGGCAGCCTTCGAAGATCATCTCCGCGGTTTCCGAGGCGCGCATGCCAAGCTTGTTCTCTTTCTTGCCCGCCATAAAACCCGGCGTACCACGCTCAACGATAAATGCGGTCATGCCTCGGCTGTCGAGCAATTCGCCGGTGCGTGCGATCACAACAGCCACATCGCCGGAGATGCCATGTGTGATCCAGTTCTTCGATCCATTGATCAGCCAGTAGTCACCATCCCGGTACGCCGTGCACCGCATCCGCATCGCGTCACTGCCGGTATTGGGTTCGGTCAGACCCCATGCCCCGATCCACTCGCCAGTGGCGAGCTTCGACAGGTACTTCTCTTTCTGTTCGTGGCTACCGAACTGATTGATGTGGCCGCTGCACAATGAGTTGTGTGCGGCCACGGAGAGACCGATCGAACCGCACACCTTGGAGATCTCGGTAATGATCGTGACATAGGCCTGGTAGTCCAGTCCGGCGCCGCCGTACATCTCGGGGACCAGCGCGCCTAAAAACCCGTGTGCACCCATCTCGTGCATCATGTCTTTGGGAAAGTGCTGGGCCTCATCCCACTCCATCACGTGTGGGCGGATGTGCCTGTCGGCAAATTCACGCGCACTTTCCTCGATGAGTGTCAGGTTTTCTGCTGTTGCAACTGCCTCCATGCCGATGTCTTGATTTCAGTTAGAGAACACAAAAATAGTCAGTTAGTTGTTGCGCATTGGGCCGTGTGGATAATTTGTCCCATGCTGTCAGCGACAGGCAGCAAACAAGCCTATTTCTGGTAGTGAACGGCCCACAATGTTTTGATCAGCTCACGGTAGCGCTGCTCCGCAGGGTTGTCCCCCGGCTCGTAAAAAACCCGACCCGAAATCTCCTCCGGCAGGAATTCCTGGCGGACAAAATTGCCTTGGTAATCGTGTGCGTAACGGTACGCCTTGCCATAATCGAGTTCCTTCATAAGCTGGGTGGGGGCGTTGCGTATGGGTAAAGGGATGGACAGTGGACCGCTCTTTCTGACTTCAGCCATCGCCCGGTCAATGGCGGTGTAGGCAGAGTTGCTCTTGGGTGACAAGGCCAGGTAAATGACCGCTTGTGAAAGAATGATCCGGGCTTCAGGCATCCCGACAAACTGAACCGCCTCAGCGGCGGCATTGGCGAGCAGGAGGGCGTTGGGATTAGCCAGGCCAATGTCTTCCGCTGCAAGGATCACCAGACGCCGGGCAATGAATTTGATGTCCTCACCACCCTCCAGCATCCGGGCGAGGTAGTAAACACCGGCATGTGGATCGGACCCGCGGATCGACTTGATGAAGGCCGAGATGGTATCGTAGTGCTGTTCTCCTCCCTTGTCGTAGAGCGCGATATTGCGCTGGATCAGCTCCTTGATACGGGCATTGTCAATATGGACTTCGCCTTCTGTCTGGGTGGTGGCCAGTTCGAGGATGTTCATGAGTTTGCGTGCGTCTCCGCCCGAATACTGCAGCATGGCCTCCGACTCCTCCACGACGATGCTCCGGGACTTCAGTTCTTCATCCTGTTCAATGGCGCGTTGCACCAGTTCGAGCAATTCGTCACGCGAGAGATGGTTGAGTACGTACACCTGGCAGCGGGAGAGGAGCGCCGAGATCACTTCAAAGCTGGGGTTTTCGGTCGTCGCACCGATCAACGTGATCGTGCCGTCCTCCACGGCGCCCAACAGTGCATCCTGCTGCGACTTGCTGAAGCGGTGGATCTCGTCGATAAAGAGGATCGGATTTGGGCGGTCGAAGAAACGCTGGTTTTTGGCCTTGGCAATGGCCTCCCGGATGTCCTTGACGCCTGAGTTGATGGCGCTCAAGGCAATGAAGGGGCGTTCAAGGGTATGGGCGATAATGCGTGCCAGGGTGGTTTTGCCCACGCCGGGTGGCCCCCAGAAGATCATCGACGGGATCTTGCCGCGCTCCAGAGCCTTGCGCAACACGGCTTCCGGGCCCAGCAAGTGTGTTTGTCCGACCACCTCGTCGAGGCTTTTCGGACGCATGCGTTCGGCGAGAGGAGTATTGAGCATAACCAGAATGCACGAAATTAGTCGGACATTTTACAAACGCCGCAGCACGAATCTACGTGTTAGAGAGTGAAACACATGTATTCATCATCAAGCGTACGAACCATGCGAAAACTAGTTACTCTTTGTCTTTTGATCACAGCCGGGATCACCACAAGTGTTGCACAGGTGATCAATGTCAGCGGAACTGTTGTGAACAATAACGGGGATGGCGTGGCTGGCGTCGAGTTACTCGTCAACGCGGTCTTCAGTGACTCTACCTTCTTTTTTGTCACAGCGGCCACCGATGTAAACGGCTATTATGAGGTCGACATCCCGGTGCCGCCAACCTCGGCGATCGTGATCGTGACAGTATCATTGATCGATTGTAACGGGACGCTTCTTGATATGATCTTTACGTGGGTCCCGGGGATCACCACTGACTTTGTCGCCGACTTCGTGTATTGCGGGGGAACCGGCGGCGGTGATTCGTGTGCGGTCGCGATCATTCCAGAATTTGATCCGACCATTGCTCAGACCATCCTCTTTGCCTTGCCTCTCAATAACACTGCCGGCGTCACGTTTGCCTGGAACACGGGCGAGACGACGCAGTCGATCGTGCCCGATACATTTGGCACGTATTGCGTGGACATGACAACAGCCGACGGTTGTGTAGCGTCGGACTGTTTCGAGTTTGTAGGGGATAGCACCAATTGCTTTGTGATGATCTCTGCAGGCAATACCGGCAGCACGCCGGGGGATGTTCTGGTGGCGACGGCTTACGGCGTCCCACCGTTTGCTTATGCATGGAGTACCGGCGAGACGACGGCTTCGATCCCGATTCCCGGGCCCGGTGAATACTGTGTTTCAGTGACTGACGCGACTGGGTGCTCGGCATCGGATTGTATCATGATCGACTCGACGACCTGCAGCGTGCATATCATCGCGACCCCGAATGGCGGCCTTGAGGCCATCGGATTTGGAGCAGAGCCGATCACTTACGAATGGAGTACCGGAGAAGCGGGTCCCGTGATCTTCCCAACGCAACCTGGTACCTATTGTGTATCCATGGTCGACGCCAACGGTTGTGCGGCCACGGCTTGCTATACCTACGCCTTTTCGGATTGCGAAGTCTTCATCGCCTACGAAGGCCCCGGCACACTTGCGGCCATTGCTTTCGGGCACCCGCCATTTACCTACCTCTGGAATACGGGTGAAACCACTGCGGCCATCCAGCCTGTGGAAGAAGGCGAGTATTGCGTTACCATTAGCGATGCCAACGGATGCACCGCATTTACCTGTGATTACTATACCCCCTTTGATTTCTGCGAAACCGTGCTCATATATACCGGAGATCCGACTACTGGAACGGTGGGCAACACCTTGTTTGCTTTCAGCCTGGGGATCCCGCCATTTACCTATCTGTGGTCGACCGGAGACAGCACCGAGTCGATCCAGCTGGATTCGCTCGTACCCGGTATCTGCGTGACGGTCACTGATGCGACTGGCTGCGTCGATACGGCCTGTACCGACGAGCTGCTCAACAACTGCTGGAGCTGGATCTCCATCGAATACACCGGTGCGGGAGCCACCCTGACGGCGGTGAGTGACGTCTTTGCCACCACGCCGGCACAAAGCTACTTGTGGTCTACTGGTGAGACGACGCATGCCATTAATGTGACTGTGGAAGGCACGTATTGTGTCACGGTCACCAATGCGAACGGATGTGCGAGCGAGTCTTGTGTCGTTGTTGATTTCGGCATCTTCGGTGATACCTGTCTGGCACTGGTGTTGGCCTATCCCGATCCGACGACGGCAAACAGCTACACGGTCGAGGCGCTGGCATTCGGGCATCCGCCATTCACCTATGACTGGAGTACCGGGGACAGTACAGCGGTGATCCAGGTTCAATCGTTGTCCAACGACCTGTGCGTCACCGTGACAGATGCGACCGGTTGTGTTGCCGAAGCGTGTTACATCGACATCAATTTCCCGTTCTGCGATGTGTGGATCGATGCCCATCCTACTGACTCATCAGGTGTCTGGGCGTTGACAGCATTTGGCAATGCACTGAACCCCAATTGGAGCTATCAGTGGAGTACGGGAGACACGACGCCATCGATCCTGGTTTCAGCGACAGGTGATTACTGCGTGACGGTGACTTCCCTGGTTGCCGGAGACAGTTGTGTCGCAGAAGCTTGCGTATTTGTTGATGTCGAGTTTGGCGATCCCTCCGATGCCGGCGGGCCGATTGAAGGGTTCATCCATGGCAACGGCTTCAGTCATTTCAGCGGGACCGCGGGACTCTATACTCTCACCGCCAACGATCCGGCAAACTCGGTCTGGTCACTGGTAGATACAACGCGTATTGTCGAAGGCAACTTCTATTCATTCTCTCATGTCGATGCAGGCATCTATGCGGTGAAGGTCACCCTCGATGCCGGAACGGATGCGTCCGTACAGTTCTTCCCGACCTGGTACCTCAGTGCGGTCGAGTGGGATCAGGCCGATCCGATCTTCGTGCCCAATGCTTTGACCGTGTTGCACGATATCACGCTGGTGCAACAAAGCGGCGCGACGGGAGTTGGAGTCATCTCCGGAACCCTGATCGATCCGGAAAATCTGCTACCCACACCAGAGCTGCGTTCGGGGGGCATCGCAGGCATCCAGATCCTGCTGCTCGATGCAGACGGCGAGCCATTGCGCTATACCTTGACGAATGAGAGCGGTGCCTACACGTTTGCCAGTCTGCCATGGGGTACCTACCGGCTCAAATTTGAACATGCCGGCGTCGTTTCGCCGGAAATGTGGGTGACGATCGGCCCTGATCATCCTGCAGCCAACGGGATTGTGATGTCCACCTCCGAGCTGACGTCCTCAACGCGGAACTTGCTTGACGCGGCAGCGGTGACATTATTCCCGCAGCCGGCGTCCGATTACCTCACGGTGGAGCTGGATGCAGACGTCCAAGCCGGATTGACCATGCAGGTGATGACCCTGAACGGCCAGGTTGTGCAACAGTATGCAGAAGATCTTTTTGAGGGCACAGGCAACGCGACCCTGGATGTCAGCGGTCTTTCTTCCGGGATGTACTTGTTGCGATTGCTCTCTGAACAAGGACAAATTACGCGCAAGTGGATTAAACAATAAGTATACAATCAATGGTAGACGCGAGAGCCTGACCTGCTACGGCAGGTCGGGTTTTCTCGCATCATGCATATGGGGATCACCGGACAACTGATAGAGGCATGCAGGCGCAACAAGACACGCGCCCAGATCCAGCTATTTGAATTGTGTTACCCCGTCCTGATGTCCGTTTGCCGGCGCTACGTCAGCCAGGATGAGGCGCCCGGTATGCTCAATCTGGGGTTTTACAAGGTGCTGAAAGGGCTGCAGAAGTACGACTTTACAGGGGAAGTGCGCTTCCTGCAATGGGCACGCCGGGTGGTGATCAACGCCATGATCGATGACATGCGGCGCAACAGGAAGTACAAGTCCAGCCATATACAGCAGGACCATG
>JAWWBX010000261.1:0-6256 GCA_033720735.1 Saprospiraceae bacterium
AACTGATTATGGAGGTTCAGCAATGCCGCAATTGCCACTGAACAGGGTTGTGGCCAGGAGGATAAATGCCCCCGTTGAGATATGTACAAAATATGTCATGTGATGCCGATGGTGTACCTTCGTGCCATGAAAACCCTCACGGTGCTGGTTTTGTGCTGGTGGTCGACCACCGGTATATTGGCCCAGGATGTCTTCGCGATCAACAACTTCGCTGCCAATGCGTCCAACCTGAACCTTCTCGGTGCCAGCACCTTTGTCGGTGAGGCGTTGCGACTGACGCCTTCGCAACCCGGCCTGCAGGGAGCAGCGTGGTACCAGGCCCGTCAGATTGAACTGGACAAAGGGTTTGAAACAGAGTTTACTTTTCTCATCTCTGGTGCCAGCAAGAAGCCCGGAGACGGGTTTGCGTTCGTCATGCAGGATCAGTCACCAGAAGTGATCGGGGGGACCGGCGACAACATCGGCTACAAGCAGATCCCCGACGTGATGGCGATTGAATTCGATACGAAGGATGATGGGGAGGGCAGTATCAACCATGTTAACCTGTCCTTCTACGATCCGGATCTCGGAACGTATCGCCGGTACGCTACAGTCCATGAGATCCCGGAGATCACGGACGGCAAAGCGCATTTCACCAAGATCATTTACCGGGACGGCAAACTGGAAGTCTATCTGGACAGCTATTTGTTCCCAGTGCTGTCGGTGCGCATCGATATTGCCGGGCGGATTGGGGCAAGTAATGGCAGGGCCTGGCTGGGATTCACCTCATCCACGTCAGAAGATCACGCACATCACGACCTGTTGCAATGGTCGCTCAAGGAATTTCTGCCCGAGCCGACGGCCATCGCCACCGATGAGATCGAAGTCGTCAACACACATACAACCAGTGTGAGCAGCCGCAAACTGCGTGTCAAAGTGTGGGATCACAACAAGATCGATGGCGACGTCATCTCGCTCAAGTGGGGTGACGAGTGGATCCTGACGGACTACAAGCTCACCGCCAAACCGCACGAGATCATGCTGACGTTGCACGGGTTTGAGCAACGGCTGGTGCTGTATGCCAACAATGTGGGCCTGGTGCCTCCCAATACGGCAATGTTGTCGATCTACGACGGTACGACGTTGCACAGGGTCAAACTGAACGCGGATTTCGAGACGAGTGAGGCGGTCGTGATCCGTTATGGCGGCAGTCGCTAATCCTTGACTGGCGCAGCCTGCAACTCACCCGATTTGTAACTATCCTTGAGTGAGCCGAAGAGGAATTTGGAAATGGCCAGCGCCTGGTCCCGGGCGAACACCGCCGTGGCCATGTCGACGTGTAGATCGCGGTCGGCAAAGCGCCGCTTGGACAAGCGGGTCAGGTAGTATGAGGTCTTGAGCATGGAAAACAGCCAGCGGGAGCGCTTGAAGGTAAACCACCCGGGTTTGGCCCGGAAGTAACCCACCACGTCGACCGTCATCTGAAAAGCGTTCTTGCGCAGCAATTTCTTTTGCGGAACGAGAAAACGCATAAAGAGACGGTGGTACTCATAAACGCACCTGTACGCGAGTTGCGTTGCCAGTCCATACCGCTTGGCAACAATGGCTTTGTCGATCAGTTTGGTGTACCTGATCAGCCTGATCTCGTTATAGTCCAGAACGCGCACCTTCGTTATTCATCGTCGCGGTGGGCGTCGGACCAGGCCGTGTAGCCACCCACCAGATTTGAGATATTGGTGAATCCTTTTGTAATCATCATCTCTGCCGTGCGGCCGCTGCGATTGCCCGACCGGCAGTAGAGCAGATATTCTGTTGAACGATCAAGTCGGTCAATAGCTGCTTCAAAGCCCTCGCCATTGAAATCCATTTCAATTGCTCCCGGGACCATACCGTCGGCGGTTTCTTCCGGCGTCCTCACGTCGATCACCACCACCTGAGGACGTTGCCGCTGCGCATCAAAGGTGGCGACGTCAATGTCATTGACCGCGGGCGCCGCTGCTGGCGCTTCAGCCGACTGTGTCTGGGCTTCAGATTCCTGCTGTGCGCAGCCAAGGATCAGGATTGCGAAGAACAGGAAGACCAGTTTGAGCAGCACACGTACGCGCGACATTTGCAAAAGACATTGTTGTACCGCAAATGTACGCGATTTACGAGTCACCTGCAGCAACAGGTGGGCCGGTCACGGGACCGCGACGCAGGCGTTCCAGGACCGCCACATTAAGCAGGATGAGAAGCATCCCGTAAAAAATGTCTTCAACCGGGATCGTCAACAGGCGGAAGCCAAGGTTTTCAGCATCATTGTAAAGTACGACCGGCTCCTGCAATCCCGTACCGGTGAGAAGGCCATTCACAATGAAGAACGGCAGGATCAGGACCAGGTACGAGATGTAAAACTGGGTGAGCCAGGCCGGCCTCAGTCCCCATTCAACAAAGGCGATGGTGATGCCAAGCGCGGTGAACGTAACCCCCGTGTACCACTTGTCCAGGTTGGACAGACCGGCCACCAGGCAGGCAACGACCAGCACGGCGGAGATGATGCGTGAAGGCTGGTCCAGCAGCCGTGATGGCAGAAGTCTTCCAAAGCAGTGATAGGTAAAGAGGCATGCGTAGGGGATGCACACAAAGAATATCCATTCCTCAATAGGCAGGCCGAGCAGATCCCAGCCAATGACATGATCATCATTAAACCACCAGACGCCCATAGCCGTGAAGCGCACATCCCACAGAATGAAGATCAGGCCCACCACGCCAATGGCGATCAGCGTGGCACGCCAGTGCCGGTCGAACCGCAGCCGCGGGTGAAAACTGAACAGGAACGGGATAGCGATCGCGCCCAGATTGATCAGCAGGTACGTGTACGGCATGTCCGCCCGCCTAGCGGCGACTGCTTTGCAGCGCCTCTTTGAGGTATTTGCGGGGGACAATCAGCATGCCGAAGCATTCGCCGTCTTCCTTGCCCAGATGCTTGTGGTGCACCTTGTGCGCCTTGCGAATGGCGCGGAAGTACACGTTGTTGCTCCGTCTGAGAAACTTGATCCGCTGGTGGATGAAGATGTCGTGCACGAAGAAATACGCCATGCCATACAGGGCGATACCGAGTCCAAGGAAAAATTTGAAGTCAAACCCGGCCTGCATGCCCAGGTACATGAGCAGCATCCCCGGAAGCGCGAAAATGAGAAAGAAAAAATCATTGCGCTCGAAGAAGCCTTCCTCGGGCGGTTGATGGTGACTTTTGTGAAGGGTCCACAGCCATCCGTGCATCACGTATTTATGGGTAGCCCAGGCCACAAATTCCATCGCCAAAAATGCGGCCACCGTGATTCCGATATTAATGAGTACTTGCATATGTTGAGGCATTAAAGATACTTGAAATCTGGCGCTCCCGATAGTCGAAGATCTGGCGCAGGCGACGCTTTACCACGCTACCCATCAACCGGTCACCCGCCATCCCGGCGGGCAGGCGGTAAAGCACATGATCGGTCATCAACACACCATCACGGTGTAATTCGAAAACATGCGTGTGCTCCCATTGCGCATAGGGACCTCTTTTCTGGACGTCAATGAAGAAATGACCTGGTTCTACCGCGGAGATCTCTGTTTCCCAGATGACGGGGATGCCCCAAATCGGGTTGACCCGGTAGCGGATGATCATGCCTCCACTGATCTGAGATGGCACATCCTCATTGAGGATCCGGAAGCGCATGTCGGGTGGTGTGATCAGGGGCAGATTGCGGGGATTGGAAAAGAACTGCCAGGTCTGATCGAGATCAGCCTTGATCAATGTTTGACGGGTGAAGGATTGTTTGTTCATAGCTCGTCGATTTATATGGCATTCATGCGTAGTCTGAACAGAGAGCGCACCAGCAGCACCATTTTGCGGCTGTTGTGGATCCTGATGCGCTGTTCGATCAGGCGCGTCGGTGGCAGGGATGAGATCTTGTCAAAGAGCTTGCGATAGTAAACGTAGGCGACATAGACGCCACGCCGTGCGCCTTTCGGCAGCTGGCGGATCCCTCTCAGGCCTTCTTCGAAATCGGCCAGGATCTCGGTTTCGATCGTTCGCTTCTCCTCAGGGCTCATCCGCTGAACGTCCACGCCGGGAAAGTACGAGCGCCCAAGGTGTTCATAGTCGGCTTTAATGTCACGCAGGAAATTGATCTTCTGAAATGCGGCTCCCAGCTTCATGGCCGGATGCTTGAGTTCCTCGTAGCGGGCATTATCGCCTTCACAAAATACACGCAGGCACATCAGGCCGACAACTTCAGCAGAGCCTACGATATACTTGTCGTACTGAAGGCGGTCGTATTCCGTGCGCCGCAAATCCATTTCCATGCTGTCGAGGAAGGTGTCGATGAGTTCACGTTCTATACCATACTGGTGTACGGTGCCTTGAAAGGCGTGCAGCACCGGGTTGAGACTGATCCTGCGCTCGATCGCCTGATACGTGTGCGTCCTGAATTCCTTCAGCAACAGGGCCTTGTCCTGATCGTGAAACGTATCCACGATCTCATCAGCCAGTCGTACGAAGCCGTAGATGCTGTAGACGGGCGCGTGATACTTGCGGGCCAACAGGTAAATACCCGTGGAGAAGCTGGTGGAGTAGTTGCGGGTGATCAGCTTGCTGCTGGCCACGGAGATTTGGTCGTAGAGGGCTTTCATGAAGCGTATTGCATTTTTCGCATGAGGTATTTGGCTGCCACCTGCCCTGAAATGATCGAAGGGGGTACGCCCGGTCCGGGCACCGTCAGATGACCGGCAAAGAAGAGGTTGCCGACCTTCTTGCTACGGATGCGCGGACGCAGAACGGCCGTTTGCCTGAGAACATTGGCCAGTCCGTAGGCGTTGCCGCGCAGGGCATGGTAGTCATCTTTGAAGTCGGTGACACAGTAGCTCCTCAGGTAGACGATATGATCCTTGATCGATTCGCCACTCAGCTCTTCAATGCGGCGCATGATCGTCTCGAAATACCGCCTGCGCATGGCATCGCTGTCGGAAAGCCCCGGTGCGATGGGCATCAGGATAAAGACGTTCTCATATCCTTCCGGCGCTACACCCGGGTCTGTTTTGGATGGGCAGCAAACATAAAACAACGGCCGTGCAGGCCACTTCGCGGTGACATAGATCTCGCGGGCGTGGGCATCAAGGTCTTCGTCGAAAAACAGGTTGTGGTGACGCAATGCCGGCAGCCGCTTGTCGACGCCCATATAGAAGATCAGGCAGGACGGAGCCAGCGTGCGTGAGTCCCAATAATCCTGCGAGTAGCTGCGGTACGCCGCTGGCAGGAGCCTTTGATCGACATGGCTGTAGTCAGCAGTCGCCAAAATCGAATCCAGGTCAATCCTCTGGCCGTCGACCACCAGGCCAAGTGCCCGGCCGGCTTCCACGTCGATACCCTCCACGCCGCTGTCCATATGGAACTGCACACCTTGTTCTTTTGCGACCGTTTGCATGGCCTCAACGACAGCACCGAAGCCGCCCATTGGATACCACGTGCCGAGTTTGAGCCCGGCGTAGTTCATCAGGCTGTACATGGCTGGGGTGCGCTCTGGCTGCGCCCCGAGGAACAACACCGGGAACTCCATCAGGGCTACCAGGTCGGGATGTGCAAAGAGCTTGCGCACATGTGCGCGCAACGAACGAAAGACATCCAGGCGCGCGACCCCCTTGATCAAAGGAAGCTGCACGTATTCCCACCACGAGGTACTCGGTTGGTACACGAGGTCGCGCATGCTCACATCATACTTGTATTGCGCCTCGCGCATGAAGGTGTCGAGCTTCTCGCCACTGCCGGGCTCGCGCGACTCGAACAATGCGCGCAGATCGGCATATTCGGCCGGCACATCCATCACATTGTCGCGGCCAAACCAGATCGTAAAGGCCGGATCGAGTTTCTTCAGCGTGTAGTAATCTTCCGGGCGTTTTCCGAATTCTGCAAAGAAGCGCTCGAAAATATCGGGCATCCAGTACCAGCTCGGACCCATGTCGAATACAAAACCATCTTCTTCAAACTGACGCGCACGCCCTCCTGGACGGTCATGACGCTCAAAACAATGCACTTCACATCCCTCGCGCGCCAGCATTGCCGCCGCAGACAATCCGGAAAACCCGGCACCGATCACTCCAACTTTCGTACTCCTCGATGGTGGCAGGTTGATCGGAAAGTATGGTGACGAGGTCGTCGACGTTGGTCAGCAACGTGACCCGGTTGGGCGTGATGATCTGATCCAGAATGGCCGGTGCACCGGCAACACAGATATTGCAGCCCGGAAACTGGTCC
>JAWWBX010000262.1:0-6239 GCA_033720735.1 Saprospiraceae bacterium
GACGACTAATCCCTCTATTCTTCCTGTTGCACCGGGTTTCATCGGAAGGTAAACACCCAACTCCGCGGCGCCCCGTGCGCCTGGCCCCGAGACTTCCACGTTCTTCAAAGTGAATGCATACTTTTCCTTTGCAGCGCCGTCAGCCAGAGTAAGTGCCGGAACTTCTATGACTTCCATGGTCGAGACGTCAATCGTGCTATTGAGGATCTCGACCGACCCACTGTTTGCATAAGGATGCACCGGGCCATAGAACGAACAGCTGTCGACGACAACATTGCCTGCCGCCAGAATGGTTTTGCCGTGTACAGTGGTGTTGATCAGCTTCTTGTAGATAAATGTTTCTTTGTCAGCAAATGCATGCAGCCCCGGGTCTGTTCTAAATTCAATATCACCTTGGAAAACGCAATGATACACCTCGTCCCTTCTTCCCCTGAATTTCGAGATGCCTCGTGGATCAATGTCCTGGCAGTTTCTGATCACCGTGTGTAATGCCGTTTCATGGCTATCAAACCCCCCGGCACACTGGTAGGCGATACAATCTGCCACGAGAAAATATCTGGTCCCGACTCCGTTATTATTAATATGCCTACAATAATTGGCCTTGCTGTTTGTGAGCGATACCCCGGCACAACCCTCATGCGCCATCAGCCCATACCACAGGTAATCGAACTGACAACTGTCAACTTGTACATCGTAACAGCCATACACCGCAATTGCTGAAATTCCCCGTGCCGGGTCGCGCAGGTACTCCCCCATGAAGACCCGATCACTGCCCTGGAAGTGAACGTTGTCGATCCTGACCTCGCTTCTTTGGTGGATAGTCACCATGTACAATGCCTTTTCGGCCGCAATCGACAGGTGGCTCAGCGTAAAGGACGATGGTTCCGACACTTCCACCTTTGCCCCTGGCTTGAACGCAATTTCCGTGGTATCCGTCAGCCGGACACCCGTCCGTCCGGCGCTTTCGATCCTGGCTGTAAAGTGGGACGTATATCCCCCGGAGGTCGTCTCCAGCATGCCTTCATCGGAAGAGACATGCAGCAGCTGCCCGGGATGTATGGTGCCGGTCCGGCGCAACGCGAGACGAGATGTTCCTGGTGTGATGGCTTGTTGATAGACCCCTTCGTACACCGGATTTTCACGCACATGAAAAACGCGTTTGCCACGACTGGTGATCATCGTGTTGTCCGTTCCCGCACCAACGATCTGCAGATGCTGGTTGTCGATGGTGATGGTCTCTCCGACCACATAGACGCCCGGTCCGAACCGGATTTCCTCGACGCCGGGTGTCATCACTGCACGTTGCAGCACACGCGCGTTGTCAAATCGGCCATCCCCCTTGGCGCCAATCTGATCGACATGAAGCACTCCGTTCTCAACCATCCTGACGAGCTTTTTCGAAGTGCACCCCAGCGCCATCAGCATCCAAGACAACAGTATGGTGTGGATCAGACATTGGTGCCATGCACTTCTTTTACACTTCCGCATGCCGCGGCATTTTGAGCATGCTTTCGTAGATCTGGTACACCTCACTGGCAGCACGTACGGGATCATTGCGCTCCATACAAAGAGCATGTGCCCGTTCGCCCATCGATCGTCGCAACGATTCATCATCACGCAGTATCATAATCGCTTCAGCGAGTGCCCGGGCATCTTTTGCAGGAATGATCAGGCCGGATCTCCGGTGCTCGACGACGTCCTCAACGACATTCGTTAAGGCAAGAATCGTCGGCACCTTTTGCGCTCCGGTCTCAAAGACGCTGCGCGGCGGTGCGTTGAGCCAGACAGGTGCCAGGTTGACGTGTGCCATGCGGATCACCGCGTCGATATCCTCTACATGCCCCAGCAGGGTGACGTTGGTCAATCGGTATTTCTCTATCGTGCGTTGCAGCCGTCTTTCTATATCCGGGTAGAGATTGAGCCGGTCCAGCACAACACCTGTCAAACTGCGATAATATGTTCGGGGGCGAATCGCCGCCCCGGCAATGAGAAAGTGCACGTTGGGGATGTCTTGGAGGATGCGTGCCGCTTCGATCGTTTCGAAGATGCCCTTGTATTCAAGAAAATTGGACAGAAACAAGCAGTTTAACGGGTCGTCCGCGTGGTGGCGCCGGGCGCTTGTAGCATCAGGATTGACTTTGTTTTCACCAAAGAGCGGATTGTACACGATCCGGGCCGGCAGATCCGGCGGAAAACTATTGCGGACACTCTGGCTGATACAAACCAGTTTGATCTGGTATTTTCTGATCCACCGATCCACGATCCTGTCAAATATCCCGGTTTGGATTGCGCGGGCAGTACGCGCGTGCATCACGACCGGATATCCCAGGCGTGCTGCCAGTACCGCTACCGGTACAATCGCCGTGTCATTGACATGTACCAGGTCTGGTTTTACCCGATCAATGATCCTCCGGATCTCCCCGAGGGCCCGCCGATTCTTGACGTATCCGAAGAGCGACCGTGGGAATAAGAACCGGATTCCGGCAGCAGACGGAAGGAAGGACGGCAGCGCATGGACTGATACTTCATGCACGTTGTCTGTGAGCTGGCGAAACAGTCCCGACACACTGCCCTTAGGTGTGACAATGTGCATATCGATAGCCGCTACGGGGAGGTGCATCAGCAGATTGTACAGGCTCCGCGAAGCGCCTCCCGGGGTGGCACAGTGATGGATGTACAGGATCTTCATGCGCGCTCCTGTGACTTCAGGATCATGGTATCTCGCGGATGGTCAGACAAGCCCCCGTAGATTCTGATCAACTTCTCTTGTTCCGATGCCCAACTGACTTCTTTCGCACGCTGTTGCAAGTTGACCCTCGCCTGGCGATAATAGTCCTCGTCGAGCAAGGCTTCCAGGCCGGCAGCAATGGCAACGGGATCGGTGGCGTCAACCGTCACCCCTATCGCCTCATCGGTGTTTGGCCGGATCAGGCCAGGGAATGTCTTGTTGTGACTCGCCACCATCGGCACCCGGGCGACGATCGACTGGAACAACTTGTTCGGCGCATTGAACAACATATTGTTGCTGGTCGGTTGATACAGCAGCACCGAGACATCGGCTCCGGAAAGGTACTGGATCACGTCACCAGGAGGATAGGGGCCAATGAACCGCACCCGCTCCTGATCGATCCGATGTGTTCGAAGGAGGTCTTCTACCTGCGCTTTGTACTCCTGAATCCGGCCGGTACCCATGATATAAAAATGGATGCTGTGGTCAAGATATTTTAATGCCTCGACCATCTTGTCAATGCCCCGGGTCAGACTCAGGTTGCCGACATACAGCACGATGCGGCGATCATCCGGCACCTGCAGTTCGCGACGCAACTTTTGCGTGTCCAGGCGGTCGGCGGGGAGATACTCAGGTCGATTCTCTATCACGTGAACCGGCATGCCGTACCGATCCTGCATGATATCGCGAATCATTGCGTTGACCGTGATCACGTGCGAGCTTCTTCGGATCATCTGGCGTTCGTAGATGGCAAGAAGTCTGGCTTTGATGCCACCTGAGGCCTGTTGTTCTACCTCCATCTCATGGGCATCATAGATGATGATGGCACCGTGTCGCCATTTCCCAATCCAGGCAAACAAGGCCGGTGTGAGATCGTGGCAGTGGATGATGTCGGCACCGTTGCGCAGCACTGCTCTGCCGAATTTGAAGAACAATTCAACCGCCTGCAGTGCCTTGTTGACAGGTTTGGGTAACCACTTCCAGGTGCGGGCACGCAGAAAGAACCTGCGGGTCGTGATCCCGGGCGTACTTGCCAGGTATGCCTGCCAGGTTGCCGAAGCATCGGCAACACCCCGCATCAATTCCTGGTCTTCCACACTCAAAATCGTCACCTCATAGCCCGCGTCACGCAGTGCTCTGGCTTCCTTCTGGATGCGCGAATCGAAGATGATCGACGTCACCGTGAGCATGCAAACTCGTCTCATTGGTCGCGATTCAGCAATTGCTTCAAAACCCCTGCGATTTTTTCTGAGGCATCACCTACACCATACAGAGCCACGTCTTCACCACGGCGCACAGATTGCTCCCGCACTTGCGTGGCAATATCCGCCTCACCCGTCGGGGAAACCAGCAGATTCCATCCGGCATCGACCAGTTCTGTCCATTCTGTTTCGTCACGGAGTGTAATGCAGGGCACCTTGTGAAAGAAGGCTTCCTTCTGGATCCCACCTGAGTCAGTGATGATGGCATGGGCGTGCGCCTCGAGCATCATCATGTCCAGATATCCGACGGGCTCGATGGCCGTAATTCCGTTGAGCGGGATACCGAACGAGTTCAGGCGTTGTCGGGTGCGGGGATGAAGTGGCAGCACAACCGGCATGTCGCGGGCCAGTTCATGCAGCGAAGTGAAGATCCTTCGCAACGCCGGTTCGTTGTCTGTGTTCTCAGCCCGGTGAATGGTTGCGAGATAATATTTATCCTGTACTCGATGCTGCGTAAGGACGTCACTGCTGTCTTTTGCCTTCTTGAGATAGTGCAACGCCGCGTCGTACATGACATCACCGACCAGATGCACCTTGTTCTGATCAATCCCTTCACGGCCAAGGTTCTGATTTGCTGTTGATGTCGGGGTAAACAGGATGTCACTGACATGGTCGGTGAGGATGCGGTTGATCTCCTCCGGCATCTTCTTGTTGAAGGATCGCAGGCCTGCCTCAACGTGCGCGACCGGAATATGCATTTTACTAGCCGCCAGGGCTCCTGCCAATGTTGAGTTGGTATCTCCATAAACCAATACAGCTGCGGGTCGGCGTTCGTCCAGCAACTTCTCGATCCCTTCGAGCATACGCGCAGTCATGGCCCCATGGGACAGGCTGTGAATGCCCAGGTTATAGTCTGGTTTGCGCATTTCCAGTTCCTCAAAAAAGATATCCGACATGCCCTGATCGAAGTGCTGACCGGTATGCACCAGGGTTTCTTTCAGACCATGGGCCGCCATTGCCTTTGAGACCACCGCTGCTTTGATAAACTGGGGCCGCGCTCCGACGATCGTGAGGATCTCTCTGTTGCTTACGCCCATTTAATGCGTCTTTTCAAATACCCCAGGAAAAAGAGCACATAGAGACTGAAATACATATTCACGACGACTCCGAGGACCGGTGCGATGCCGGCACGGTTTAGCCGGTATGACAGATCGACGACCAACATCAGAAAGACGCAAAACAGGATATCCTGATTCTCAGTAAGGCGGGCAATGAAAGCCATCAAGCCTCCGAGAAACAGTGCATGCAGGAAGTACCATTTGGTGCCGTAGATATACGTGCTTTCTGTCAACAGGCCCGCCAGCAGGGCAAAGAAGCCCTTTCGTCCCTGTTTTTTCTCAAGTAATATCTCCGACATTTCCATTCCCGCCGATGGGGCGTTGACAGATCCGATGATCGCTTTTGGAATCGGAAGTGTCACCATCCAAATAAAGTAACGGTTCAGATCGATATGCTTCCCGGACCGAATGACTTTGTCTGAGTAGATCGGGAAGTTGGTTTCACTGAATACAAGCATCTTGATCGCATCTTGATTATCGATGTACAGATCGGCCCCCTGTTGAAGCCGGATATCCTGGTATTGAACGAGCATTGCCGGCAAGAAGGGAAGGATCACCAGCACTCCAACAATCAAATACTTGCGCATCTTCTCATTGTAATACCACTGCACGCCCATCACGAGAAACAATGCCGCCAGGACTTCTCCCCGGCTGATATAACTGTTGATGCAATACTTGATGTAATAGGGCACAAAGATGAGTAAGGCGAAAATGAGCATATTGCGCCGGTAGCGCATCACAGCGATCAGAAAGAAAGGGAACAGTAGAAATCCGGCATTTGACACCAGTTTGGTCACAGCATCAGGAGGTGCCGTAAATCTGCCTAAAAACTCACCAATAACGTCCGGAGCCGGAGGGTTGATCAGTAGCGGTAATTTAAATTCTGGATACACGAGCCGGACGAGCCAGGTTGCGAAGTACATTCCAATTGTGATGTATGCAAACAGGGGGTTTCCAAAGAGCCTTTGAATGAGCGGTATCGTGCCTTCTTGCGCCACGCGCATTTCTTTTCTGAACACCAATAAAAACAGCCAGTACGACAACGAGAGGGTGATCAAAAAAACGATATACATGACCGGAAAGCGCTCATAGACCCCGATCCGGTAACCGATCCCGTACCCATTGTACAGATAGAAAAACAAGACAAATGCCGTGTAAAGGATCTTCTGCCCTCGTGATGTGAGTTGTCTC
>JAWWBX010000263.1:0-6236 GCA_033720735.1 Saprospiraceae bacterium
GAGGATGCGATCGATGACGGATCCTGGGACACCTGCGGCCCTCTGTTTTTCGACACAGATGTGACCACATTCGACTGTGGCGATCTGGGCGACAATGTGGTGCTGATGTCGGTTTCTGATGGTTCGGGCAATGTGAACAACAGCAATGCGTGCAGTGGTGTGGTGACCGTGATCGACACCTTGGCTCCGGTGGTTCTTTCCTGCCCTTTGGATACGATGATCCCGTTGCCGAATGGTGGGAACTGTGAGATCCAGGTCATCTACAACTTGCCTGAAGCAACAGACAATTGCGGGGTCTCAGAGATTGTTCTTGCAGGTGGGTCCGGTAGTGGAAACTTCTTTCCGATCGGGATACATACTGAGACATATGTGATCACCGATGTAGCTGGAAATACAAGTATTTGCACCTTCGTGATCGAAGTATTCTCAGACCAATCTGATTCCGATGGTGATTCAGTGCCTAACAGTTGCGACCAATGTCCGGACGAGGATGATCTTTTGGATACAGATAGCGATGGGATACCGGACTGCCTTGATCCGTGTCCATTCGATCCGGACATGACGGATACCGACGGCGATGAAATTCATGACGTCTGCGACAATTGCCCGGACGAGGCCAACAGCAATCAGAAGGACAAAGACGGCGACGGTGTGGGTGACGCTTGTGACATGTGCGATGGCGAAGACGACACCATTGATACAGATGGGGACGGTTTTCCTGATTGCGCAGATCCATGTCCGTTTAACGCGGACACCACGGATACAGACGGAGATGGGATACATGATGTCTGCGACAACTGTCCACTGGTTGCCAATGACAAACAAAAAGACAAAGACGGCGACGGGATTGGCGACGCATGTGATCCGGATCCCCTCATCATCTTTCCCGGTTCGGAGGTGGGTGATGCAGATGTTGCCAATGTCTATCCAAATCCAACGACGGACATCGTTCGTATCCGCTTTGAAGAATCAATAGAGGGGAAAGCGACTGTCAGGATTTACAACGGGATGGGAGTGCTTATCGTGGCGAAGCAATATGACGTGATCAACGCGTTTGAAACGATAGAGCTTTCACTTCGGAAGGAGCAGTGTACGCCAGGTGTTTATCTGGTCCATGGGGCGACGCAGACGCAACACTTTGTCCATACGGTGATCCTCATGGATCGCTGATCAACTTACACAAAGTACCCAGTACACCTTTTTGTGAGAGCGCTGCATGCCTGACATGTGGTGCTCTCACTTTTGAAGTGAATTGCGAAACTGGCATGAGGGCCGTACTGTCCAGTTCGTCAATATCCGGCTGGCCTTCAAACGTGATCACATGAGAGGGCAATGGTGAGCGAGTGTATCAGACGCGCGTACTACATCGGCGTGAAGACCGAGTCACCGGCGCACCTCTACTGCACTACCAGGCGTCCATCTCTCACCCAAACTTCATCCCTGACGGTGACAGTTGCATCCGTAAAGAAATTCCAGCGGACGTAACCCCCGCCGACATTACCTCCCAACTCGGTGTTGTCGCCCAGCGAGAGGCGCACCACTCCCGCACCGTAACCATAGTACGGGATCCAGGGGTTCTCGGCAGGAATGGCCAGCAGGGGGTTGAAGCCCAGGGCGAATTCGCGGAAGGAACGTGCTGCTGCGCCGCCCCGATCGAGTTCAGCCTGGACGGCCTCTGACCCTGAATCCGCGGACCAGTCGGTCAGCTTGCCTGCCTTGAACATCATGCGCAGTCCGGTCACCCGGGTGCCGTTCCAGTCGCTGTCCGGAAAGCGGATCACTCCATTGACTGTCGATTCAACGGGTGCTACCCGGACGGCCCCCGCGGGCAGCTCGATCTCGCGGTCAATGAGGTTTTTGGCTCTCCGTGCACGGACTGCAGAGGCGTCGCCGTCCTGGCGGGTAACTGGCCGGTCACCGATGCGAAAGGTGATATCCGTGCCTGCGGGCGTTGTCACGTTGACCGGCACCCCGCGTGCATCGGCCTCAAACAACTTCTGCATTTGGCCCAGCCGATTGTAATCCGTGGCGAGCAGGGCGTGCTGGTAAACCGTGTTCACTGTTTCGTCAATGGGTTTTTCTGACAAGTCGAGTTCGTAGGCTCCCGACCAGTGGAAGTGAATGGTACGGATCGGGCCACTGGTCAGCACATTCTGGATCGACCGGTAAGCGAGGTCCGACGGTTGGGCGCCGGGCATCATAATGCCTAGGTCGATGGTGCTGAAATATTCTTCCAGCTCTCTTTGGTTCTTGCCTTCGGCGCCGTTGGTATAGGAGGTGGCCCATTCGGGTGGTTGGGTCTGGGTCACCGAGATCGCTCCGAGATCCTCTGCTCCAGCGGCTTTGACGCCATTTCTGATGAGGCTGATCAACGGGTCGAACTGACCCGGGCTACCCACGAGTAGTACTTTCTCGCCCGTTTGGAGGGCTGCCCGCTCAAGGATTTTGCTGGCCATGGCCTCCCACTGGAAGGTGAACCCGGCCGGTATGACCAACGGCTCTTCGGACTCCGGGGCGGTTTTCGGTTGGGATGGCGAACATGACACCGACATCATAATGCCGAGAAGAGATAACAAAAGGCCTGTGTTGAACAATTGCCTGGTCATGGATTGGATTTGTCTGATTTGATCTGTGCAAGATACGCTGTCCCACGGGGTGACAGCTGGTACCCCACTTCAAGGCTGATCGTGAGCCCGAGTGCTTTGAGCTTCCGGATGTTGCCTTTCAGCCAAAACCGATCGACATCCATGCGTTCTGCCAGGCTGGTTGACACTTCGCCGGGATGGTCGCGGATGAGCTCCAGGATCCGGAACGCCCAGGGGCCATGCTTGCTCCTGCGGTCAAAGCCGTCCAGTTTGCCCGTGATCGTCGTGATCTCTTCCGGTGAAAGATCTGTATTCCGGCGCAAGGCGATACGCGGATCGGCCCCGCCAAAGGCAACCTGTACGCGGTAGAGCTGGCCGGCCCGGCTGGCAAGCGTATTTTTTAGGTTGGCGAGGTCTTGCCAGCCCGCTGCACGCAGATTCTCGTCAGTGATCTCATCCTCGGCAATCGCGTCCACTGACTCGATGTTGAGCACGCCAATCCGTGTTTTGAGCGTCCCGCCAGCTTTCACTGTGGGGCGTTTCCATTTGCGGAAGACAACGGTGATCTCACCGGACTTGATTTTGTCGAGTGTTTCTTTGCGCAACAGCATACCTGCCAATTTCGGCACTCATCGTGTGGTCACCAAATTAGCACGCATTCGAGTCGTTCTCATTTGACCATTGAATGCGGGTTAGTGAGTAACGCCGGTCAGTGCATTTCAAATCTTCGTTGTAGTACTCCTTGTCAAACAAGAAGCTCGAACGATCAAGAATCCGCACGGATGGGACATTCTCCTTGTCAACATAGGCCACCAGCTGGTCGATGTGACGCTCTTCAAAAGCGTATCTGACCAGACCTTCAGTCACCTCCAGACCGAAGCCATTGCCCCAGTAGCTCTCCATTAGGCGGTAGCCGATCTCATGTTCATCGTGCTCGTTGATGATCAATGCGCAGGTCCCGACCAGGGCATCATCTGAGCGCTGGATCACCGCCCAGACCAGGAATGACCCGTCTCCACTGGCATAGTGGCTGAGGATCTTTTCCAGATCGGCCCGGTTGCCGGCTTCGTCCTGTGATCCGCCGACATAGCGCATCACGGCAGGATCGGACTGCATCGTGTGCAGGAACTGAAAATCCTCTGCCGTCAGCAATCTGACATACAGACGCTCTGTTTGAAACATTTGTGTCTTGCGTGACATCTGTCGGGTTTATCCAAATGCGATGTAGATCATCTCAATGGCGATCGCCAGGTTCTTGACAAAGTTCTGGCCCTCCATCAAACGTTTTTCGCGTTCCCTTTCGGTCCAGAAGTGATGGATCAGACCAGCGGCGATGACGACAAAGGCGGCAAGGCCGATCGAACCAAGCTGGCGGGTGGGATAAAAGCACAGCATGACCCCACCGATGATCAGGCCGATCCCGCTGATCAGTACCATCAGTTTGGGTGAACCCAGATTCCGCTGATGGGCATATTCAGCCAGGACGCGTGAGTTGACGAGGTGGTTGATGCCGTTGAGGATAAAGAAAACGGCCAGCAGGGCGATCAGAATGGTTTTGAGCATCGAAATGGAAGATTCGTTTGGAACGAAGATAGAGATTGAATCACGGGGGAGAGCCGCTCCACCGTTGACCCCATTTTCTTATTTTGGACGCTTTCTGTCACCAACCTCACCCAGATGTCTGAAGAACACAAGCCGTATATCGGTCCGGAGCGTAAACTGCCCGAAACGACGATCAAGGCGTTCATTCTTGGCGCCATTCTCTCCGTCGTACTTTCCGCTGCCAACGCCTACCTCGGTCTCTTTGCCGGGATGACGGTGTCTGCCAGTATTCCGGCGGCAGTCCTGTCAATGGCGATCCTGCGTCTGTTCAAGAACCATAATATCCTGGAGAACAACATCGTCCAGACGTCAGCTTCAGCGGGTGAATCGCTGGCAGCCGGAGCGATCTTCACGTTTCCGGCGCTGATCTTGCTCGGCTACTGGACTGAGTTCGACTTTCTGGAGACCTTCCTCATCGCCCTCTGCGGTGGTGTACTCGGGGTGCTTTTTACCATTCCGTTACGCTCAGCGCTGATCGTCAAGCAAAAACTGAGATTCCCGGAAGGGGTGGCGACGGCTGAAGTGCTCAAATCAGGAGAGGAAGGTGGCAAGGCGGTCAAGTACCTGATCTGGGGCGCACTGATCGGGGCCGGTATCAAATTCATCGAAGCCGGACTCAAACTGTGGAGCAGCGTGGCTGAAACAGGGGCGATCATCAGTAACAAATCCCTGGCGTACGTCGGAATGAACCTCTCTCCGGCTCTCATTGCGGTGGGATATATCGTTGGGCTGAAAATTGCCACGCTGGTCTTCCTGGGTGGTGTGATCAGTTGGTGGATCGCCATCCCCATTTACCTGGGCATCAATGGTGTGCCGGAAGGCTCGGATGCCGTGACGCTGGGCGGGCAGGTCTGGAGCACACAGATCCGCTATCTCGGTGTAGGCGCGATGGTGGTGGGCGGTCTCTGGGCATTGGTCAGCCTGGCCGGTTCGATCAGGGATGCCCTGAAGAGCGGGATCGCTGCCCTGAAGAATAAAGTCGATTCATCCGACATCCCGCGCACAGAGCGCGACGCGCCTATGGGCTACGTGATCATGGCGATCGGGATCATGATCGTGCCCATTTTCGTGATCTATCTCCGCGAGATCCACGATGTACCGATCACAGCCCTCATGGCGGTGATCATGCTGATCGCCGGCTTCCTCTTCGCTGCGGTGGCGGGCTACATGGCGGGTCTGGTGGGCAGTTCAAACAATCCGATCTCCGGGGTGACGATCGCTACGATCCTGACCTCTTCACTGATCCTGCTAGCCCTGATGGGCTCCGATGCGGCGAGCGGACCGGCGGCGGCTGTCATGATCGGCGCAGTGGTCTGTTGTGCTGCGGCCATAGCGGGTGACAACATGCAGGACCTCAAGGCCGGACATATCCTGGGCGCAACACCCCGGCGCCAGCAGATCATGCAGATGGTCGGGGTCGTCTCTGCCGCGCTGGCCATCCCGTTTGTACTCAACCTGCTGCACAAGGGCTACGGGATTGGTTCGCCGGAATTGTCGGCACCGCAGGCCTCCCTGATGGAAAGTGTCGCCCGCGGCGTGTTCCAGGGTGGTTTGCCCTGGACGATGGTGGGTATCGGGATGGGTATTGCCGTCCTGATCATCCTGCTGGACAAGTACCAGGAGCGGCGCGGCAGCAGCTGGCGCTTCCCGGTCCTGGCCGTAGCAGTCGGTCTGTACCTGCCGTTCGAGCTGGATAGCGCCATCTTTGTGGGCGGGGTCATCGCCTGGCTGGTAGCACGCTACCAGGCCAAGCGCAAGACAGCCAAAGCTGACAATTTCGCCAAAGCCGAGTCGGCCAGCAACCGCACCGGTCTTCTCCTGGCATCCGGCCTGATCACGGGAGAGGCATTGATCGGCATCCTGCTGGCAGTCCCCATCGTACTCACCGAGGGCAGACAGATCTTCCAGATCGTGGACCAGCCCGTGACGAGTTTGCTGGGGTTGGCGGTGGTGATCGCCGTGTGTTACTGGCTGTACAATCATGCGCGCAAGAGCTTCGACGAGGCGTAAATCGGGACTGAACTTCAGCCCGCTCGCAAGGGTTGTATC
>JAWWBX010000264.1:0-6217 GCA_033720735.1 Saprospiraceae bacterium
CAGCTTGATCACCTGGACACACTGGGCTGTCTCCTGCGTACACCAGTCAAGAAGCGTCCAGGTACGGACGATCTTCAGACCAGCACCGCAGTCCGTCAGTTCCAGATCGGTGTAGCCTGCAAAGATGTTGCAGGTACCACCTGTTACGATCGGGCTGCCATTCACAGTCGGGTAACCGGTCACCGAAGGATCGGTCGATCCACCACACTCACCCGTGTAGTTCGCCGGACACTCAAGTCCTGACAGCGACAGCGGGTTGATACCAATCGTCTGGACGCAGGTACCGGTGTTGCCACTGGCGTCGGTCGCTGTCCAGGTACGTACAATCGCTGCACCGGTACAGTCGTCACCAACTTCTGCATCTACATAGTCAAGTGTATAGGTGCCACAGTTTTCCGTAACAGTCGGTGCAAACGGAAGCACTTGCTCGTACTCCACGATCAGACCCCACTCATTGAGGGTACCACCGTCCAGGTTGACCTGGTCGAGGACCTCAAGGCTCCATGTACCTGTAACGGCTGAGCCGTCGAGCGGGAACATGTCGCCGAGACCTGCAGGCAGCGCCAGGTTGGCACCACCGGCGTCGAGCTCGACACAGAGTGTGATCGGTGCTCCTTCGTCATCATTGGTATAGTTGACGGGGAAGTTCCCGATACACCCAGGCACGTTCCAGGTCGTTTGCTGACCTGAAGGCGAAGTCAACGTAATAAATACGTCGGCCAACCAGGTGTGATCAAAATTGAGGTACAGGTTGACGTCCGTTGCTACAGCACCAACCGGAGCGTTCAGGTTGATCGCCGAGTTGGTGATCGTCCCGCCGTCAGGACCGATAGGCAGGCCAGGAGCGATTGTCTGGCTGATCGTACCGCTTCCCGGAGGTGCGAAGACCGGATCAGTCGGATCGCCACAGTTGAGCTCGAGGTCGATACACTCGAGGATCGGAGCGATCTTGTCTTCCACGGTGATCGTGCCCCAGCAAGAGTTGCCGGTATTCGGATCAGTCACAGTTACACCAAGTACCTGTCCGACAGCACCGGGCCCGAGTGTCACGCCACCAAGCGCTTCACCATAGCCTTCAACAGCCACCAGATACTCGTCGTAGCACATGTACGGTCCGCCCTCCAGGATCTGGTCAGCACCGACAAACGCAGCACACTCATTGTCTACTGAGATCTGTACGTTGTCATTGCATGCCAGCGAGGTGTTGACCGGACCAGCGTAGTCATTGATCGTAATGTCAAACGAGCAGACAGATACATTGCCATAAATGTCGGTGGCAGTGTATTGTACATTCGTGACAGTACCACCTTCAAACTGACCGCCAGACATCGGACCTGCGGTCTGTACGACCACGGTCGATTGCAGCGGTTCAGCAAAGGTGTAATAGATATTACCGTTCCAGATACGTGGTGAGAACGTCGTACCACCAAATGGTGGGAAGGCGTAGCCGATACCACCGTTGAAACGGATATAAGCATCTGAGAACTCATCCTGGTTTGTTGCACCATTGGTGTAGTCGATATCCGTACCATCGGTCTGGATGATGTAGATACCGTATGTTTCCCCTGGGTTCATAACGAAACCACCCAATGGAAGCGGGGTTGGATTGCCGAAACCGTTACCGTTTACGGTCATTTGACCGATGAACGTCCAGTTTTCGTTGGTCGCACCGGCAATACCGTTGGTCTCGTTTCCGAGGAATGATTCAGGCTGGGTCGTGCGATACAGTTGCAGTGTCGCCGTTCCAAAGTCGTCGATGTGTACATCGAAGCCTGAGATCGTCAGTTGCTCGGTCGAGATGTTGGTAATGTCAAACATGTTACCAGCCTGACCGTTACCATCGGCAAACGTGGTACCGAGGAAGCCTGTCGACAGGAACTCTTCGCAGTTGTCGAGAGCCTGTACATTCCAGCTCACCTGTGCGCTGCACTCGCCCGGACCGAGGTCCACGATGACATCGTTGCAGCCGGTGAATTCCGGACCTTCCGTGTCAGAGATGATCACGTCAAAGGCACAAGATGCCGATGCACCAGATGCATCCGTCACGGTAAACGTAGCCACGGTCGTTCCAACATTGAAGAACAGGGCCTGACCAGTAAACGTACCACTGCCGGTTGTTGCACCGGTCAAATCATAGGTAACCGTTTCACCGGGACAACCGTTGGTTTCAACGTTCAGTACAAGACTTGCTCCACATTCGCCCGGGTCATTGTCGGCTTCCAGACCGGCCGCCGGAGGTGGTGATTGCGAGAGCGGGCCACCATAGGGAGACAGACCGATCGCATCGCCATTCTGCACAGCACCTGAGGTGTTGCAGAACCACTGCGTGGTCGATGGCGCACACGGTGAGTTGGACAGTGAACCGGTGGATGCACCGACCGTAGCACTCTGACCGTTGGGAAGCGCCGAGCTCACCACGTCCAGATACTGATAGACCACGTCACCATTGGCGTACAAGACAGCCTGGAATGACATATCAAAAGGACCGGTAGCATTGAAGCGATCAACGTCCCACTGGAAAATGTGGGCAGCGTAATCCACCCCACTCGGGTGTGCCACAGGCGATGAATTGAAGTACTGGTAGTAGACACCTGAATTAGGATCAGCGATCACATCAGCTTCCAGGTCATCGTGGTATACCAGCAAACGGTCACCGCTGTCATCACCGGAACTCCAGTTCGGGTTGATCGGACAGTCGTTGCTGAAGTCAGCGCCAGATTCTCCTGCCGGAGCATTTGAGATCCAGCCGTTGGTGTTGACATTCAGCGTGTTGCTGGTGATGCCGTAGAGTGTCCACGGTGCATCAAGCGTCACGTTGGACGTCACGTCGTCACCAGTCGCAACCTTCGTTCCTGTGGCGGAGATGTTGAAATAGTTAAATCCAACGCCCAGGTCGAGGGCGTAGTCAGCACATGGCACTTCGTTGGATCCTGCCGGGCAGGTAATCTCCGGCTGGCAGGCAATGGAGCCGCCACAGACTTCCAGCGGGTCAATCGTCGTCGACGACTGACAGCTCACACTGCCGTCTGAGTTGATCACGAAGATGAGGCACAGATCGGGCGCCGTGGCATCGATGGTGTTGCCTGAGACATCGCCGTCGGCCGGGCCGAATACGATCGAGCCTGCTGTCCCGGAGCCAGAAGTGCCTTCGTAGACAGTCAAGTCGTCGAATGAGGTTTCGAATTCGCCAACCACGATGGTCGCGGTCGCGATCTCCCCTGCATTCGGGCAAACTTCGAACGCTACTTCGTCCGTCAGGTTATTGCCGTAGCAATACCCGTAGAAGGTGAAACCAGGAGCACAGATGGTCTGCGCATTGATGGCTCCGAACCCAAGCAGCGTCATGAATAATAGGGTAAGTTTCGTCTTTTTCATGAGGTTCGTTTTCTCAATTATCGAATACGTTCAGAGGATTCTTACTGTTGATCAAGCTTTCCCTGCAAAGTCTTCACTCTGGCCTCGAAAGCCTGGATGGTCGCTGCGTCAGCGCCCTGCTTCTTCAGGCGTGCGAGCTGGTTTTGTGTGCTTTGCAACAGGTTCCACACCTGGGATTGCTCGGCACTCATTCCCACCTCGTTCTCCTGCGTAGGCAGTTTGGGTGAAGGCCTGCGGACATTGTTGATCGCGTCCATCTTTTCCTGATAGAGCGCGCTCGCCGTTTTGTCCTCACTTCTGGACAGCATGACATCGCCAGCTGTTCCATTGGCTGAGTATTCGTCGAGCAGATCTGACAGGTAATCCCGTTTTTCCTGAAGCAGGGGAATGTCAGGACTGCTGGGAAACCGCAGCTGCAGATCGGCCAGATTGGCCTCGACCTCAACCAGATTCGCCTTGACGGCACGCGCCTCCGGGGAAACCTGCGCCTGTACACCGACAGCCAACAGGAGCAAGAGACACACTGCCATTAGGGTCAACGTCGTCTTTTTCATGAGTTCTAGATTATGTTTTGTTAATGAGATTACGATGATTCAAATATTTCGTCTGAGGCCACCCGCAGGGGCGCCTACATAATATTATACCTGTACAAATTTTGGGCCTGAAATACAGAAATGAAACTTGAAGCTCAAGTTCATGGGATACTGTTTTTGGAATGAGACTTTTATATTAAAAATTTGTATAATATATTGACTCTCAACTTGTTCGGGCCAAATCTAACCAGATTTACCCACTTTGGCGGCACTTCAATTCGATTTTTTTTCAACATGGGGCTTGCAATATCCATACCACATTTGCCTGCCGGTGACGAGGTCCGGCGGAAGCGCTTCATATAAAGATTTATTATTACATATATACATCTATAAATGAGTCAAAAACACATATTACCAGCCCGGACGCACCAGTCTCTTCGCTACAACCTCGGGAGGCTGATTCAGCAGGAGTGCCGTGGGCTGAACCTGAAGAAAATGCGGTGGTGATCCGCTGATTTGGTGTGCCTGAGACACGAACTCGATCGTGGGCAACCTAGACTGCCCCAAACAGACTCAGCAGTGACAGCAGTACAATTGCCACCAACAGGCCATAGGCCCATTTCCCTGCGGCTGGATGCCGCGATGCCAGGCGTGCTGTATACCATCCACCGATGAACTGGCCCCCCCCCATCAACAGCCCGATGGGCCAGTCGATGAGCCCGCGATACGCAAACAATCCGACCATCAGGATGGTATAAATTGCCACGCAAGCCACCTTGATCGCGTTGGCGTGGATGAGCGGATAGCGCGCCAGCAACACCAGTACAGCGAGAAAAAAAACACCCATGCCCATCTGGATGAGCCCTCCGTAGACCCCGATCGCGAAATACATGGGCCACAACAACAGATCTGGTACTTGCGCCGCCTGCCGCGTCTTGATCAGCCATCGCTGCGGCTTTACCAGGATGACCACCAGCATCACCACCATCAGGCCCTTGAACAGCCACATGAACTGTTCGTTGGAGATATTAAGTGCGATCACCCCGCCGGCGATCGCCCCCAGGACCACGATGATGATGACAGTGCGGGAGTCCGCCAGGTTCAGTTTGCCACCGCGATAGAATCCCCAGGTACTGCCAATCCCGTTAAAAAGGACGCCGATGCGATTGGTGCCGTTGGCGAGATTGCCTGGCAGCCCCATCAGCTCGGTCAGGATACTCAGGGTGATCGCGCTCCCGTTGCCGGCAAGGGTGTTGATCGCACCGGCGACCACGGCACCGGCAAATGCAATCACATAGATGTACCAGGCGATCTCCATGCCATCACTCCTCCGGCGGCTTGCGCGGGATCTCCTGACACAGCTCAACCAGAACACCGCCACATGAGCGTGGATGATAGAAGCACACCAGTTTGTTGTCAGCACCGCGCCGGGGTGTGGTGGAGATGGCCTGGAAGCCTTCGCGCTCCATCTCCTTCATCGCGGCATGAATATCCTCCACTTCGAATGCCAGGTGGTGCACGCCCGGCCCGCGTTTCTCCAGAAACCGGGCAACAGGGCTGTCAGCTTTGGTGGCCTCCAGCAGTTCAATCTTGGTATCGCCGACCTTGAAAAAGGACGTTCGCACCCCCTCGGTCGCCACCTCCTCAACTTTGTAGTGCGAGCGACCGAGCAGCCGAGCGTACAAGGCGTTAGCGTCGTCGAGATTGTCTACTGCGATGCCAATATGTTCTAACTTGCGCATGCAATCATTTTTTCAGGATATCTTCAAACTTGCATCAAAGATCAAGAATAAAAAACCGAATCACATGATCTCATTGCGCTGTCTGTTCCTGGCAATCCCCCTTGCCGTCTTCATTGGTCCGCTCGATGCGCAGTATCTGCTGTCGTCGGAGATGATCGGCCAGATGAGCGAAGCCGAGATCGAAGCGCAGTCGGGGTTCGACGTGCGCACGGGCGTGACATTATATAAAGTACAGTATATGACCACCGGCATCCAGGGCGAGACTGACACCGCCTCCGGCCTGATCGTTCTGCCCGATCAGTTTCTGGTGGAGGAAGTGCCCGTGGTGGTGTATCAACACGGCACCACCAACGGGCCTGATTTCGTCCCCTCACGCCTTACCGGGGGGCATGACCTCCCGATCGCGTTTGGTGCGATGGGTTATGTGGCCTCAGCCACCGACTACCTTGGTCTGGGCGACAGCAAGGGATTTCATCCTTATGTCCACGCTGCCACTGAAGCCGGTGCCGGGCTTGATATGCTGATCGCTACCACCGAGTTTCTGGAGGACGAGACCGGCTCACCATG
>JAWWBX010000265.1:0-6200 GCA_033720735.1 Saprospiraceae bacterium
GCCGTGCCCAGAATCGTGAGGCTGCCGCCTTCCTCGATGTTCCGCGCGGCACCGAAGAATTTCTTCGGTTTGTGCAGCGCGTTGGCCTCTACACCACCTGACAGCACCTTGCCGCTGGCCGGAGCCACCGTGTTGTAGGCGCGTGCTAGGCGGGTGATCGAATCGAGAAGGATGACGACGTCGTGACCACACTCGGTCAGACGCTTGGCTTTTTCCAGAACAATATTGGCGACGCGCACATGGTTGTCGGCTGCTTCGTCGAAGGTTGATGCGACGACTTCTGCGTTGACATTGCGTTGCATGTCGGTGACTTCCTCCGGGCGCTCATCGATCAACAGTACGATCAGGTAGCATTCCGGGTGATTCTTGGCGATGGCATTGGCCACGTCTTTCAGAAGGAAGGTCTTACCAGTCTTGGGCTGCGCAACGATAAGACCGCGCTGACCCTTTCCGATCGGTGAAAAGAGGTCGATCATCCGTACGCTGTAATCCTTTCCTTCGGGATCTCCGACCAGTTCAAACTTCTCGTTGGGGAACAACGGCGTGAGGTAGTCAAATGGAATACGGTCGCGCACCTCGTCCGGGGTCAGTCCATTGATGAGAGAGACCTTCAGGAGTGCAAAGTACTTTTCACCCTCTTTGGGCGGGCGGATCGCGCCGCGCACGGTGTCACCTGTTTTCAAACCAAAGAGTTTGATCTGTGACGGCGAGACGTAGATATCATCCGGGGAGGTCAGATACATATAGTCCGACGACCGCAGGAAGCCGTAGCCGTCGGGCATCATTTCCAGGATCCCTTCACCTTCGATGATCCCGTCGATTTCAATATTGAAACGCGGGCGATCGGGGCGGCGTTCTCGCTTGTCTTCTTTCTTTCTGCCCTGGTGCTCGCGCCGGTCAACGCCGTTCCCATTGCTCTCACTCTTGCGACCTGCCTCGGATTCCTGCTGCTCCTTTTTCGGTTCTTCACTGGTTTCGCTCTTGTCCTCCGGGCCGGTATTGTCGTTTTCCTCTTTCCGGTCATCGTCCTTGCGATCGTTGCGTTGGCGATTGCGCTTGCCACGACCACCGCGGTTGTCTTGTTTTGACTCGGGTGCTTCCGATTTTTCAGAAGCATCATTGGCAGCTTCCGATTTCGTTTCGCCCTCGTCTCCACCGATGGCTTGCTGGTCGAGGATCTGGTAGATGAGTTCTTGCTTGGTGAGTTTTTTGAAACCGGTGATCTGCAACTGCTCAGCGACTTCCCGCAACTCGGGAACGAGCATATCGTTCAACTGCAAAATATCGTACATATCGTGAGACGTTTTCTGATGCTGTCTAATCGTGGTAAATCACTAAAGGATCTCGGCTGCCACCCTCATCCCAAACTTCACCAAACTTGATCTAAACGATGCAGTGGGATTCTAAATGCTGAAGTGAGAAGGAGGTTGGGTGTGCCTTAATGGACCGTAAAATTAAACGAATTTTTTAATCCTTGGCGTATCTTTGCGAAAATTCGCAACACCCGCGCATACCTCAGTAACGCAATTCGTATCACTTAAGTTTTGTAAATGCTTGAAGTAAATGTCATCCGCAATGGACGTGAGCGTGTATTGGCCGGTCTGAGGAAACGAAACTGGTCTGTTGAAGACATGCGCGTCGTCGATGAGATCGTTGCTCTTGATGACCGCCGCAAGCAAATACAGACCGACTCAGATGCGTTGCTGGCCGAGCGCAACCGCCTCTCAAAAGAGATCGGCGGTCTCTTCAAGGAGGGGCGTCAGGACGAAGCCGAGGCGATGCGGCAGCGCGTCACTGATTTGAAGGCGCAGATCGATGACTACGCCAGAGAGGCGGAAGCAGTGCGTGCCAGCCTGGATGAACTCTTGCTCACGGTACCCAACGTGCCACATGAGAGTGTTCCCGCAGGCACGTCCGAAGAGGACAACGAGGTGTACCAGGCATGGGAAGGACCACTGCCTGTCTTGCCGGCAGGTGCTCTGCCACACTGGGATCTTGCCGAGGAATACAACCTCATCGATTTCAAACTCGGCGTACAGATCACCGGGTCAGGCTTCCCCTTGTACCGGGGCAAGGGTGCACGGCTCGAGCGCGCCCTGATCAATTTCTTCCTGGATGAGGCGTCGGCTGCAGGGTATGAAGAGATCCTGCCGCCGCTGCTGGTCAATGCGGACTCGGCACGGGGAACCGGCCAGCTCCCCGACAAGGAAGGACAGATGTACTATGTCGAGAAAGACGACTTGTACCTGATCCCGACGGCCGAGGTCCCGGTGACCAATGTCTACCGCGACGCCATCCTCGCCGAATCGGACCTGCCGATCAGGATGACCGGCTATACACCGTGCTTTCGCCGGGAGGCCGGCTCTTACGGTGCCGATGTGAAAGGGCTCAATCGCGTACATCAGTTCGACAAGGTCGAGATCGTACAGATCCGCCATCCGCGGGATGCCTACGAAGGGTTGTCGGAAATGGTCGATCACGTCGCCGGCGTTCTGGACAAGCTGGAGCTTCCCTACCGGATCGTGCGCCTCTGCGGTGGCGATCTTGGGTTCACGTCAGCACTGACGTATGATTTCGAGGTCTTTTCTGCCGCGCAGGAGAAATGGTTGGAGGTCAGTTCGGTTTCCAATTTCGAAGCCTTCCAGAGCTACCGCTTGCGCTTGCGCTATCGCGATGCCGATGGCAACCGCCACCTGGCACATACCCTCAACGGCAGTGCCCTGGCACTCGCGCGCGTGGTCGCGGCACTCCTTGAGAACAACCAAACCGAAGACGGGATCACCATCCCGGAAGTGCTGCGGCCATATACCGGTTTCGATCAAATCCCGTGAACCCTGACGGACTTCGCTTCGCTGCGCCATCAGGGCAAGCCCCTGACGGACTTCGCTTCGCTGCGCCATCAGGGCAAGCCACATGAACACGTTAACACGTGCGCACATGAACACTGAACTTTTCTAACTTCAGGTGCATTTAATACTCGAAATGGATTTTGACAAAAACCGATAAGATCTAGGCATATGATGATCTGGGTAATCATAGGTGGTTTTGCGCTGATCGGAATGGTCGTGCAGAGCACGCTCAAGAACAAGTTTAACCGCTACAGCAAGCAGCCGCTGTCTTCCGGATTGAGCGGACGCGAAGTAGCAGAACAAATGCTCCGTCATTATGGCGTACACGACGTACAGATCGTGCAGGGCAAGGGTTTTCTGACGGATCATTACAATCCGCAGACGAAGACCGTTTCACTGAGTCCGGCCGTCTATCAGGGGCGCAGTGTGGCAGCCGCATCGGTGGCAGCGCACGAGTGCGGGCACGCAGTGCAGCACGCCACGCAGTACAGCATGCTGGCGTTCCGCTCAGCGATGGTACCCATCGTCAAGGTAGCGTCCTTTGCTCAGCAGTACTTGTTCTTGCTGGCGCTCATGCTGATGGGAACGATCCCCCAGCTGATGCTGCTTGTGATCATTGCCTTTGCCGTGACCACGCTCTTCGCGTTTGTCACACTGCCGGTCGAATTTGACGCGAGCCGCAGAGCCCTGGTATGGCTTGACAATACTGGTGTGACACGCATGGGTGCGGAGTATGACGGTGCCAAGGACGCACTGAAGTGGGCCGCTTTGACCTACGTAGTAGGCGCACTTTCAGCTTTGGCGATGCTCGTGTATCTTGTGTTGAGTTTTATGAACCGCTAGGTTGCAACACCAAATTCACAGACCATGAGTGAGGACATTGATAGTTATCTAAAGAAAGGCAACAAGTATATGGAGGATGCCATTGAGCACCTCCAGAAGGAACTGGTGAAGATCCGAACGGGCAAAGCCTCACCGGCCATGCTTGGCGGATTGATGGTGGAATATTATGGCTCACCGACACCGCTCAACCAGGTGGCCAATGTCAACGCCGTCGACGCCAAGACCCTGAGCATCCAGCCATGGGAGAAGTCGATGCTCGGGACCATCGAGCAGGCCATCTTCGCCGCCAACCTCGGGCTCACCCCGATGAACGACGGCGAATTTATCCGGATCAACATCCCTCCGCTGACAGAAGAGCGGCGCCGCGACCTTGTCAAGCAGGCCAAACATCTGGGTGAGGAAGCAAAGATCAGCCTGCGCAATGCACGCCACAAACTCATGGACTTCATCAAGAACGAGGTCAAGAACGGCTACCCGGAAGACATCGGCAAACGCCGCGAAGCGGAGGTGGAGAAGCTTGTCCACGATTTTGCCGACAAGGTCGACAAGCTCATCGACGCCAAGGAAAAGGACATTATGACTGTTTAGTGTTCATGTGTTCATGTGTTCATGTGTTCATGTGTTCATGTGTTCAGGTTGGCCGTTGAATAGTTTATCCCGTTTTTCCGAAGGTTTCGACAGCAGCGAATATCTATTCGCGGAATGCTGACCGCCCGTTCACGTATTCAAGTGCGCAAGTTGTGTCTGCGTAATCCGCGTAATCTGCGAGAAGCAATCTGTCAACGCCCAACCTGCCTGACCACTGCAGCTTGATTCAGGCTGGCCATAGATTTCGTCCGCCTCGCAGGCTATCTGCAGGCAATTTTCACTTTCCCGGTTTTTCGGTTCTACGGTTTTCCGGTTTCAAACCTCTCCAACCGAAACGCTTCCCCGTCAAACACCCCGTACGTATAGTGGTTCAGCCAGTCGCCCAGGTTGATGTACCGTGAGGTGCCGTTGGGCAGGCATGAGAACCGCAAAATGTAGAATGAAGAACCGAAGAACCGCAAAAGGAATATTTAGTTTTCTGTTTACTACTGCTCGCACACGGCCTCATTCCCTAAAGGGATGTCCGCCTGCCTCGCAGGCTATCTGCGGGCACTTTTTCACTTTTCCGGTTCTACGGTTCTGCGGTTTCAAACCTTTCCAACCGAAACTCCTCCCCGTCAAACACCCCATACGTATAATGATTGAGCCAGTCCCCCAGGTTGATGTAACGTGAGGTGCCATTGGGCAGCGTCAGGTCGATGGGCAGATGGCGATGGCCGAACACGAAGTAGTCAATGTGCTCGGTCTCAAGTTTGCGCTTGCAGTACTGGACCAGCCACTCTTTCTCTTCACCGAGGAATTCCGGCACGGCCGTCATGTCGCGGCTCTTGCCGGAGAAGAAGCGCATCAGGCGCATGCCGGTGTTGGGATGGATGCGCGCAAACAGCCATTGGCTGACCGGGCTGGCAAAAACCCGCTTGATGAATTTGTAACCATGGTCGCCCGGGCCCAGGCCATCACCGTGCCCGATCAAGAACTGCTTGCCGGCGATCTCGCGGCGGATGGGCTTGCGGTGTACCGGGATATCCAGTTCCTCCTCGAAGTAGCCAAACATCCACATGTCGTGATTGCCGGTGAAGGTATGGATCGGGATGCCGCTGTCGCGCAGCTCAGCCAGCTTGCCCAGCAGGCGGACCGCACCTTTGGGGACGACCTCACCGTATTCGAACCAGTAGTCAAACAGGTCGCCGACCAGGTAGATCGCTTCGGCATCCGAACGGATCGCATCCAGCCAGTGGACGATCAGCCGCTCGCGCTCCGCACTGGTGTGCAGGGCGTCGACACCCAGGTGAAAGTCAGAAGCGAAATAGGTCTTGCCCATGCGTGAGGTCAACAGGCGCTGATCAGTCCTTGTCCACAAAGCGCTCGTCCACTTCCATCACGTGTCCGCAGTTGGGGCAGGTGCGTTTGTCTTCGGAACCGTAGTAGTCCTTGAACCGTGGCAGGAAGTCCTTCTCGATGTTGTCGAGCTTGAAGTAGGTCTCGTGCAGTTTGGTATTGCAGTTGTCACAGAACCAGAGCAGGCCATCGCGCTCTTCCCTGGTGCGTTTTAGTTCAATGACCAGTCCGATCGAGCCCTCCGAGCGCATCGGTGAGTGCGGCACCTTCGCCGGCAGGAGGAACATCTCACCTTCGCGGATCGGGATATCGACGGCCTGGCCGTTCTCCTGGATGCGCACAGTGATGTCACCTTCAATCTGGTAGAACAGCTCCTCGGTCTCGTTGTAGTGATAATCCTTGCGCGCGTGGGGCCCCGCCACGATCATCACGATGTAGTCGCCGGCGTCGTGGTACAGGTTGCGGTTGCCGACCGGCGGTTTGAGTTCATCGCGGTGCTCATCAATCCACTGCTGCAGGTTGAAGGGGCGGCGGATGGTATGTTTGGTTTCGGTTTCCATTGCTGACGGATTTGTGTGTAAA
>JAWWBX010000266.1:0-6197 GCA_033720735.1 Saprospiraceae bacterium
CGTCTACGGTAAGGGTGCCGTTGTCAACCCGCAGATCAGAGGCGATATCCACCAGGTATTGCGGAGAAGTCATACCGATGCCGATCTGGCCCAACGCATTGATCGTCATGCGCGTGACGCCGTTGGTTTGCAGGAGCAACGGACCGTTTAGTTGATTACCGATGTAGGTGGCGCCCAGGCCAAACCCGAATGCAGCGGCCAGATTTCCTCCCTGAACAAGTTTGAGTGTAGGAGCATCATGCTCAATCCGGATCTGGCCTCCTGCAACGTGCAGGCGATCTTGCGGGACGAAGTTTCCGATGCCCACATTGCCGTTGTTGGCGACCGACATGCGGATCACATCGTTGGTAAGCAGGTCAATATTCCCGGATTTCTTGTTCGATATCACAAGATTGTCAGCGCCCGACTGGATGAACGTCGAAAACACCCCCCCTTGGTAGAAGTTGAGCTGTGGTAATACATTGTCGATGCGCACCCCCCCGGCGACATGCAGCTGTTCGGCCGGAGTGGCCGTTCCGACTCCGACATTGCCGCTGTTTGAGTTGTAGATATCATCGGCGGCATCTGTCCAATGTCCGGTGATCAGATCCGGGTCAGTCCAGCTCAGGTTGCCGGCGGCGTCAGTCGTGGCGACAAATCCATTGATCGCACCTGTGCGAAAACGGATCTGGCCCACTACGTCGAGGCGTGCCGTTGGGGACGAAGTGCCGATCCCGACATTCCCGGAGGAGTTGATCAACATGTGTGTACCCCCGTTGATATTGAAACCGATGCTGCCGACTTCGTGATTATGAAAGATCAGGTTGTTGCTGAACTGCCCGATGGTGCTGCCGTGGGTTGCCCCCTGATAGAGCAGGATTGAAGGAACGGTATTCTCAATGCGCAGGTCACCGTTTTTGACGTGCAACAAATCTAGCGGATCGGCAACACCAATCCCGACATTTTGAGCTGACAACACTACACTACAGGTGACAGCGACAAGAAAGAAAATGAGTCGTTTCATGTTCGATGATTGAGCGTTCCTCACGAAATTAGGGGCATGCCGGATCGGAGGACAGTACCATTGTACAGTTGGTAGGGATGATCAATCAGTTCGCAGGGTTCATGGCATTCAGGTATCTTTAAGCCGATGAAAGACTTCTGCTTTCTGGCGTTGTTGTTCTTGAGCGGCGGGTTGCTGGCGCAACCCTCCGGGCCAGAAGAATTGCGCGCATTTACCCGGGTATATTTCGAGTCCAAAGCAGTGGCCGCGGCTGACGAGAAGTTGGTGATGCAGTTGATGACAGAGTATGAGGTTTCACCGGAGCGCTACCGTGAGATGCTCGCAGGGATTGAAGGAAAGCGTACAACCCTGACAGACCGTGAGCAGGCCTTTGTTGCCGCCATTGAAAAGGAAAACAGGAAGATCGAGATCAGGAAAGACCGGCAACTCCGACGACTTTGCAAACATGCCGGCATCGCTTATGACCGCTACACCCAATTGCTGGGTCAGTACCACAGAGACATTGCGTTTCAGCGGTCATTGAAGCCGTATTTCGATGCCCATCTCAAGACCTTGCACCGATGAGAGTACAGGTGTTGATCATTATGTTCATGGCCAGCGCCATGACGACCTGGACGCAGCCGCTACCCAACCGCTATGTGGAGCAGGTCTTCCCCGGTTACACCGAGACCTCAGAGGTGCTGTTCAGCACCGGGGTGCCGGAACCCAATCCCGGCGGCGGATTTTATGAGTTTATCACGGGCTATCCGCTCAATGTCAATGAATGGGATACCGACCCGGTCAACCTCTACATGGACATTTTCGAACCAACCGGCGATACCCTGGCCAAGCGCCCTGCCATCATCATTTGTTTTGGAGGCGGGTTTTTGTCTGGCAGCAAGGACCACTGGAGCATCCGTCTGCTCGCCCAGGAGCTGGCGAAGCGCGGTTTCGTGACAGCCACCATCGACTACCGCCTGGGGATGAACGTCTTTGATGCCGACCTGGCTACCCGTGCCGTATACCGCGGACTGCAGGACGGAAGGTCAGCCGTGCGTTTCTTTCGCGCAGACGCCGCAGGAGCGAATCTGTACCGCGTCGATCCAGACCAAATCTATATCGGCGGGCATAGCTCCGGTGGCTTCATTGGTTTGCACAATGTGTATCTGGAGCATGAGTACGAGCGCCCGCTCTCGACCTATGCCTGGACCCAGGATGCCATCCCGATCCCCGATCTGGGCTGTCTTGATTGTGCCGGTAATAACCAGGCGTTCAGTGGTCATGCACAGGCGGTTTTCAACCTCGCCGGAGGACTGGGTATGACAACATTCATGGAATCGGCCAACGACGGACCAGTGGTGTTGTTTCACAGTGAAGATGATGATACCGTACCGTACGGTGCCGGTACACCCTTCGCAAGTATCATCTGGCTGGTGGTGGGGGCCGATCTGCCGGATGTCTGGGGGAGCCTGCCGATCTCGGTGCAGGCGGCGGTACTCGGGATTCCCTATCAGTTTTACTCTTATACCGACCGGGGTCATGCCGTACATGAGGACGGGAGTTCGGCTCTCTACAGCGACATCGTTCCTGGTATTAGCGAATGGTTTGACCTGCAGTTTCTCAATCCGGAGGCACACCCCCTGCAGGGAGATTCGATCGTTTGCACCTACGCACTCAACAAAGTGTACTCAATTGCTCCTGGAGACGCGATCTATTTCGACTGGCAGGTGGAAGGCGGCACCTTTCTGTTGCAGTCCACGGCAATGCCTTTTGCGGTGGTGAGCTGGGACACGCTGGCGCCATCGCGCAGCATTTCGGTGACGCCATACAATGAGTTCGCTGCGCGAGGCGAGACACAGACCATCGATATCGACCTTGTCAGCTACGATGTCAATCAATGGCTCGGGGGCAGCGGAAGCTGGGCAGACCCGGCCAAATGGAGCCTGGGTCACGTTCCCCTGCCATGTCAGGACGTGGTGATCTTTAACGGCGGCGCACCGATCATCGTCGATATCCCCGACGGAACACTTGCCCGCGCCCGTGCCTTGTATGACTTTGGCAGCGTGATCCTGAATGTCGGTGTCGGTGCCGAACTCAGGCTTCTCATAGACTGAACAACTTCCTGACTTATTTCTTCGGAGGCATGCTGGGCCGCACTTCGATCTTGCTGGGAAGCGTGCGCGGGTGCATCTTCAACAAGTCGACGACCATCTGACCGATGTCTTCGGGTTGGATCTTCCAGGCATCAGCTTCGGATGGAACGCGATCATTGAAATAAGTCGCTACCGATCCCGGCATGATCGTGGTGGTCTTGACCCCGGCATGGCGCAGATCGAGCATGACGGCCTGGGTAAACCCGACCAATCCAAATTTGCTGGCATTGTAAGCCGCACCGCCAGCAAAGAAGTTGGTGCCTGCCAGACTGGCGATGGTGATGAGATAACCCTTGCTGTCGGTGAGTGCGGGGACACCGGCCTTGACTGAGTTAAAAACACCGGTAAGGTTGATGTCGATGACGTCTTGCCAGTCTTCTGGTGACATCTCCTGGATCGGTGCAAACTTGCCGATGCCGGCATTGGCGATGAGAACGTCCAGTTGTCCCCAGCGCGCAAGAATCTGTTGAACGGCGCGCTTTTCATCATCGAGATTGCGCACGTCGGAGCCGATGGCGAGTACCTGATGGCCGCTGGCGTCCAGACGCCGGGCCGCTTCAGCGGCTCTGGTCTCGCTCCTGCTGGAGATGGCGACACGCATCCCTTGTGCGAGCATGATTTCTGCAATCCCGTATCCGATGCCTTTGGAGCCGCCCGTAATGTAAGCGACCTTGTTCGTAAGTGGTTCCATATGATCCAGGTTCAAATCCAGAGTACTAACAGTGCTTGCTGCCACTTGTTGTCAGAGCGCACTTTACCCACCCAAAGTAACCGCAAACACACTGCCATTTGCACAAACTCGCAAAAAGCAGGTACTTGACCATCCATGCACATGCAAATGATCAGAGTGCACAGGACGATCACCTTCTGGTGGATACTCATGGCAATGCCTGCCGTGCTGCCTGGGCAGCTGCCGGATTTGAAGTACACCTATCTTCCTGAATTGCCTCAGCACGCCCGTAGTGCCTGCATCTTGCAGGACAGCAGGGGGATGGTCTGGATCGCCTATGAGGCGATCGGGAATCGCATTGTGGTCTTCGACGGTCAAACCAACCGGCAGATCTTGCCTAATACCGGGGATAGCACGACACTACAGGATGGCAACATTGAGGAGATCATCGAGGGACCCGATGGCAGATTGTGGATGGCGACAGTCAATCAGGGTCTGGCGATCTATGACCCAGGCACCGATAATTTTTCTTCGGTCAATGTCAGGGAAGGTGCCGGGTTGCAGTTCAATACGGTCAGGGATATTTGGTTTGACACCAGCGGCGATCTCTGGATGGCCTGCCGGGGAGCCTTGGTCCGATATGATCCTGTTGCGCAGACATTCCAGACGCACCGCTTGTCCTTGGCTCACATGGACTCGTTAGAGATTGTGGACGCTAATCGCATGCACCGAATCGAACAGGATCCGGTTCGATCGGAGGTCCTCTGGATCGGAACACTGGGAGGGTTGATCTCATTTGATCAAACGACGGGTGCATTCCGGTTTCATCGTAGTCCATACACAAACGTGGTACGGCCAAACCGGGTGAAGGCGCAGCATTTGGTAATAGATATGATCTTCCACAACGACAGTACGCTGATCCTCGGCACCTGGTCGGGTGGGGTTCAGATCTACCATACCCGCAGTGATGAATGGGAGCGTTATTTCGATCCGCGACGGACACCTGAGTTCAATGTCTACTACGACATTGAATCCAAGGACGAAGACGAGATTTGGGTCAACAGCAACGTCGGGTTTGGAGTTTTCAACCTGGGCACGCATGAGTTTTCGTACTACGACTCTGTTCCCATCCCGCACATCTACCCAGGAGGACGCTATGCCAATCAAATGCTGCAACTCAATCCAAGAGATCTGATTGTCGTGGGAAGCAGTGGAGGTATCTTGGGCCATCTGGCCGGGGCCACGCCGGACGAAGAAGAACTCTATCCTCCGACGATCACCGCGATTGCGATCGATGGCACACCGATCCGCCCCAGGAACCTGCGATTTCATCAACCCACTCTCACGATCGGTCGTGAGGGCAACACAGTGTCAATCCGCATTGTTGCGCCGCGGTTTTATCAGCCCGATTCCGTCTATTACAGATATCAATTGACCGGGGTAGACCGGACCTGGCGGACGAGTCGCGGCAGCGCCAATCTTTCGTACGACCTCGAAGGCGGGAGTTACGAGTTGTTGTACCAGGCCAGCCTGGATGGCGAGACCTGGGTTGATGGAGAGCCGTGGAGAATTGAAAAATTTGTGTCGTTTTGGGCATCGCGGGAGTTGAAGTTCCTGATCCTGGCGGTGATCCTTGGTGGCATCATCCTGTATTTTTCTCTGGTATCACGACAACGCAGGAAGCGTGCAGAACTTGAGCGCTCCTATCAGCACCTGCTTGCCGAATCAGAGATGTCTGCCTTGCGTGCGCAGATGAATCCACATTTTATCTTCAACTCGCTCAACTCGATCAAGATGCATGTCATGAAGCAGGACACGCAGGTTGCGAATCACTACCTGACACGTTTTTCACATCTGATGCGTCTCGTCCTGCGCAACAGCAAGTCAAAGCTCATCACTCTTGCGGATGAGCTACAGGCCCTTGAGCTGTATATTGAGATAGAGAAACTGCGCTTTGATGACGGGTTTGACAGCCACATTTCAGTCGATGACGCCGTCGATCCCGAGGAGCTCTTCATTCCCCCGATGTTGGTGCAGCCCTATGTTGAGAATGCCATTTGGCATGGGCTCATGCACAAAAAGGAGCGGGGGAAGTTGCAGATTGATGTCCGTGTCGAACAGGACCAGTTGCACCTGTTGATCTCGGATGATGGTGTAGGGCGCCAGCACTCCGACCAGGCAGGAACCGCAGATCGCCTGCTGAAGAAGTCTTACGGCATGCGGATCACCGGTGACCGGATCGCCTTGATCAAGCAATCTCTGGGGATTGATGCGGCCGTCGAGGTGCATGACTTGGTTCATGATGACGGCAGTCCCGCGGGAACGCGTGTGGAGCTCACCCTCCCGGTCATAAGCCTGAAGCAGGCGCAACAATGGATTGAACCATCCGACA
>JAWWBX010000267.1:0-6195 GCA_033720735.1 Saprospiraceae bacterium
GATATCATCATGGCCTTCGATGAGTGCACGCCCTATCCCTGTGATCGCGCGTACGCCGAGAAGTCCATGCGACTCACGCACCGGTGGCTCGACCGGTGTTGTGCCTGGTTTGCAGACCATGGTCCACGGCACGGCTACGAGCAGATTCTGGCCCCGATCGTGCAAGGGAGCACCTTTGCCGACTTGCGCACTGTTTCGGCAGAGTACATTGCCGGCAAAGAGATGCCGATCAATGCCATCGGCGGGCTTTCGGTGGGAGAGCCGCACGATGAAATGTATGCGATGACGGATGTGGTCTGCCGGATCCTGCCGTCCGACCGGCCACGCTATCTGATGGGCGTTGGTACGCCTGAAAACCTGCTGGAGTGCATTGCGCTCGGTGTCGATATGTTTGATTGCGTGCTGCCTTCGCGTAATGCGCGCCACGGCCTGCTCTATACGAGGAGCGGCGTGATCAACATCAAGAACGAGAAATGGAAGCGTGATTTCAGCCCGCTTGACCCCGACAGCCCGGGATGGGGAGGCATCTATTCCAGGGCATACGTGCGTCACCTGGTGTTATCAGGAGAAATGCTGGGTGGCATGATCTGCAGTGTCCACAACCTGGCGTTCTACCTGGAGTTGGTCCGTGAAGCCCGCCAGCATATCTTGCAGAACACGTTCTCTACATGGAAGCGCGACGTGTCAAAATCGCTTTCGGTACGTTTGTAAGGAGAGAGATTCAAAACCCCTGCATCGTTGCTTTCGATTCTCGACAAATACATTATCAAGAAGTTTTTCGTCAGCTTCTTCTTCTCCGCGTTCATGTTTACCATGATCGCCCTGGTCATTGACTTCAGCGACAAGCTGGAGAAGTTTATTGACAAGGAGTTGCCGGCGCGTCAGGTCATCAGTGAATACTACCTCAACTTCATTCCATGGATCAACGGGATCCTCTGGCCGTTGTTTGCCCTGATGGCGGTCATCTTTTTCACCTCACGCCTCGCCAAAAACTCCGAGATCATCGCCACGCTGAGCGCCGGGGTGAGTTTTCGCCGTTTTCTGCGCCCCTATCTGATAGCGGGCGGAGTGCTGGCGGTGGTGCATTTTGTCGGAAGTCATTACTTCATCCCGTTGGGCAACAAGACCTACATCAATTTTGAGAATACCTACATCCATCCCAGCAACCAACGTCTCAAAACGGAAAACATCCACATCTTTCTGGACGCGGACTCCAAGATCTTTATTCGCAATTATCGCAGTCGTGATACAAGCATGCGCGGGGTCTTCCTGGAGCGGTTTGCAGGAGGGCGAATGGTGGAGCTGATCAATGCGGAGATCATGGAGTGGGTCGGTCCCCCCAACAACTGGCGCCTTTCTGACTACCAGATTCGCCGGTTTGATGGCGATAGTGAGTCGTTTGCGCTTGAAAAGAAAGGATCCCTTGATACCACCCTCAATCTCGTACCTGCTGACTTTGTCCGCTATTCCAACCAAAAGGAGATGATGACTTCCGGTGAGCTGCGCGCCTTTATTGCCTACGAAAACGCCAAGGGCCTCGACACGGCCAAGAAGATGGTCACCGAGTTGCACCGCCGCTCAGCCGATCCCTACACGATTCTTGTGCTGACCATCATCGGTGCGGCAGTGGCCTCCCGCAAGGTGCGCGGCGGCGTGGGACTGCATCTGGCCTTTGGGGTGACCATCGGGGCCCTCTATATCGTGCTGTCGCGGTTTTCCACCACGTTTGCCAACCAGCTCGATCTGCCTTCGGGCATTTCCGTCTGGCTACCCAACATTCTCTTCACGATCGTGGCCATTGTCCTGTTGCACAGAGCCCAGAAATAGCACCAGGATTAACTTCTTTCAATTTTTTTTGAAATTTTTCAAATTTTTGTCTATTCTGTTATTCACTGATAATCAGCGTTTTAACACCATGCCTTACTTCGACATCCGAATATTTGTACCTACATCACCTGATCTTGTTTAACCAAACACTTGACTTTTGTCTAAGTAACGGTTATTTTTGGTGTAACATTAAATGAAGCGATTATGTCCACAGTAGAATTCAATCTCGAGTTTGATGCATTGACCCAGGTACTGCGGAGATTTGCATACAATCTGACCAAGAATCCAGAAGAAGCCAAGGACCTGTACCAGGAGACGGCCTTTCGGGCGATGAGTAATCGCGACAAGTTCAGGCCGGGAACCAACTTCAAGGCGTGGCTGCTGACGATCATGAAGAATATCTTCATCAACAATTACCGCAAACGTGCCAAGGCCAACACCATCATTGATTCAACGGACAACCTGTACTACATCAACAGTGGTTCGGCTGTGATCCAGAACAAGGCGCATTCGAACATCATGATGGACGAGCTTGAGGGCATGATCGACCGTCTTGATGACACGCTGCGGGTGCCGTTCGAAATGCACTACGTCGGGTACAAGTATCAGGAGATTGCAGACAAGCTGCGTCTGCCCCTGGGCACGGTGAAAAGCCGGATCTTCTTTGCGCGCAAAGCGCTGAAGGAGATGATCGCGGCGCGCTACGAGACCCTGCACGTGTAGGATTGGCAGTATCCTGACGCCTGTGCATCTTTGTGCCTGATGCGTCCTGATACGAGCGTGACCCGAACAAATCCGTATAACATACTGGCCCGGCCCCTTCTCAAGTGGGCCGGGCTTCATCTTCGCGACCTCCCCTGGAAGCAATCTGACGACCCCTACCATATCTGGCTGTCAGAAATCATCTTGCAACAAACACAGGTTGCACAAGGCATCCCCTACTATCGCAAGTTTGCAGACCGCTATCCCACCGTGCATGAGCTCGCGGCGGCATCCGAGGATCAGGTTCTCAAAGACTGGCAGGGCCTCGGGTACAATACCCGGGCGCGCAACCTGCACGCTGCCGCAAAACACATTTCGCAATCTCTGAACGGCGCGTTTCCCCGCACATATGAGGGGCTGCTCACACTTCCTGGTGTTGGTCCGTACACCGCTGCTGCCATCGCCTCCTTTGCATACGACTTGCCCGTGCCCGTGATCGACACCAACGTCCTGCGGGTGATGAGCCGGTTCCTCGGCTTGAGTGACCCGGTCGGATCCCGCGCGTTGCATCGGGCAGTGGAGGATGCGCTCACCCCATTGATGTCGAAGGTCTCACCATCGACTTTCAACCAGGCGATCATGGATTTTGGTGCCCTGCAATGCACGCCGGCCTCCCCGCAATGTGGTGACTGTCCATTGGCGCGTGATTGCGTGGCCTATCAGGGCGGCCTCGTGGAGACGTTGCCGGTGCGCAAGCGCAAGCAACCGCGGCGTCATCGCTGGTTTCACTATCTCGTGTTGTACAATGATCACGGGGTCTTGATGCGTCAACGCACCAGGCGGGATATCTGGCACAGAATGTATGATTTCCCACTCGTTGAGTGCTCACAACAAACACCGGAAGCAGAGGTGGTGCGTGATCTCCTGATCACCCTGACCGGTTCAGGTGCGCATCCCGAACCGTCTATCAGCACCGATCAACAGGTACTGACACATCAGCATATTCACTGCATATTCTATGCTTACAGCTGGGCGGAGCTGGATGTCGAGGCCCTGCCAGAGGGGTATCGGTTTGTCGAATTCCAAAAGCTGAATAACTTCGCGGTCCCTAAAATCATTGATTGCTATTTCAGGTCTAATTCGATACTTTTATAATATCTCAGCTGTAACGACGAAGTATGGTCAATAAGGTTTTTTTGATTGGCAATTTGGGGCGCGACCCCGAGGTGCGGCATCTCGAAGGAGGAAATGTCGTTGCAAAGTTTCCCGTTGCGACCAATGAGAGTTATCGCGACAAGTCGGGCGAATGGCAGAAAATTACGGAGTGGCATGACGTGGTCGTCTGGCGGGCCCTCGCCGAACGGGCCGAGAAGCAGCTGCAGAAAGGCAGCCTGGTTTATGTTGAAGGCAAGATCACGCATCGCAAGTGGCAAGACCGCGATGGCAATGATCGCTGGTCGACCGAGATCGTAGCCAATACGTTCCGGTCTCTGGATCGTCGAGAAAGCTCCGATCGTGGATATGCGCAAGATTTTCCATCGACAAATGCATTGGCCGGTTCGCCATCGGCAGTTTCGAACGAACCGTCGGGGCCCGACACACAAGCTGTCGAGGATGACCTGCCATTCTAGGTGCTGCCACTGAACAGAAACTCACGTCATCTTGGAATCAGAACCTGCTCTTTCAGACATACCGTTACCCTGCTTTTTTCCTCTTTTTGTTCTGGTTTTTTCTGCTGGCACCGCGTTCTCTCTGTTGTTGCTGCTGTGTCTGTTGTTTTGCTCGGCTTTCATCTCCGGATCCGAGGTGGCGTATTTCTCGCTGACCTCGCAAAATCTCAGTGACCTAAAAACAGAGAACAGCCCCAGCGGGCGGCGCATTATCTACCTGCGCTCGATCCCGCGACGCTTGCTGGCTACCATCCTCATCAGCAACAACTTCGTTAACATCGCCATTGTCATTCTCGCGGAGTACATCGTCTGGAATACGATCCCTGCCGACACCTTTGGTCTGTGGGGCGCAAGTCTCCACCGGTTACCAGTACTCTCCTCTCTCACGACCGTGGACGAACTGACCCGGGCTGTCAGTTTCCTCATCACAGTATTCGGGGTGACCTTTCTTTTGGTTCTGTTTGGCGAGGTCGCACCGAAGATCTATGCCAAGATGAACAACATTCGCCTGGCCCGCTGGATGTCCTTGCCGTTGCAGTTGCTGGTTTCACTGTTTTCCCCGCTGAGTTCTCTGCTGGTACGCTGGTCTTCGGGTCTTGAACGGCGGTTTCGTTCAGGAATGGCCGGACAGGCCAACAAGGACGACATTGACAAGGCAATTGACCTGGCAGTGAGTCAGGATGATGACTCAAAGATCGAGGCGGATATCCTGAAAAGTATCATCAAGTTTAATGATGTCTCCGTCAAGCAGGTCATGCGGGCACGGGTGGACGTCGTGGCGGTGGATGAGACGGTGGATTTTGATGAGCTCCTTGCGACGGTCAGGGACTCCGGTTACTCGCGCATCCCTGTCTACCAGGAGTCGTTCGATCATATCACCGGTATCCTCTATGTCAAGGACCTGATCGGTCATCGCAAGGAAAATGGTGCATTTGCATGGCAGGGCCTGGTGCGCAACCAGGTGTTGTATGTACCGGAATCCAAGAAGATCAACGATCTGCTCAAGGACTTTCAACGTGAGCGGGTACACATGGCTATCGTTGTGGATGAGTATGGCGGTAGCGCCGGCCTGGTGACGTTGGAAGACGTCATGGAGGAGGTCATCGGCGAGATCAAGGACGAATTTGATGATGCGCGCGAAGGCGAATACAAGGAAATCGATCCTCGTACGTTTGTATTTGACGGCAAAGTGCTGATCAACGAGGCTTGTCGTGCTATGGGCATCGAGACCAGCCGGCTCGAGGGGGCACGGCGTGACGCCGACTCGTTGGCAGGATTGCTCCTTGAACTCAATGGTGAGATGCCGGTCAAAGGTCAGGAGTTTGTCCTCGACGGGCTTCAGTTTATCGTACTCTCAGTTTCAAAAAAGCGCATTGAAAAGATCCGGATCCACCTTTCTGACGAGAGCTAGCCTCGCGGCAGTCATCATACTGGTCGTGGCAGCATGTGGCGATCGCGGCGATGCCGTCCCAAAGCCGCATGCATACCCAAGGGTCGTCTTTCCGGAACGGAATCTTGTCCCGTTCGATCAGGCGTCATGCCCTTTTACGTTTACTTATCCCGATTATGCGCAGGTCCAATTGCGCACAGAGTTCTTCGGTGAAGCGCCAGCGTCACCGTGCTGGTTTGACCTGTCCGTTCCTGCCCTCAATGCACGGATCCACTTCAGCTACCATCCGCTGCGCGATGCGGAGACGCTGGATGATCTCATCCAGGATGCGTTTGCGATCGCCAACAAGATCAATCAGCGCTCCAACTACATGGATGAAATCCGCGTACGCAATGCGCAAGGGGTGGGTGGGTTGATCATGGAGTTTCAGGGCCCTGCTGCATCGCCCATGCATTTCTATCTCACTGACAGCACCCGTCACTTCGTAAAAGCTGCGCTCTATTATCAGGCTGAGGTGCGTCCCGACAGTCTCGCGCCGGTCAATGAGTTTCTCAAACAAGATCTTGCCGACGTGATCAATTCGTTTCGCTGGCGTTGATTTCGGAC
>JAWWBX010000268.1:0-6180 GCA_033720735.1 Saprospiraceae bacterium
ATCAAGCGTTGTGTATCTCCCGTTGCCCATCCTTGCTCTTGATGTAGCAGCCCACTTTGATAAAAAAGTTCCGGAGCCGATACCATCGCATCCAGGATGTGCACGTCGGCCTGCGTTTGCTGTCCGAGCCGAACAATCGCAGTATCGTGGAAGGCCTCAGCGGCAGACAGGTTTTCTGTATTAATGGCTCCTTCGGTCAGCTCCAGATACAATTCGGGGATGGGCGGATGTCCACCAATCGCCGCCATCGTTTCGTTGACGAGCCTCTGAAACTTCAACGCGTTGTCATAATCGCCGATTCCCGCATACGCAGAGGCAACACCCATTCCGCTACTGATCGTTGTAAAATGTCGCGGACCAAAAACGGAGTCATTGATCTGATACGATCGTAAAATGTGTGCAAGCCTCATTTGCGGGTCTGGTTCAACCCGGGCAAGTGTTGTGTGGCTCTCAGATAGAAACACAGGATTGGGGTGGTCGACCTGGTCCCACATCTCTCTGAAATCTTCAACGCGCTGGATCACGCTATCACGCATCCCCTGCCGTCCGTACAGGTCAATGAGATGAAACAGACTGTTCAATTTCCAGTTGTGTGGGCCGTCGATGATCGAGTTGTGCAAACGCAGGGCCTCCAACAGGAATACCTGGGCATAGCGATACTGCCGACGCATCTTGTACTGCGCCCCGAGGTTTCCACTGATGATTGCCGCAACTTTCGTCCGCGAAACCCCGTCACAGACCGGTAGATTCAAAGCTTCCTCGAACAGTTGAATCGCTTCGTCATATCGACGGTGATCCCCAAGAACTGTGGCGAGGTTGCCCAATACGTTCATGAGCATCACCGACACTTCTCCCCTGTTGCGCATGATCTCCACAGCCTTTTCACCATACTTGAGCGCTGCGCCCAGCCGATGGCGTCGTGTGAAGTTCAATGCGCCAACCTGATAGAATCGTGCTGCAGGACCGGAAAGACTGTCTCCTGTCAGGGCAATATGATCAAGTCCAATTGCCCATATTGAATCGGCCTTGGGCATCTGATTGAACTCGCCATATAGATACATCGCCATGGCCAATGCCGACAATACGCGTCGGTCTCCAACATTTCTCCTGTCCAGAACCGACTGTACCAACGGAAGCGCCGCACCGACACCTTGTTGGTCGAAGCGCATCTGAGCCTGTTGCAGGACACTGCGGGCCCAGCTGTCAACCCACTCCGGTCTATTCTCCAGGAGCACCACACTTTCCGCGATGCTGGATTCGGCAAGTTCTGTCTCACCGCGTTCGTACCACGCCATCCCTTGCCAATAGGCAATATGTCCGGCTGTGACCCGATCGACGTTCTGACGGGACAAAGCGGCACTACTCTCCTGAATGATCTGGTCGTAGGCACATGCATTCCAGTATGCCTCAAACGTAGCGTCGAGAGACGGCAAATTGGGGCCCTGTCCGGCCAGCGACCCGCTGCCCATGCCGAGTATCAATACCGATACAATCACTGAAATGCGCGGAAGGAAAGATCTGGTTCGCGTCAAGGTTTGCAATGGCTGTTGCCTAAAAATAGATCATTCCCGGCGCCGTGGAGACCCGGAAAAAAAACTTCTGTGCTCTGTTAACCTGCTCACCATTTGTGCAAAGAAGGAATGAATCAAACCAAAGATGAGAGAGGTGAAATGGTTGATCGTAACGCTGCTACACATCCTGCTGACTGGATTGCTGACGGCACAGGATGTGACCATCAAAGCAGAATACCGACCGGAGCCGCAAAGGAAACCGTTGTGCAAACCACCGCGGATCAATCTTGAGGCAGAGGCGCTGGCCGCAACGCATCGCGACGCATTGCTGCGCCAGGCCACCGTCGACAAGTTAGTGCGGGTTTACTTTCACATTTGTCGCAATGACAACGGAACCAACGCCGCGGCAACCCTGGAAGACATCGAGTCGGAATTTGCTGAGCTGGTTGCCGATTTTGCTCCGACCAATATTTGCTTTGCGAACATGGGCGTCGATTTCGTTGATGACACCCAGGTCAACACGATGCTCGATCCCGACCTGGCCTCCAATGAAGCCTGGTTGCAGCCATACCTCGTACCTGGATGCCTCAATATTTTCTATCATGCCAATCTGCTCAACTACGGGGGTAACGCCTATAGCATCCCCAACACCTATTGCTCGATAGACCAGGGCAATATCGGCTGGGCACACACCATTGCGCACGAGGTCGGCCATTGCTTTGGCTTGCTGCACACGTTTGAAGACGCCTTCGGAGAGGGATACATCAATCTCGCCTTTTGTACTACGACGGGTGACAAGGTGTGCGACACGCCAGCAGACCCATACCACGAAGATGACCCCTGTTTTGTCTCAGCGGGGTGCGCCTATGTCGGCTCCTGCACCGATCCGGTCGGAGCAACCAACTACGCTCCGCCGTATACCAACATTATGAGCTACTGGGCTGGTGAAGACTGCACGGTCGATGAGTTGACCTCCGGACAGTATGCCCGGGCGCATTCATTCCTGGAGACAGACATCCCATTGCTCGGTATCCAGTCTCCGGCCGACCTGGTATACGGGCCTGTGATGGCGGCCAGTGGTTACGTCATGGTTTCAGCAATCCATGACGTAAGTACCTCTGGATCAGTCGAATTGATCAACAATGTTGAAGCATCACTACAAGGACAGAACGTTCTGCTGCTGCCGGGATTTGTCGCGGATCCCACCACGGGACGTATCCTGATCAGGTCGGCAGCATGCAACTATTAACACAATCATCAACAAAAGCAATGCATGTCATGAAAATGCGCATTACCATTCTGTTTTTCTTCTTTGCCTGCACGGGTTGCCTGCTGGGACAGGCACAGGTACGTATCGAGGGTGATCCTGCGTCACTTGATACGGTGGCCAGTGTCAAGGTGCAGTATACCGGCAATACCAGTATCGTAGGGCTCTCCGTGCGTTCCCATCCAGGCGAGGACCTGGGTATTGGTGGCTACTTTTATGGAGGTGAGACCGGACTGCTCAGTGAGAGCTTCAACAATGAAGCGATCATCGGTGTCAGCACCAACTCAATCGGTGTTTACGGCCAAACGGCAGGCACCGACCTGGCTGCGCTGTTCGGATTCGCGTCAATGAACTCTGGTGCCACGCGCGGCGTACACGGGAAGGTGATTTCTGGCAGCGGGGCGGGCGTGTTTGGGGAAAACACAGGCTCTACTGGCTTTGGATACGGAGTGCATGGTTACAACCTCAGCAGCCAGGGGGTCGGAGTGTACGGCTTTGCGGCAGCAACCTCTGGTTTGACCACCGGTATCTTCGGCCGTGCCGATTCTGATTCCGGCCGCGGCGTATACGGCAATGCGACCGCAATCACAGGTCCGGCCTGGGGTGTGTATGGCCGTTCTGCCTCCAGCGAAGGTCGGGGTGTCGTCGGTTCTGCGGTTGCGGCTACTGGCATCAATTATGGCGTGTTCGGGACATCCAGCAGCTCGGCTGGTATCGGTGTGATTGGGCAGGCCCTGTCAACAAGCGGTTCCCCCGTCGGGGTGAAGGGAGAAAGCTCCTCTCCGTTCGGGATTGCTGTATTCGGGGTGAACAGTGCGCTCACCGGCAGCGCCCGGGGATTACAGGGAACTTCGGCGTCAGAAGACGGCATCGGCGTATACGGGATTGCGACCCATACCACGGGAGAGACCTATGGCATCTATGGCACCGCTCTCTCACCTGCGGGATATGCCGGATACTTCGCCGGAACAGCCTACATCAGTAATATCGGCCAGTACGACCGCGGTCTCCGTGTCCAGATGAACCCGACAGCGGGATCAACCCTGGAGGGAGCCTTTGTCAATGTCACGGGGTCATCTTCCAATAACTATGGCGGACGATTCATCCTGGCCAACAGTGACGGTGCCGGCTATGGCATCTCCTCGGTCGTCAACAAGTTTGCGGGAAGCGGAGTCTCCCGCGCCATGTTTGCCGAAAATGTCAGTTCAGCTGGCGGGAGCCGTTTTGGAGTACAATCCGAAGTAAGCGGCAATGCACCGTCAGCTATGTACGGCGTTCATTCGGTCGTATCTGGAAATGCTGGAAGTAGCCCTGCATACGGCGTCTACACGTACGTGTCCAACAACGCCACCACCGGATCAAGCTATGGTCTGTACGCGGCTAACTTCAACGGCGGCCATTCGGCCTGGCTCAACGGGAAAGCCATGATCACCGGCGGTGAGGAAGCCAACTACACCAACGACGGTTACCTCCGGCTGGGCAACACCAGCGGGATGAACATCGTCCTGGACAACAATGAGATACTGGCACGCGATAATGGCACTACGTCCGACCTCCATTTGCAGCAGAACGGCGGCAATGTTCTCATGTGCGAACTGGAACTCGGCGCAGTCGGGATCGGGGTTCAGAATGCCGCCAATATTCCAGCCGGATATCTGCTCGCAGTCGATGGAAAGGGCATCATGGAAGAGTTGCGGGTCGAACTCAGCGGTGCATGGCCCGATTATGTTTTCGACACATCGTATGAGCTGCGCGATCTGGATCAGCTCAAATCGTTCATTCAAACGAACGGCCATCTTCCGAATATCCCATCCGCAAAACAGATTGAGCAAGACGGCTTGCACCTGGGCGAAATGCAGCGCAGGATGATGGAAAAAATCGAAGAACTGACCTTGTACGTCATCGACTTGAAGGAGGAGATTGAACAGCTGAAAAAGTCCTCTCGGCCTAAAACAGACTAACATGACAGGCACGCGCATCTCCCGCACCAGGATACATTTCCTGAGGCTGCAGCTCAACCTGATCGGGATCATGGTTGCAGCCTACGGACTCACGCAACCGATGGAGTACATCCTGTCTGACGGGCTGTACCGCATACCCTATGCCGACGGCACGGTCGTCGAGGTCACCAACGGATACCTCCAGCACAATCCCGAAGGAATGTACGACCTCAGAGGGGTGCTGGGGTCTACCTACCAGATCGTGGCGGCCGCTGATGGGTGGATCCGTTGGATCGAGGATGATTTCACACAGGAGTGCTGGTGCTGTTGGCAGAGCAACAACTTCGTCATTATCGAACATCCCAACGGCGAGTGGACCAACTACACGCATATGGAAACCGGTACGGTGACCGCACAGGGGCTGAATGTTGGCGATTGGGTTTCCGCGGGTACCGTTCTGGGAACTGAAGGATCGGTTGGTTGCTCGACTGGACCTCATCTGCATTTCGTCGTGGCGTCTGAGGTGGATCCTGCTGCCCCTTTCGACACCATCGGTGGCTTTCTGAATGGAGTGACCCGGATCCCTTTGATGTGCGGGACAGAGTTCTCCTATCTGGAGGATGATGAATCGTATATAGCGGAAGCCTGCATGGATGACTGCCCTGTCGCCCTATCGGTCAACCAGATCGTTCCGGCACTTTCGATCTCAGTAAAGCGCGCCGATCTCATCATTGAAACAGAATTCACGACCAACCCCGTCTTCATGAACCTTGAGGCCGGCAGCGCTGTGGTATACCGGGCCGGACAATCCATCACGCTGCAACCCGGTTTCGACGCACTCGCAGGCTGCAGCTTCCGGGCGGTCATCCGGGCATGCAACGCATACTGATCGCTCCCCACCAACTGCATACCGGGGTCACGGCAAGACATTGTCATTTTCTCGGTAGCTTCACAAAAGCGACACCGGTTTTGGAGATTCGGTAGACAGGACATTTATCCCGGCACGGATGCCCATGGTGCAACATATCATCCTCTCCATTGGATTGCTCTGCCTGGGGCGGGCGGACGCGACAGCCCAAAAGATCTTTGGCATCGCGGGTGACGTCTTCGGTTCCTACGATCTGGAGACGCTGGAACGCGATACCATGTTCTATCTCGTAGACCGCGTCACCCTGAATGCCGGATTCAATTCTACCATTGACCGCTTCAATGGAAGGTATTTCTTCGGAGGCAACCTGCCGGGGTACGAAGGCAACTTTCACGTGATCGATCTCAATGAAAACACTGTCTCATCACACCATGTGACTCCGACACCCACCCACATCGAATATGATTTTGTACGCAACAGACTCGTATTTGAAAGCGATGGCGGGATCTACTCGATGGACCTGCAATCGCTCGTTCCCCGGAAACTGAGCCAGGTCGAGAACAGCCATTCCACCATCTGGGGACAAAAGCGGAC
>JAWWBX010000269.1:0-6142 GCA_033720735.1 Saprospiraceae bacterium
GATGCATACAACACCGAATGTCAGGGCACTGACCGCAGCAATAAAGGCCAGAACCCAGGCCTTGCTCGGCGTGCGTTCGGTCGGCGCACACAGATCCTCCGTGATATCGTGATACGTCTTTTGCCCCAGTACCAGGGGTTCTCGGATTGGAGAGGTGATTGCGCTCATCTAAGACTATCCGTTGATCGATTCATCAATGATTCCTTTACGCCGATCAGCTGACCAGCGACTCGTCTTTATTTGAAATCCGCGCCTGATAATTCACAGACGAACGTGTGTTGACTTCTTCCAGTACGATGTAGTTGAGAGGCGATTCCAGTTTCTTCGCGAGATCCCCCTCCTTGTTATTCATATCGCCGAACGTGATCGCACCCGTCGGGCAAGCGGTCTGACATGCCGTTTTGACGTCATGATCCTCCAGGCGGCGTCCTTCCGACTTGGCCTTGAGTTTACCCTGCTGGATGCGCTGGACACAGAAACTGCATTTCTCGATCACACCTCGCGTACGCACGGTGACATCCGGGTTGAGGACCATCCGTGTCAGGTTGTCCGCCGCCCAAGGCACTTCGGCTTCGTGGTCAATACCGCGCTCATTGACCGGCCAGAGGTCTGCAGTGGTATAGTCGAGCCAGTTGAACCGTCGCACTTTGTAAGGACAGTTGTTCGCACAATAGCGGGTACCCACACAGCGGTTGTATGCCATTTGGTTGAGCCCTTCCGAACTGTGGTTGGTGGCATTGACCGGGCAGACGTTCTCACACGGTGCATTGTCACAGTGCTGGCACATCAGCGGCTGATAGACCACGTTGGGATTCTCAACATCGCCGTAATAGTAGCGGTCGATGCGCAACCAGGTCATCTCGTGATGACGCCCAACCTCGCGTTTGCCGACGACCGGCACGTTGTTTTCGGCCATACACGCCACGGTACACGCAGCACATCCAATGCAGGCATTGAGGTCGACATGCATGCCCCAGTGATGTCCTTCCTTGTACAGGTCATCATATCCCTCATAGATCTGCTGGGCATTGAGATACTGGTGATGCTCGCGTTCGTGCTCCAGGTCGTGGATGAAGGTCTCGACGTCGTCGATATGGGCCCGGCGGATGATCGAGCGGTCGACCAGTGATCCTTGCGGCCCCTGCTTGACCAGTCCGAAGTAGGTATTGTATACTGTCGCAGCCTCGTCGGCATTGATCTCTTCACCCGTGGCGGCATCCGTGCCTTTCACACCCATGGTGTGGTGATACTGGACGCACGCCAGGTATTCCTCCTCTCCAACCTTGCCCGAAAGATCTGCTCCGCTGACAAAGTACTGCAGCAGGCCGTCTCCGTCGTACGAAAGCCAGCCCTGCACATTGGTGCCCACACCTGTTCCACAGCGCCCCGCGTTGGTCCGGCCATATCCAAGTGCCAGTGCCAGGGTACCCTGTTTCTGTCCGAATTGTTTGATGACCGGTACGTTGACCGAGGCGCCTCCCACCATCAGCGTGGCGATGTCGCCGTCCTCGAGGTCATTGAGACCGTCAAATGCGCGCACGCCATCCCATGTCAGCGGGATAGAGAGGTAATTGCCCCACACACACCTGGTGATCGGATCGGGCATTTCCATCAGCCAGGGATTGTTGGCGTATTGGCCGCCGCCCATGCTGATGGACTCGTAGAGGGTCACTTCCAGGCCATTGGCTTCGACTGACGAAACATTGGCGCCCGCAGCCCGTACGTCACCCGCGAATGCGACCTGTACTGGTGCCTGCGCAACATGCAGGACACCGTCATGCAGGGCCTTGTCCCAGAACGCCTGAAAATCAGTCGCTCCTGCGGCAGGCATCACATCGCGCTCCCAAACGCTGCGCAAGTATTCATAATACGGTTGGTCAGCATCCGATTGGTAGGCCGCGCTACCCGACCACTTCAACAGGCTTTCTTCGGCCTGGCGGGTATCAAACAACGGTGCAATGGTCGGCTGGGTCAGGCTCAGGTGTCCTTTTTTCGGCTCAGCGTCACCCCATGCTTCCAGTCCGTGATGCGCAGGAGCTACAAATTGGCAGGCAGCGGTCGTCTCATCATCGAGAAGGGCAAATGAGATGCTGAGGCCCACATTGCTGATCGCAGCGGCAAAGGCCTCACCATTGGGCAGGTCAAACACCGGATTGGCGCCCATCACGAAGAGTGCATCGACGCGTCCGCTTTCCATTTCACTGAGGAGTGCGCCCATCTGAGACTCGTCGCCCTGGCGCAGATTGCTGTGCTCGGCGAAGGTGATGGTCGCTCCGTAGTTGCCCAGCAGGTTGTTGATCGCGTTGACCAGGACCTGTTCTCCCACGTTATTCGTCCCGCACACCACCAGCGATTCGCCGCGATGTGCCACCAGAGCTTCCGCCACCTTGTCAAGCGCCTGAGCCGTGGTGTCGGGCAACTGGGCCGCAGACACTGCCACACCTCCGGTTCGGGACGCCACAGCGTTGTACAGATGCTTGATGGCCGCGCCAATCTGTGACGGGCTCACCTGCACGCGATTGTCGGCATTGGAGCCGGTCAGCGACATGTATGTTTCAATCTGAAAATGGCGTGACATCTCCGGATGGTGCGCATCCTTGATCTTGCGATTCTCGATATATCCTTTGGCGTATTCGATCGGGCTGATCCACGTTCCGAGGAAATCGGCCTGGATCCCGACCACCGTTTTGGCTTTGTCAAAATGATAATCGGGCACCACCTTGAGCCCGAAACACTGATCATTGGCGCGCAGGAGCCCGGCAGATGAGACCGGATCGTAGGTCACCACCCGTGTATTGGGATACTTGCCGGTGAACTCGTTGATCACCTTTTTGGCGGTGGGGCTCAGGATCGTATTAGCGACGATGCGCACCTGCGCATTCGTATTCAGGCCAGCCACGGCATTATCGATCTCATCCCAGGTAGCCGCCTCCCAGGTTCCATTGGCACGCTTTTGCGGGCTCCGGAAGCGATTGGTATCGTAGAGGCTCAGTACATAGGCCTGGGCCCGCGCCGAGGTGCCGCCTTTCGTCACACCTGAGAGGTCATTGCCCTCGATCTTGATCGGGCGACCCTCACGGGTCTTGACCAGCACGCTGCAGTAGTCCCCACCCTGCGCGATGGTGGATGCGTAATAATTGGCAACCCCCGGAACGATTGTGTCCGGTTTGACCACGTACGGGATCGCCCGCTTGAGCGGGATCTCGCAGCTGGCGGCCACAGTGGCAGCACCAAGTCCGAAGCCAAGGTATTTGAGAAAGTCGCGACGACTTGCCCCCACTTCCAGGCTCCGGTTGTCACCGAAACTGTCAACGATCGGCAAATGCTCGTTGAATTCCTTGTGGGCGTGCTCCATGAATTCGGGATCCCTTGAGAGATCCTTGGCGCCAACCCATGTACCGTTCTGTTTTGTCTTCATGTACTCTTCTGTCACTGCTGATTAATAGTGGCATTTCTGGCACTCGAGGCCTCCAATGTCCTCTACTGTCACCGTTATACGCTCGCCAGTGGCGAGCTCCTCGTGATAGCGCGCGTAGCTGTCGTAGTATGGATTGCCGGCAAACTGCACTTCCGTCTCACGGTGGCAGTTGATGCACCAGCCCATTGACAGCGGTGCATACTGGCTCAGGACTTCCATCTCCTCCACCGGACCGTGGCACGCCTGGCATTCGAGCTTTCCGATGCCGACATGCTGCTCATGACTGAAGTATACGTGATCGGGCAGGTGGTGGATACGTACCCATTCGATGGGTCCGGGAATCTGCGGTTTCAATTCATTGGTAAGGGCATCGACGATACCTTCCCACTGTTCTTCCACGACCGCCTCACCGCGGCGACCGAGGGTCAGCTCACCACTCGCATTGAGATACTGGTCACCGATCCATTTGGTGTAGATCGCCCTGATGGTGTCTTCTGGAAGCGTTTCGTAATTCTCGATGTAGGTATCGGTATTGGGGTCAAACCCGATGGAAGCGTAGATCTTGGTGATCTCGGCCGTTCCGTAGGTGGAGCCGACCTTCACGGCGGCATGGCAATTCATGCACGTGTTGGCAGCCGGGATGACCGCATGCTTGCTGCGGCGCGCCCCGTCATGACAGTACTGGCAATCGATGCCCTGAATGCCGGAGTGCACCTCATGTGAGAACTTGATGGGTTGCTCTGGTGCGTAACCTTGTTGACGGCCGAAGTCGATCCCGTTGCTGACGGTGGTGTAACCTCCAAAGACGACCAGCGCAAAGACCACAAAGCTCACCACACCCCGGCTCGTCAGGATCTCGCGCATGGTCTTGCGCGGGGGTGCCTCCTGACCTTCCTGCACACTGGCGATCTGGTTGAGATTGGCAATGATCCTTGCGAGCACGATGGCCACTGCGGCGAGGATGATCAGCAATACCCAGTAGAGGAATTGATTCTGCGTTCCCGTTTCGGCCGGGCCTGCTCCTGGCACGCCGGTAATCTGTTCAGGCACCTTGTTAAACTCCTGATCGATATAGGCAAACAACGACTCGATGTCATTGTCGGTGAGGTCAATGTTGGGGTTCATCACCGTGGGTTTCCACTCATTCCAGAGCTCTACGGCGCGGGGATGCCCGGCACTGATCATCGCCTGCGAATTGCGGATCCAGTCGTACAGCTCCTGGCGCGGATAATCCGCCCAGCGCTCTTCAAACCCACCCAGGGCCGGGCCGGTCATATCGGTTTTCATATCCCGGTTGTGGCAGGTCGCACACTTGTTCCGGAAGAGGGTCTTTCCGATCTCCGGATCCGGGGTCAGAGCCGCCTCGTCCTGCGCACTCAGCGACCCCACGAAAGCCAGAAATAGAAATATGTATAACCCTTTGAGATTGAGTGGACTACACCGCATTACGGAGGACTTTATTCGCCAAAATTGAAATCTGAGAACGTCGAAAACCTAACACGTCTGGTAAAACACGGCAAAAATACATCTTCACATATATTATCATGTCCTTTGCCACAGCTATCTGGGTATTTAGACATGGTCTAAACTAATGATCGTGTCTTGATGACAACTTCCAGCCAATTTGAGACCTTGATGTGATCCGCTTTCCTGCTATTATAACACCGCGCCGCCGACCATTGATCTGACTTCAGAATCAATCTAAACTAGACCGAGATCGGGGCTTTGATGTGCGGATGCGGATCATATGCGAGCAACTCGAAATCCTCATAATCAAAGGCGAAGATCGAGCGAACGTCAGGGTTGAGTTTCATGACCGGCAATGGTCGCGGTGCCCGCGTGAGTTGTTCCCTGGCCTGGTCGATGTGATTGAGGTATAAATGGACATCGCCAAACGTATGCACAAACACCCCTGGTTTGAGGTCACTCACCTGTGCCATCATCATCGTCAGCAGGGCGTACGATGCAATGTTGAAAGGGACACCGAGAAAGGTATCTGCAGACCGCTGATACAACTGGCAGGACAATCGCCCCTCCCCGACCCAGAACTGGAACATGCAGTGACACGGTGTCAGCGCCATCTGGTCGAGTTCGCCGGCATTCCAGGCATTGACCACGATGCGTCGTGAGTCGGGATTCGTTTTGATCAATTCAATGGCCCGTGTAATCTGATCCACAGTCGTGCCGTCTGCCCGCTCCCAGCTGCGCCATTGTTTACCGTACACCGGCCCCAGCTCCCCATGCTCATCCGCCCAGGCATTCCAGATGCGCACGCCATGCTCCTGAAGATAGCGCACATTGGTATCGCCCTTGAGAAACCAGAGTAATTCGTAAATGATCGATTTCAGGTGCAGTTTCTTCGTGGTCAGCAATGGGAACCCATCCCGGAGATCGAACCGCATCTGGTAGCCAAATGTGCTGAGCGTACCGGTTCCTGTTCGGTCGCTTTTTTCGATACCGTTGTCTAGGACGTGCTGGAGTAAGTCGAGGTACTGACGCATGGTGCTCACATATGCCACACATATCATATATGTGCTTCGCAAATGTATGGAATATTGTGTTCATGTGTTCATGTGTTCACGTGTTCATGTGCTTGCCCTGTACGCGAAGCGTAGCGGAGTCGTACAGGGTTCAAGTGCTCGCCCTGAAGTCGTAGCGCAGCGAAGTACTTCTGGGCTTGCCCTGTACGCGAAGCGTAGCGGAGTCGTACAGGGTTCAGGTGCC
>JAWWBX010000270.1:0-6120 GCA_033720735.1 Saprospiraceae bacterium
GTTTGGTTTTGCGGGTTGATTTGAGAGGCACGGGTGTACAATTCAATGGCTTTGTCAATATCACGGTCCTGTACCAGCAAAGCGTACATCACATGGATGCGGTCATCGTCTTTGAAGTCGCCCTCCACGGCCGATTCAAACTTCGTGACGGCCTCATTCCTGCGGTCCGGCATTTTCATCAGCAGGCTGAACTCTTGCTCCCAAAGGTCCTTCTTGCCGTTCACATACCTTTGATGCCCTTCCTTGCTGTTTGAGGAGAAATTGCTGACATACCTCCCGTATTCAGTGTCCAGCAGCGCCAATCCTGCCTGAACGGACTCCAACGCCCGGCTCAATGAGGGCGTCGTCAAGTGTTGTTCGAAGATGATCGACGAGCTGAGAAAGATGTTGGTGATGGCGCTGAAGTCAGGTTCGCGTGACCGAATGGGACGATACTGCCGTCTGGCGTTGAGATAATAGCCCAGTGCCTGGTCGTATTGCTCAAGCAGGTAATGGGTTCTGCCGAGCAGATCACTGACCATGTAGTTATCAGGTCTGATCTGATACGCGCCTTCCACATATTTGGCGGCCTCCTCCAGCAGCGCTGTGCGCGCACTCCCTTCTGCGGACCTTGAGTTGTTGTAAGCCTGGGCGCCTGCATTAAAGAGCTGCCCGTAGAGCTGATTGAGTTGTTGCTGGATCACGGCCGTCATCGAGCCGTCATCGTGCTCCCTGGCTTGCAAGTAGTGCTCAAGTGCCCGTAGTTTGGCGTCGGGCATGGCATCCGTCTGCCCTGCATTGATGGAATCCAACTCCTGACGCAGATAAAGCCGCCCGCGATAGAGATGCGCCTGTGCACGCTCTTTGGGTGCGAGATCATCTTGACTGGCCAGTGCCTCTTCGATATCAGTGAGGCTGGCGGCATAATCACCCGCTTCAAATTTGAGGATCGCCTGACCCACCAGATTCTCATTTGATTGTGCCCCGGCCAGATGGCAGATCGTCATGATGGAAACAAAGCAAAACAAGTAGCGCATGGATGTCGGATTCATTGCCTCTGCTGCAGGCAGAAGGTTAAGATAGTATGTTTTTGCAAGCTCAGGGAAACCGATTCGGGTTCAATGACCTGTCCCGGGAATCAGCCTTTCCAGTCTTGAGGAATCCGTGCACCGCCGCCAAAGGATAACTGTATTGACGACAGGCTTCCGGGCGTGGAACGGAATCCAGCTCCGCCAATTGCCCCGCGAAAGAACGGAAACGGTCGTCGAAGGCGACAACGACCTCATACGCTGCGATCGATACGCATAGATGCGGCTTGCCACGGGTGGTGAGAAGATATCATGCACAATGACATCCGTCAGTTGCTTCAATGGCCCCGTGCAGGTAGGCTGGATTGTCAGCGGACTCTACGTATGTCGCATTCTGACACCCGTTGATAACGCAAACCAGAAATACTGCCGGACCGTCCAGCGCAACACCTTCTTCATGGCGCGCGAGGTTCGGCAATGTGCAGCGATTGGTCAATACTCTGTCAGGAGGCCAGGACTTCGCGCAAAGCACGCGACTTGCGGTAAATCGCACTGGCCGCGTCAAAACCCAATGTCTGTTGCGCGTCGGAGGCCGCCTGATCGGGCCGCGGATGCACTTCCAGGATCACCCCATCGGCCCCTGCCGCCACTCCTGCCAGGGTCATTTGCCCGACAAACCTCCGGATCCCGATACCATGAGAAGGGTCGACCACGACCGGAAGGTGCGTCTTCTCCTTGAGCAGCGCCACGCCATTGAGGTCCAGTGTGTTGCGATAGGCTGGTTCAAAGGTGCGGATCCCGCGTTCGCATAGCATGATCCGTTCATTCCCCCCCGAGAAAATATACTCTGCCGAGTATAACAGTTCTTTGATCGTTCCCGAGATGCCACGCTTCAGCAAGACCGGTGTGTCGACCTCCCCCAATGCGTCGAGCAGGTTGTAGTTCTGCATATTGCGCGCACCGACCTGGAAGATGTCCACGTATGGATACATGGCTGCGATCTGATCGCTTTGCATGACCTCGGTGATAATGCATATCCCTTCGGCCCGGCAGATGTCCGAGAAGACTTTCAAGCCCTCAATACCCAGGCCCCGGAAGCTATAGGGCGACGTCCGCGGTTTAAAGACACCGCCCCGCATGATCCGGACATCGTGGGCCTTGAGATGCCCTGCCACTTCGCTGATCTGTTCTGCGCTTTCGATAGAACAGGGACCCGCCATGATCTGGAAATGGCCATTGCCAATCCGTACTCCATCAGCGATGCTGATCTCTGTGTGGCCGACCTTCCATTTGGCTGAAACGAGTTTCTGCGCGTCGCTCACCCGGTGGATATCCTGAATGCCGGCCAGGGTCCCAATGTTGCGGATGTCGAAGTCACCCGTGCCAATGCACACGAGGTAGTGACCCGATTGGGTAGTGACGTCGTTGTGCTGATATCCGGCTGCCTCAACAGACGCGCGGATCACCCGGAGCTGATTTTCTGTACAGCCAGGTTCAAGTTGTATGATCATAACGGATCGTTTGAATGAATGCGTGAATGGATGATGGATCAAATTGCCGGGCTGCGAGATGTCGGAGCAAAGCACTCCCGATGATCACCCCGTCGGCATATTCAGACGCCACACGGTACTCTTCATGACCCGAGATGCCAAACCCTACCAATCGCGACGACTTCAGCTGCATTGCATCGATCCGTCTCAGATACTCACTCAGGTGTTTGCGATCAGTTGTGGTATTGCCCGTTGTGCTTCCGGCGCTCACCAGATAGATGAAGCGATGGCTGAGAGCATCTGCCAATCGAATAGCCCTGTCGGTGCTTTGTGGAGTGACGAGAAAGTTGAGCCCGGTACCCGCATCTGCAAAGAGCGACTGGTAGTCGTGCTGGAAAACTTCCGGAGGCAGATCAGGGATGATGCAGCTGTCCATCCCGCAACTGACACCATGCTTTACAAACTGCTCCACTCCGTATTGCAGCACATTATTGAAGTATCCCATGAAGATGACGGGGATCTGTCGCCGGTTGTGGACCGACCCCAGCAGTTCGAAGTAACCGGACATGGTCATGCCGGATTCCAGAGCCACCTGGCTGGCATGCTGGATCACCGGCCCGTCGGCGAGAGGATCGGAGTAGGGCATGCCCAGTTCGATCATATCGACCTCTGGATGGTCGAGCAGTGCCTGGAGCAGGGTACGTGACGTGGCCTGGTCCGGATATCCCGCCGTCAGATACAGGTTGAGGATTGTCTTGTTCGGTGCGCTGTTCATGAATCCCTCTTGTTTTGGTAGGTATCGAGATCCTTATCGCCGCGACCCGAAAGATTGAGCACCAATTTGCCCGCACTGCGGACCTCGGGGAGTTCGAGGAGTGCGAGTGCGTGGGCCGACTCGAGTGCCGGGATCAGACCCTCTGTACGTGCCAGCAGGGCACCTGCATCCAATGCCTGGTCATCTGTGACGGGATACGATCGTACCCGTCCACTGGTGATGAGGTGGGCCAGCTGCGGGCCGATCCCGGGATAGTCCAGGCCCGCGGAGATCGAGTGTGCTTCAAGCACCTGGCCATCCGGTGTTTGCATGAGCATGGTTTTTGCGCCATGGAGAATCCCCGGCCGTCCGGTAAATGTAGCGGCAGCCGTGCGAGGGCTGTCAAGGCCATGGCCGGCTGCCTCGGCGGTGATGAGCCGTACGTCGTCATTCATGAACGAACTGAAGGCGCCGATGGCATTGCTCCCACCACCGACGCACGCCAATACGGCATCAGGCAAACCGCCACCAAATTGCTCCGCAAACTGCTGACGGATCTCGCGTGAGATGACCTCCTGAAACCATGCGACCATGGCGGGGTATGGATGGGGGCCCACTACCGAGCCGATGATGTAATGCGTATCGTGCGGATGATTGATCCAGTCACGGATCGCTGCGTTGGTCGCATCCTTGAGTGTCTGGCTCCCGCTGCTTACTGGCTCAACCGTGGCACCCAACATGCGCATACGTGCGACGTTTGGTGCCTGCCGGGCTATGTCCCTGGCACCCATGTACACGGTGCAGGACAATCCCTTGAGCGCGGCTACCGTGGCAGTCGCCACCCCATGCTGCCCGGCCCCCGTTTCTGCAATGATGCGGGTCTTGCCCAACCTTTCGGCGAGCAAGATCTGACCGATCGCGTTGTTGATCTTATGGGAACCGGTGTGATTGAGGTCCTCCCGTTTGAGCCAGATGTCGGTCCGGTAATGCGCACTAAGTCGTTGCGCATACCATAAAGGAGTGGGGCGTCCGCAGTAGTCCCTGAGTAATCTGGAGAACTCTGCCTGAAAACTGAGATCCTCCCGATGCACGATGCATGCATGTGCAAGGGCATCCAGGTTGGGGCGAAGCAGCTCGGGCACGAATGCGCCCCCATAGAGACCATAATATCCTTCAGCTGACATGCGTACTTGCTTTTAGATCATTGATGAAGGTGGCGAGTAGCGCTGCGTTCTTGTGGCCAGGGGCATCTTCAAAGCGGCTGTTGAGATCAATGCCGGTGAGCTGCGGATGTCTCAGGGCGGCGATCTCTTTCGCCATGCCAGGACCAATCCCTCCACTGAGAAAGAAGGGCTGCGGCGCCGCATATCTCTCCAGCCAACTCCAATTGAATGTCTGGCCCGATCCGCCCCAGGCAGCAGTTTTGGTGTCAAGAAGGAACATCCCTGCATCAGGATAATGCAGGCACTTGTCGAGATCTGCAGGAGCAGAGATATGGATCGCCTTGATGACCGGGACGAGCTTTCCCACCTTTTGGCAAAGAAGGTTCGACTCCGTGCCGTGAAGCTGTACCAGGTCCAGTTGCCAACGGCTGATCGCATCTGCAATCGTTCGCTCAGACGTATTTACAAACACTCCCACCACCTGGCAATCATTGCGCGATACGGTGCTCAGGATGTCCGCCGCAGTCAGGGCATTTCTGGGTGAATCCTTGTACATGATCCACCCGATGTGATCGACGCCCAGGTCCAGCACGGCCTCCATGTTGGCGGGTTCGGTGATTCCGCAGACCTTGATTTTCATGCCGCGGTGATTTCGGATGATGCCATTCGTACGGCTGCGATCAGTTCCTGGCATGCCTGTTTGGGATCACCGGAGCGCATAAAATGTGTCCCGATGAGGAATCCCTGATAGTCAAGTGCCTTGAGCTCGAGGATATCACGTGCATTGCGGATACCGCTTTCGGAGATCCGTAAGGGACCTTCGGGCAGATCACCCGCCAGGTTGATCGAAGTGGCGAGCGAGGTTTCCATGCTTGTCAGATCCCGGTTGTTGACGCCAATGATCTCGGTCTCCGGATCTATGGCGGCGATCTCCCCGGCAGTGTGGATCTCGATGATCGTCTCCATACCCAACTCATGGGCGGCAGCAACCATGTCGCTGATTTCTGCCGGCTGCAGAACGGCGGCGATCAACAGCACTGCGTCTGCACCATACGAGCGGGCCTCATGCAGCTGGTAGGGATCGATCATGAAGTCCTTGCAAAGGATCGGGCAGAAATTGTACGAACGGGCTGTTTTCAGGTCGGCATGACTTCCTCCAAAAAAATGATTGTCTGTCAGAACCGACAGGGCGCTGGCACCCGCCTGCATATAGCCAATACTGACGGATTCAACCGACGGGCGATACCCGAGCGATCCGTTGCTTGGCGATTTACGCTTGAATTCGGCGATGATCCCGATGCGATCTTCTCTGCGCAGGTACCTGCACAGTGAAATACAGGGTGCTGAATAATGCGGACTTTCCTGCAAGAGTTCCAGCGGGTAGCGCTTTTTGCGGTGGGCAACCTCTTCTCGTTTGTGACGGATAATGTCTTGTAGCATGATGATTTCAATTTTGACTAAAGGCGATACAGGCGCGCAGGTTGGCAGCGGCGCGCCCGGATGCGAGGCTCTCTTGAGCAAGGTCATAACAGGCGGTGAAGTCCTTGTCAGGTGCAGCACACTGAATGGCCATGGCGGCGTTGGTCAGAACGACGGCGCGCTGTGCCTCGGTGCCATGGCCGTCGAGGAGGTCGGTTACCATCCGGGCACTTCCTGCCACATCCGTTGCTCCCACGATCTGTACCGGCGCAAGCGTGGTGTGCCCA
>JAWWBX010000271.1:0-6118 GCA_033720735.1 Saprospiraceae bacterium
AAACACCTTTCGGGAAATACCACCCCGGAGGAGTACCAGCGTCTGATGACGTGGCTGGCCGAGGCACCCGCCCACCGCCGGTTGTTTGACGAGATGGAGCAGGTCTGGGACGAAACCGATGTCCCAACCTTGTCCCGCGATGACCGTGAACGGTACTGGCAAGGTATCCAGGCAGCGATCGCAGCGCCGGAACCGCGCCGGGTAAGACGGCCGCTGTGGACCCGCCGGGTGGCGGCAGCCGCCGCAGTCCTCATCCTGGGTATTGCGGGCTGGTATTGGTTTGATCAAAGGCCGGTGCAGGACGGCGTCCAGATGGCCGTGTTGGCAGACCGGAACGACGAGCAGGTCGTACTGCCTGACAGTTCACGCGTCTGGCTGCGTGCAGGCAGCACGATGACCTACGAAGAGCAGGACGGCAGGAGACATGTCGCCTTGACCGGCGAAGCCTACTTTGAGGTGACCAGTGACCCGCAGCGTCCGTTTACTGTTTCGGTGGGCGATGCGGTGGCCACAGTGCTTGGAACCCGGTTTACCCTGAGCGAAAAGGCTGATGGGCAGGTGGAGCTGTTTGTCACCGAGGGGTTGGTCGCGTTTACCCAGGCGGATTCCGCTGATAGCATCAGGGTTGCGGCCCGGCAGTTGGCGGTCGCACAGCCAGGCCAGCGCACGCCGGTCCGTGTGCCAGTGCTGCGCCATGATGTCAATCGCCTGAGCTGGGTGGATCAGAAACTCGTGTTCGACCACGCACCCTTGTCCTTCGTCCTCGCAGATCTGGAACGGCATTTCGGGGTCTCCTTCGAACTCGATGACCCGGGATTGGGGAGTTGCGAGTTGAAGGCGGACTTCGACCAGGCAACGCTCGAGCAGGTGCTGGAAACGATCGCATTCAGTCTCAATTGTAAGATCAGTCAAGACAATAACGTGTACCGGGTTGCCGGTACCCCTTGTGATAACCCGACCAAATGAAGCAACTACTTTGTATCGCATGGATTGCCCTTTCAGGGCTGCTGCAAGCGCAGACGATCAATTTTTCTGCCGAGGTGACATTGCAATACGACGGCCACAGCCTGGATCAGGTACTTGGCGACCTGACACATCGCTACGGCATCAAGTTCTCTTACAGCCGTCAGATCGTGCCGGTCGACGCGCCGGTGTATGTCGATCTGCGCGACGTTGCATTGGCCGACGCCCTGGCAGAGTTGTTTGCCGGAACCGGCGTGATCTACGGATTCATTGGAGACCAGATCGTGCTGAGTGTCGATCCTGCCCGGCAATGGGGACTCATGCACCAATATGATGATGACGACTCACTGGCCGATGCCAGCGAGGGTTTGAACGAGAGCCGGAGTACGATCCCATCACCAACCAAACTTCCAATTTCGTACACGGCATTTACGATGGATGTGAGCCCGCGCGACTGGGCGGGACGCAACGCGCGTTACGTTGAACATGAGCGGCAGCGCCGGCTGGCACACGCCGAGCATGCTTCCGGTGGGCTGCGTTTCCAGGCGTCCCTGTTTCCTCCGCTGCAGGCGAGATCGCATCCGGGATCCGACGAACCGGTCAACCTGTCCTTCAACCTGCTTTGGGGGACGACACCCGGTCTCCAGGGATTCGAACTGGGTGGTTTCGGCAACTATGCGCGCGGCGATGTCCAGGGGCTGCAGATTGCCGGAGCCTTTAACGGCACCAGAGGTGAACTGGAGGGCCTGCAAGTGTCTGGCTTTGGCAATTATGCCCGGCACTACGCGAGTGGGTTGCAAATCGGAGGTGCCGGCAATGTCGCTGGCGCCGGCGGGGACCTGGTGCAGGTCGGCGGTGCGGCGAATATCGCCGCCGGGGCAGTTGCCGGCCAGTTTGCGGGTGCCGTCAACGTTGCTGATCGGGCCGCCGTGCAAGTTGCACCCGTGAATGTCGCAAAACACGTGACCGGCCTTCAGCTGGGGGTGATCAATGTGGCGGATACCGTATCCGGTACAGCCATCGGGTTGTTCACTTTTGTGCGCAACGGGTACCGTTCGTTTGAAGTCGCCGCTGAAGAAACTATGCATGCCAACGCTAATTTTCGCCTGGGTGTACGGACCTTCTATAACATCTTTCACATCGGTGCGCATGACGACCACGCGCGCAGCTGGTCGCTGGGATACGGGATCGGCACCTCGATCAGGTCGGGACGGAGCAGCTACGTTCAGCTCGAACTGCTGAGCCGGCATGTCAATGAAGAGGAGACCTGGACCGATGAACTCAACCTGCTCAATTCTTTCAACCTGACCTGGGATCTCAAGTTGGCGGGCCCCATTCGGCTGGCCCTGGGACCGACCTTTAACGTGGCCGTTTCGCAACGGTACAACCCGGTATCGGAGACCTACGGGATGGACCTTCCCAACTATACCTTTCACGAACGCACGTATCACAACGGAGGGAGACCCGTCAATGTCAAGTACTGGGTCGGCTTCCATGCCGGACTGCGCTTCAGTTCGGACTGACAAGCACCATTCACCAGACGATCAGACCGGGGCCTGGCCCCAACTCAATCAATCACCCGGACCTGGAGTGTCATGTGCAATGATCCTGTACCTGGCCGTGCCATGTCCAACCAAACTTCAAAACCATGACCATGAAACAATGCCTGTTCCTGCTGTACGGATGCCTGTTGTCAGGTGCGCTGTTTGCCCAGGAGCAGACCCAATCGATCCGCGGAACGATTGTGGACAAGGAAAGCCAGCTCCCCCTGGCCGGGGCCAACGTGCTGGTGGAGAAGACCATCCCGCTCCTGGGTAGCAGCACCGAGGAGGACGGTACTTTCGAGATTCTGGACGTACCCGTCGGGCGGCATACCCTGGTAGTGAGCTACCTGGGCTATCAGCCACTGACCCTCGCCAACCAGCTGGTGATCAGCGGCAAGCAGCTGGTACTCGAGATCGAGCTGGAAGAGTCGACAATCGCGATGGAAGAAGTGGTCGTCCGCGGTCGAGAAGACGAGGTGACCGCCATGAATGAAATGGCACTTGTCAGTGCGCGGGCGTTCTCGGTTGAGGAGACAGCAAGGTATGCCGCCAGTTTCCATGACCCCGCCCGGATGGCACGCAACTATGCCGGCGTTTCGGCAACCGGAGGTGATTCCGATCTCTTCAACGAGATCATCGTGCGAGGCAACTCACCACGCGGGGTGCTCTGGCGCATGGAGGGGATCGAGATCCCCAATCCCAATCATTTCGGGTCCCTGGGCAACACCGGTGGCGGCATCAGCATGTTGAGCAGCAGCACGCTGTCGAACTCCGATTTCTACACCGGGGCCTTTCCGGCGGAATTTGGCAACGCTTCATCAGGGGTCTTCGATCTCAATCTGCGTAAAGGCAATGACCAGCGACGCGAGTATGCCTTCATGATCGGCCTGCTGGGGATCGAGGCCGCTGCTGAAGGACCGTTCTCGACTGAAGGTCGCGGAAGTTATCTCGTGAATGTGCGCTACTCCACGCTGAGTGCCCTGTCGGCGCTGGGGCTCAATCCGGCCGGCGATGTCCTGCCCGCCTATGGTGATCTTTCGTTCAAGTTGCACATCCCCACCCAGGGATTCGGGCAGTTCAGCGTGTTTGGCCTCGGAGGGTTCAACGATGCGTATTTCGAGCCTGAGCGCGACAGCACCGTGTGGTTCGACAGCGAGGACCGCGAGGGTTTCGTCGAAACGCAGAAGACCGGCGTGATCGGGTTGTCACACAAGATCCTGCTCGGTGCCAACAGTTATCTGCAGACGGTTGCGGCGGCTAGCACGGAGGAATACGACGGGGATGGCTACACGCTGGTACCTTCCGAAGGCTACCGGAGGCAGCAGGAGTACCTTGATGCCTTCAACGACCGGACCTTCCGGCTGAGCAGCACCTATCATCGCAAGATCGACGCCCGAAACAGCTACAAGCTCGGTGCCATTGCCACGCATCGCTCGTTTGATTTCTCGTCACGCTATCTTGATGATGACCTCGGCAGTCTGCGCACCTACCTGCAGCAGGACGGTTCGTCGCAACAATTTCAGGCGTTTGGACAGTACCGCTGGCGCCCCTCGGAACGGCTGACCCTGACCGGCGGTGTGCACTACAACTACTTCGGACTGACGGGTGACTGGACTCTTGAGCCGAGAGCAGCCGCCAAGCTCGAACTTCCGGGGCAAAATACTATCAGTGCAGCAGTCGGGCTGCATTCCAAACCGGAGCACCCGTCCTTCTACTTCATCGAAGGGGCCGATGGTGCCGAACCCGGCGACCAGCCCAATGCGCACCTGGATTTTACCAAATCATTCCATGCCGTGCTTGGGTACGGACACCGTTTCAACACGCATTTGCGCATCCATGCCGAACTGTACTACCAGCATCTGTACGATGTGCCCGTGGAGCGCGACCCGGCCGAGATCACCTCGATGCTCAACGTGCTCAGCATCTGGGATCTGCTCGGGACCGGTGCAGCCATCAATAGCGGCCGTGGACGCAACTTGGGACTGGACCTCACGATAGAGAAGAGTTTCAGTCACAACTACTACTTCCTGGTGACCACCTCGCTGTATGACTCGCAGTTCCGGGCGATCAATGGCAGCTGGTACAACACACGCTTCAACAGCCGGTACCAGTGCAATTTCATCGGCGGCAGAGAGTGGAAGCTGGGACGATCAGACGACAATATTCTCGGTTTTAATCTCAAGGCCATTGTGAATGGCGGCGAACGGACGACACCGATCGACCTCGCACAATCCCGCGAGCGTGGCTATACGGTGTACCAGTCAGACCGGACGCTGGAGGCATTGGCCGGAACGTATTACCGGTTTGACCTCGGGATGAGCTACACCATCAACCGGCCAAAGATGACGCACTCGGTACGGCTGGATATCCAGAACGTCACCAACCGGCTCAATATCTTTGATACCTACTACAGCCAGGCTTCTATGAACCTGGCGCATGAGTACCATACCGGCCTGTTTCCCGTATTGAGCTACCGGGTGGAGTTCTAGTACCATTTGCAATACAAACAGAGAGCGATGCAGAAACCAGGAGCCCTCATTCTTGCCGGAGTGATGCCCGTGGTGGTGACACTACTGTTCATGAAGTTTGTCAGCCTCAATCTGAGCTATGCCTTTGTCATCAGTGCCCTGGCTCTGTTCCTGTCGGGCTGGTGGCAAAGAGACAATGCCAGTCACCCGTTGATGAAAGTGCTGGTCATTGCCGGGCCGCTGACAGTCATTTTTTACCTGCTGGTGGTGCGCACGCTGCCTGGCTTGTGGGTGTTGCTGCCTTGCTTCCTGCTGGCGGTATGGATCGGCATCATGGTGAAAAAGGGGGTGGTGTATCGTATCGCAAGTGGCACGCTGCTCCTGATGGTAGGGGTACTGGCGGGCTTCTTTGTCCCGCGCATCATTGCCGACACGCTGAGCGAACGGATGAACGAGCCAGCGCCGGTATTTGTCCTTGAGGGTCTGCCGGGTCAGGACACGCTGACCAACGCAACCCTTCGGGGCAACGTAGTGGTCCTGGACTTTTTCGGGACCTGGTGTGCGCCGTGCATTGCGGAAATGCGCGAACTGGATGAGGTGCAGGCACACTTTTCAGGCCGCCAACACCAGCCCGTGTTCGTCATCGCCTGCACGGATACCGGGGGCGATACGCCGGAAAAAGCGCTGAACTTCCACCGGACGAGACAACTCCCCTTCGCTCTTGCCTATGATCACGAGGGTCGGGTGCACAGGGCATTTGGCTTTACCGGCGTGCCGGGCCTGGTCATTCTCGACCGTCAGGGGCAAATGCGCTTCAGGCACGAAGGGTTCAATGCGGCGGAAGATTTGCAGGGGGTGTTGATCCCCGTTCTGGAGGATCTGCTGAATGAGCAGTGATGGCAACACCTACAGGAGGTGCGCAAACAAGTCGGGATGCTGCTCCACGAATTCCTTCCAGATCTTGCGGCGGCTCACGAAATAAATGCTGTTGCCGAAAGCCGATTTCTGCACAAACCTGAACACCACGACCTGAGCGACCAGCAAATCCAGTTCGTTGATGCCTTTGAGGCTGTCGTACGTGTAGCGATAGGTCTTGAAGTAGTTGGTCACGAAGAAATGGTCTTGTGCCATTTCCACGCGCTT